>NZ_CP107902.1:984000-1312000 GCF_036013935.1 Streptomyces sp. NBC_00461
CCGCACACCAACCTTTTCGCCGCCCCGGCGTCGGCCGGGCCCACGGCGAGCGCCCGGGGTCAGCCGTTTCCTTCCGGGAATCTCAGCACCGCCAGCACCCGCCGGTGGTCGCCGCCCGCCCGGGGCAGGTCCAGATGGGCGTTACTGGGCCGCCGCGGGCGTTGTCGGTGGTCGCGAGCACACTGACGACATGAGAGATCATCTCACTTGCGCCCGCCGTTGCGGCCAGCCTCGCTGCGGAACGTCTGCGCAGCGAGGCGTCGTTCGCGGCGCTGTGCGCGGTCAGCCCACCCGAGTGCGACCTTCGACTCCGTGACACAGCTGGGAACTGATCACCGGGCTACGGAGTCAGTCATAGTGTGAACGGCCGGGATGCCAGTGAAGTGGTGGGGAAGTTGTGACGAACAGCAGCGGTAGCAATCCGTCGGCAGCGGGTTCGGGCACGTCTGCGCCGGGGCAGCCGCGCTGGGCCTGGTGGGTCGTAGGCATCGTCGTGCCCGTCGTTGGCATCGCAGCCACGGTGTTCGTCAACAACCGGCACAGCTCTGCTGACGACTCGAAGCCACCCGCCGTCGCGGGGGCACCGTCTGCCACGCATGATCAAGCCAAGCCAGCCGCATCAGCGGATCCGGCCAGCCCGGAGAACACGGCGTCCCGCGCCATGTTCGGTCCACACGACATCCAGTTCCGGACCAGCGCCTACGGGGTTGACATCGACTTCGACACGCGCAAGCCGCTTGTTGCGGATGACCTCAAGGGCGCCGACTTGTCGGCCGTCACTGATGGAAGCGGGAGGGCTGGTTCCACCAACTTCCATGGCGGCCCCCGACTCGCGGCGATCATCGCGCCGATTTCGGGAAGTGATGCTGATCCAACCGAGGCGCAGTGCGCGGAGGCGTTGCGAAGCAACGGCGACCCCATGCTGCAGGACCCGCCTCAGGATGCGCAGTTCTGTGTTCAGACCACCGAGGGGCGTATTGCGTTCGTGCGTGTCGTGTCGGCCGCACCGGGTGGGCACACCATGAGGCTCACAGCGACGGTTTGGGACCTCGCCACCTAGCCGCGCCCTGAGACAGGCGAGCAACAAGCCCTCAAAAAGCCGACAGGCGACGAGAACACCCGTGCTACGAGCTCTTGGTAGGGGTTCCTCGTCCTCCAGGAACAAGACCGGACCGAGCACGTCGCCACCGAGAAGGAACTCGCCGACGCCAAGAAGAACTCCTGGATCAGGATCCCCCGCTTCGACTACATCCCATCCGAACGCACACGCGCACCCGTGTCTTCCAGGATGTCAAGCGGGAGATCTGCGTCGCCGTCTTCGTCCGCCATGGCGCCCCGGACGCGGGTACACCGGCGCGGGTCTGGCGACTCGACGTCCCCGCGGGCACACGCGAGGAGAAGTTCGACTGGCTGGAAGGGCTTGGCCTCGACGGCCATCGCGGAGGGGCCTCCTGGCAGCTCTGCCCCACACAGTGGACCGCGCCCTTTCACGTCACGTCCGACTCCGAGTGGTCGGCAATGCCACCGGTGGACGCCCTGCTGCCCTGGACGAGCTCCGGCAACAAGAACAACCGCAACTGGCCCGTCTCACCCAGCCGGGACGTTCTGGAGAGGCGCTGGCACAGGCTCGTCCAGGCTCCGGCAGACGCCAAAGCGGAGCTGATGAAGAGCACCGGAGACCGCCGTCCGGACAAGCTGGAACCACCACTGCCCGGCCAGCAGGAGACGGGCATTCTTGCCGCAGAGAAAGAGAGGGTTCCGGTCATCGTCAAGTACGGACGGATGACGTTCGACCGGCAGTACATCATCGCGGACCGAAGAGTGATCGACCGACCGCGGCCGGCCTTGTGGTTCGCCCACAACGACCAGCGTCAGATCTACCTGTCCGAACTCCACACGGAATCAGGCCGTCCGGGGCCAGCGGTGAGTTTCACCGCCCTTCTGCCCGACATTCATCACTTCAAAGGCACCGAAGGCGGCCGCGTCGCCCCTCTTTAGCGCCACCCCCACCAGGCTGAACCCAACGTCACCCCTGGCCTGCTGCGGCTGCTCACCAAGACGCACGGCGTGACGGTCACCGCCGAGGACCTCTTCGCGTACATCGCGGGAACAGCCGGCCACAGCGGCTACACCCGCCGGTTCGCCGCGAACCTCGCCGAGCGCGGTGCCCGTATCCCTATAACACGCGACCCGGCTTTATGGGCGGAGCTCGTGGAAGTGGGCAGGCGCACGGTGTGGATCCACACGTACGGCCAGCGCTTCGCCTCCCACCACGACAGTTCACCTGGCTCGTCCCCGAGGCTTCCCCCGGAGGAACAACCGGAATGCGTCGTCGTGATCGGAGAGGACGACGGGTTACCTGAGGACATCTCCTACGACGCGTCCACGCGAACCCTAACGGTGGGCACGGGCTGCATACGTCCGGTGACGCCGGAAGTCTGGGACTATCGGATCGGCGGGGTGCAGGTGATCCGCAAGTGGTTCAGCTTCCGCAAGCGCAAGCCAGACGTGGAACGACAGACCCCGTTGAACGACATCCTGCCCCCGACCTGGCCTGCCCGGTGGACCGTTGACCTGATTGACCTCATCAACGCCGCTCGGGCTCCTCGTAGCCCTCGAACCCCGACAGGCCCGGCTGCTGGACGCCGTGAGCAGCGGCCCGCTCATCAGCACCGACGACCTACGGGGCGAGGGCATCCTGCCCGTACCTGCCTACGCAACCAAGGAACCGAAACCGCCGCGGAAGTCTCGACGCGCCCCCGGCCCTGGTCAGGAGAGCCTCGACTTCTCGGACTGACACCCGCCCGGCCTGAGTGCCTGACGCCCGCAACATCAACGGAATATTTGCACGACGACGCCCCGCCGGAGCGATCCGACGGGGGTCCTCACCTGTCACGAGCGATCACGGGCGGGTCACCAACCCTGCGGACGCACTCACATCACCGGGCTCTGACCTGGACTTACGCGCTCACCCTGGATCAACTGAACGCCCGTGGACGGTTTCTACGACATGTGCCATGTGGGACCGTCATAGCTCACGACGGATGGCCGCCACCGCACGCGGCCACGGCAAGCGGGTTATCGCTCTACGCCAGCAGCGTGCGGGATTCGGCGTACAGGGCGGTATCGGCCGATGGCTATGTCACACCAGAGTGCGAGCGGACGCGGTAGGCGGCACCCCTTTTTTTCGGCTCCGCCCGCTGAGTGGCACCGGGCGGCCATCCAGTCCGAGGAACCGCATCGGTCAAGATCCGGACCATTCCCGGGCCAGTAATCCTGTCAAAGCCGAGACGGGCGCTGTTTGCGCTGGTCAGCGAAGCGCTGCCTGTGTACCACCAGCAGACCAAGAACCTGCTGTAAGGATCTGGCGCAGCGCCCCCCATGTCGGCCCGAAGAACCAGCGGTGTCGGCAAACGGCGATGGCAGCAGGGTTTGTCGAATCTCCACAAGGCGACAACACGAAAACTTTTCAGCCCACACCGACGCTCAACTCGACCATGCGCCGAGGCAGCATTCGCCCAACCGTCACCGAACCGACGGCGCCCGGCTCAGGCGACACGGTGGCAGAAAGAACTCCGCGATTAGACCTGACGACGCGTCACCAAAGTCAGCAAAGGTCAGCAAAAGCTCTGCCACAGTCGCCCGTAGACTGCCACACCGTGGAGTCGCCAGTCGCACCGGCCCGAGACGGCAACCGGTTGAACCGCCTTCCGATGAGCGGGCGCCTGCGGGAGGCATCGCTCGACCGCCTCCCGCTCCTAAGCGCAGTCCACGCTCGGGCATTCGCCCAGGTCAGCGCACCCTCCCTCGCGGCTTCAACGTCAGCGGCGGCAGTTCGGGAGCTGGCAGCGGCGCCCCGTCGTACCCCTTCACCTCACCGAATCGCGACCCCGTCATCCAGTCCTCACGGGCCTGCACGACCTCTTCCTGGGTGCGGCCGATCCAGTTCCAGAACATGATGAGTTCCTCGTCGAAGGGCTCGCCGCCCAGGAGCATCAGTCCGGCGTCCGACTCCACGCGCAGCGGGAGTTCGGTGCGGCCGCAGCCGAGGTAGAGCATCGAGCCCGGCAGCAGCGGCACGCCGTCGACGTGGGCCTCGCCGGACATGGACAGCACGGCGTACTCGAAGTCCGGCTGCAGCGGCAGGCGTACGTCCGCGCCGCGGGCGAGGGCCAGGTCGGCGCCGACGATCGGGGTGTACGTCGTTCCGGGTGAGGTCGCGCCGTCGAGGTCGCCGAGGATCAGCGTGCCCTTGAGTCCGGGCGCGGTGACGACCGGGAGTTCCGCGTGGTGTTCGAAGCGGGGGTCGGTGTGGCGGTGCGCGTCGGGGAGCGCGACCCACAGCTGCGCGCCGTGCAGCAGCCGGGCGTGCGGCCTCGGGCTCTCCTCGGAGTGACTGATCGCCCGGCCGGAGGTCATGAGCCCCAGTTCGCGGGGGCGGATGGTCTGCAGGCTGCCGGTCGAGTCGCGGTGCAGCACCTCGCCCTCGTGCAGCCAGCTGACCGTCTGCAGGCCCATGTGGGGGTGCGGCGGCACCTGCATACCGGGCTCGTCGGCGATGTCGTCGGGACCGTAGTGATCGACGAAGCACCAGGCGCCGACCATGCGGCGGCCCAGGTTGGGCAGCAGGCGGCGGACTTCGGTCGACTCGCCGAGCTGGACGCGTCGAGGGCTGAGGAGTTCACGCACGGGTTCTGCCACCACGAAGCCGCGGCCGCCGCACAGAGCGGGAACCGCCGCGCGATCAAGATTGCTCATGGCGCCAAACCTAGCCCCGCCGGGGGCGTCCCGTCAGTCCGTCACACGGGCGGTCTCGCCCGGCACGCCCGGCATCCAAAATAGTAGCCATGGATATAGTAGCCATGTACTGTATTCGCTATGAGTCAAGGCTCCGAGAAGGCGACGCCCGGTTTCCTCGTGTGGCGCCTGTCCATGAAGTGGCGTGTGGCCGTCGACCGTGCGGTGGCGCCGCTGGGCCTCACACATGCGCAGTACTCGCTGGTGGCCTCGCTCTACGGCATGCAGCGCAGCGGAGAGCGTCCCAGCCAACGCCGCCTCGCCGACCACACCGGGCTCGAACCGCTCTACGTGTCCAAACTGGCCCGCACCCTGGAGGCGGCCGGCCTCCTGGAGCGCACCCGGGACCCCCGGGACCCGCGCGCCGTGCAGCTGGCACTCACCGAGCAGGGCCGCGAGGTCACCGGGCGCGCCATCAAGGTCGTACAGGGACTGCTGCAGCAACTGCTGGAGCCGCTCGGCGGCCTCGACAGCCCACGTGCGCGGGAGTTCAACCGCGACCTGGCGACGCTGCTCGACGCACCACTTGATCCATTCAGTGACAACGAGACGGAGCAGTCATGACCACCACCACACCGACCGTCGACGGCCGCGTCATCGCCCTGGCCCACTACGCGGGCCGCGCCGTCCTGGAGCACGTCGTGGCCCGCCGCGGCCTCGCCTTCCAGCAGCAGATCACCCTCAGGCCTCTGGCCATCGCGGAAGGGCCGGTCGAGCGCGAGGACCTCGTCGGGCAGGTCGCAGACGCCCTCAAGGTCGACGCGGCCGACGTACACGGCGTCGTCGAGGAACTGATCGCCAAGGGACTGGCGGCGGTCGACGGGTCCCGGCTCCACTGCACGGACGCCGGACGGGAGCTCTACGCCGAGGTGGTCGCCGAGACCGGGAAGATCTCCGCCCGGATCTACGCCGGCATCCCGGACGAGGAGCTGGCGGCTGCCGGTCACGTGCTGGCCCTGGTGACCGAGCGGGCCAACGCTGAGCTGGCAGCACTGCAGGCCTGAGGACTCCCCGCAGCGAAATCATGTAGTGGAATGTTCAACCATCCCTCGCGGTTGCAGTACTCCGAAGGAGGTCACAGTGGAGGCGACGGTCGAGTCGAGGGTGGAGAAGACGGTGGAGACGACGTACTACGACCACGGAACAGCGGCCGAGCGCTGGGAGCGTGCGCGGATATTCTTCGACGCCAAGGACTACACCGCCGCGGCGCGTGTGCTGGGCGGGCTGGTCGAGGAGGTGCCGGAGCAGACCGGACTGCGGCTGCTGCTGGCGCGGGCCTACTACCACTCGGCCCAACTGCGGCGCGCGGAGGGCGAGTTGCGTGTCATCGTCGAGCGCGACCCGGTGGAGCACTACGCCCGGCTGATGCTCGGCCGCACGCTTGAGCGGCAGGGGCGGCAGGAGGAGGCGGAGTCGCACCTGCGCATCGCCTCGGCCCTCGCGGCGACTTCGAGCAGTTCTGAGGATCGTTTTGGTCTGAGGATCGTTTCGGTCTGAGCGGCGTTTCGGTCTGAGGACCGTTTCGGAGATGGCTCGGACATGGCAGGGGCCCGGAAACCCGGGCCCCTGTCTCTTACTTGACGGCTCCTGACGGCTGCTTGACGGCCGCGCTCCGCCGGTGGGCGATCTCGCCGAGCAGGACGTCGGTGACGACGAAGGCGGCCAGTGGAATGCCCAGCAGCGGCACGAAATAGCCGAGGACCGCGATGACGGCGACCGCCGGGACCAGGATCTGGGGAGGCACCTGCTGCCAGGCGCCGCGCGGGATCGGCCGGCCGAAGGAGGAGCCGCGCCCGCGCTGCCACCACATGCGGTAGCCCCAGACGATCAGCAGGACGAGGCTGAGGGCGAGTGCCATCAGGGCGAGTTGGTTGGCCAGGCCGAAGAGGACTCCGGTGTGCAGGTCGATGCCCCAGCGGGTCAGCTTGGCGAGCAGCGGGTAGTCGTCGAACCGCAGGACGTCGGTGACCTTACCGGAGGCCGGGTCGATCGCGACCGAGTCCTGCTTCTCGGGCCAGCTGCGCTGCACCTGCCGTACGACGTAGGCCGAGTTCGCGTCCGCGGGCGGCACGATCTCGACGGGGTCGGTCAGGCCCTCGGCTCGGGCTGCGGAGAGCACCTTGTCGAGGCCGACGCCGTGCTCGGCGTCCCCGGTGGAGGCGGAGGCGCCGTGGCCCGCGTGCGCACCGCCGGCCGTCGCCGAGACCGACGGGGTGGCCTGGCCGAGCGAGGTACGCAGTTCGTCGACGTTCGCCCCGGCGTAGGTCGACCAGGTCAGACCGGTCGCCGAGAGGAATATGAACCCAGCGGCGGCCCAGACACCGACGGTGCCGTGCAGGCCGAGCGTGCGGCGCCGTCCGCTGGTGCCGCGCACCGTGCGCAGGGCGCGGCGTCGGGAGAACCACAGCACCAGGCCGCCGCCCGCGATCACCCACAACCAGCTCGCGGCGAACTCGCTGTAGAGCCGGCCGGTGTCGCCGAGGTGCAGATCGCGGTGGAGTTCGTCGATCCAGGTCCGCAGCGGGAGCGCGCCGGTCGAGCCGTACTGTTCGAGGGCGCCGCGGACCTTGCCGGTGTACGGGTCGACGAACACGGCGAGGGTGTGGTCGGGATCGACACCTTTGATGCCGGACAGCAGCACCCTGGTGGTGGCATCGGCCCGCGGGGAGGGGCGTACGGCCGCGACGGTGCCCCCGGGGTGGGCCTTGCGGGCGGCGGCCACCTGCTCGGAGATGGGCAGCTCGGTACCGCCCGTTTTCGCGACGGTCATCTCATGCGCGTACACGAGCTTCTCCGCCTGGAAGGCGCCGGCGTACAGGAAGCCCGTGACCGCGGCGACGAGCAGGAACGGTGCGACGACCACTCCGGCGTAGAAGTGCAGACGTAGTACCAGTGGGCGGAGCGGCGCCCATCGGCTGGGGGACGGCACCGGGGCGGTGACCGGTTGCGGGGCGTCGCCCTTGGTCGTCGAGGGAGCGGTGGACATCGCGGGCTTCTCCGAGGTACGGGGACGGGGAGGTGAGGTGGCGTAGCGGTCCAGTAGTCGGGCGCGTGGGACGCCGAGTTCCCGGAGACGGAAGTGGCGCGCGTCACACGGGGTGACGTCTGTCGCCGGTGGCCGTGGCATGCTGGGCCGATGGCAACTCCCCGTGACCACGCCCCCCTTGCCGAGCGGGTCGAGGAACTCCTCGCCGCCGAAGGGCCGCTGCCCATCGTCGCGGCCGGCGACCCGGTGCTGCGGCGAGGCACCGAGCGATTCGACGGTCAGCTCGACCCGGCCCTGCTCGCCCGCTTCGTGGAGGCCCTGCGCGTCACGATGCATGCGGCGCCCGGCGTCGGGGTCGCCGCGCCGCAGGTCGGCGTGGAGCTGCGGATCGCGGTGATCGAGGACCCGGCGCCGGTACCGGACGAGGTACGGCTGGCCCGCGGTCGGGTGCCCCAGCCGTTTCGGGTTCTGGTCAATCCGTCGTACGAGCCCGTCGGTTCGCAGCGGGCCGCCTTCTTCGAGGGCTGTCTGAGTGTGCCGGGCTGGCAGGCCGTGGTGGCGCGGCACGCCCAGGTGCGGCTGACGGGGGAGGACGAGCAAGGGCGTGCGCTGGACGAGGTGTTCACCGGCTGGCCCGCGCGGATCGTGCAGCACGAGACCGACCACCTCGACGGGATGCTGTACCTCGACCGCGCGGAACTTCGCTCACTGTCCTCGAACGCATCGATGGCGGAGCGCTGGACACAGTCGACGCCGGAGGAGGCGGCGAAGGAACTCGGCTTCGAACTGCCGTGAATCAGGGGCGCTTTGCCGTGAACCGGGGGCGCTCACCGCAGTGCCCTCGCCGTCGCTCCTCCCGCGCCGCGCCCCCGATCTCCGCGACCGGATGTCAGTTGTCGCGGTACGCCTCCAGCAGGCGCAGCCACACCTCGCTGATCGTCGGGAACGACGGCACCGCGTGCCACAGCCGGGCGATCGGGACCTGGCCGGCCACCGCGACCGTCGCCGAGTGGATGAGTTCGCCGACGCCGGGTCCGACGAAGGTGACTCCGCGCAGGATCTCCTCGTTCAGGTCGACGATCATGCGTGCGCGGCCGCGGTAGCCGTCGGCGTACAGTCCCGCGCCGGCCGCCGAGGACATCTCGACGTCCACGGCCCGTACCCGGTACCCGGCCTGTTCCGCCTCCGCGAGGGAGAGACCCACGGCCGCCGCCTCCGGGTCGGTGAAGACGACCTGGGGGACGGCGTGGTGGTCGGCGGTGGCGGTGTGGGCGCCCCAGGGGTCCGACTCCAGGATCGGTACGCCGGACGCGCGGCCGGCGATTGCGGCGCCCGCGATGCGCGCCTGGTACTTGCCCTGGTGGGTGAGGAGCGCGCGGTGGTTGACGTCGCCGCACGCGTACAGCCAGTCGCTTCCGTTCACCAGCATGCTGTCGTCGACGGGCAGCCAGCCGCCCGGTTCCAGGCCGACCGTGTCCAGGCCGATGTCGTCGGTGCGCGGACGGCGGCCCGTGGCGAAGAGGATCTCATCGGCCTCGATGCGCTCGCCGTCGCCGGTCACCACGACGACCGTGCCGTTCTCGCGGGCGACCGACTCGACCGACGTACCGGTGCGGATGTCCGCGCCGGCCTCGGTGAGAGCCTCGACGACCAGCTCTCCGGCGAAGGGCTCCATGCGGTTGAGCAGGCCCTTGCCCCGGACGAGGACGGTGACCTGCGAGCCGAGGGCCTGCCAGGCGGTGGCCATCTCGGTGGCGACTACTCCCCCGCCGACCACGACGAGACGGCCGGGCACTTCCTGCGCGCTCGTCGCGTTTCTGCTGGTCCACGGCTTGACGTCGGCCAGGCCCGGCAGATCGGGCAGTACGGCGTCGGTGCCCGTGCAGACGGCGACCGCGTGCCGGGCGGTGAGCACGCGTTGCCCGCCGTCCGAGCCGGTGACGGTCACCGTGCGCGGGCCGGTCAGGCGGCCCCGGCCGCGGTAGAGGTCGGCTCCGATGCCCTCAAGCCACCCGGCAGCGCCGTCGTCGTGCCAGTCGGAGGTGTAGTAGTTACGGTGCGCGAGGACCGCGGCGGCTTCGAGGGGGCCCTGCACCGACTGTCGCAGGCCGGGCACCCGGCGGGCTTCCGCGCGGGCGATGGCCGGGCGCAGCAGCGCCTTGCTGGGGACGCAGGCCCAGTACGAGCACTCGCCGCCGACCAGCTCGCTCTCCACGACCGCGGTGGACAGGCCTGCCGCACGCGTGCGGTCGGCCACGTTCTCCCCCACGGGCCCGGCCCCGAGCACCACGACGTCGTACGCGATGGTTTCCGTATCCGTCATGGGCCCAGTCTGGTGGGTGGTGTGCGGTGAGGCCACACGGGTAGGGGCGCGGAATACGTGCCCGGCCGGCCGTGTTGTGCCGACGGCTTCGCCCCGACAGCAGGAAGAGGGATTTCAGGTCATGAGCAGCACCGTGGAGCTCACCAAGGAGAATTTCGACCAGACGGTCACGGACAACGAGTTCGTCCTGATCGACTTCTGGGCGTCGTGGTGCGGGCCGTGCCGTCAGTTCGCGCCTGTGTACGAGAAGGCGGCCGAGGAGAACCCGGACCTGGTGTTCGGCAAGATCGACACCGAGGCGCAGCCGGAGCTGGCCGCGGCCTTCGGTATCCAGTCGATCCCGACGCTGATGATCGTCCGTGACCAGGTCGCCGTGTTCGCGCAGCCGGGCGCCCTGCCCGAGGCCGCCCTGACGGACGTCATCGGACAGGCGCGCAAGCTGGACATGGACGAGGTTCGCAAGGCGGTCGCGGAGCAGCAGGCCCAGGCCGACCAGAACGGCCAGTAGGGCACTGCGCACCACGCACCACCAGAGCGCTACCAGAGCGCTACCAGAGCACTCGTAGAGCACTTCTAGAACGGATACGGCGCCACGTCCCCACGCACCGTCGTCCAGCGCACGTCGGTGAAGGCCTCCAGGTTGGCCTCACCTCCGAAGCGGGCGCCGGTGCCGGACGCGGCGATGCCGCCGAAGGGGGCCACGGCCTCGTCGTTCACCGTCTGGTCGTTGATGTGGACGATGCCGGTCGGGATGCGCTCGGCGAGGTCGAGACCGCGGGCCGTGTCACGGGTGACGATGCCCAGCGAGAGGCCGTACTCGCCATGGGCCGCCAGGGCCGCAGCCTCGTCGACGGTGGCGAACGAGCGTACGGGAGCGACCGGGCCGAAGACCTCCTCGGCGTAGGCGGGAGTGCTGTCGTCGACGCCCGCCAGGACCGTCGGCCGGTAGAAGCGTCGCTCGTGGGTACCGCCCGCGGCCAGTGTGGCGCCGCGGGACGTACTGGCCTCCACCAGTCCGTGCACCTTGGCGAGCTGGGCGTCGTCGATGATGGGGCCCAGGTGGACCTGTTCGCGGTGCGGGTCGCCGACGGCGAGTGCGTCGGCCTTGGCCGAGAGCCTTTCGACGTACTCCTCGTACACCGACTGGTGGACGAGGTGCCGACCGGTCGTCATGCAGATCTGGCCCTGGTGGAAGAACGAGCCCCAGGCGGCCGTCGAGATCACCGCGTCGAGGTCGGCGTCCTCCAGCACGACGAGGGCTGAGTTGCCGCCGAGTTCGAGGTGGACGCGCTTGAGGTGGCGTCCGGCCGCCTCGCCGACCGCCCGGCCCGCCGCCGTGGAGCCGGTGAAGGAGATGACCGGCACGCGCGGGTCGGCGACCAGGGCCTGGCCGACGTCCGGGCCGCCCGGCAGTACCTGCAGCAGGTTCTCGGGCAGGCCGGCCTCGGCGAAGACCGCGGCGAGGGAGAGTCCGCCGCAGACCGCCGTGCGCGGGTCCGGCTTCAGGACGACCGCGTTGCCGAGGGCGAGGGCCGGGGCGACCGAGCGGATCGAGAGGATCACCGGCGCGTTGAACGGGGAGATCACACCCACCACACCCACCGGGACGCGTCGTGTGTACGACAGGCGGGGCGCCTCGCTCGGCAGGATCTGTCCGGCCGGACGGGAGGCGAGCGCGGCGGCCTCGTAGCACTCCTGGGCGGCGACGTGCAGCTCGAAGTCGGCCTTGC
The DNA here is from genome assembly GCF_036013935.1 of Streptomyces sp. NBC_00461. Taxonomy (NCBI): domain Bacteria; kingdom Bacillati; phylum Actinomycetota; class Actinomycetes; order Kitasatosporales; family Streptomycetaceae; genus Streptomyces; species Streptomyces sp. NBC_00461. The sequence goes on from NZ_CP107902.1 coordinate 995,837, forward strand.
CGGGGATCGATCCGGACTCGCGCACGATCCATTCGCGCAGTTCGGCTGCGTGCGCGGTGAACAGGTCGCCTGCCCTGCGCAGGACGCCGGCGCGGACGAAGTGCGGGACACGCGCCCACTCGGCCTGGGCGGCGCGCGCGGCCTCGGCGGCCGTGCCGACGTCCTCGGCGGAGGCGAGGGTGACGGTGGCGAGGGTGTCCCCGGTGGCAGGCTCGGTTACGGCGTACTCGGGTCCCGACAGGGGGCGGGACTGCCAGGTTTTCGATTCGAGCAACGGCATGACGGCTCTCCGTTTCGTCACCGGCGGGACTCAGGTCATGAGCGGAAGTCCCGTGTAGTTCGCGGCCAGTTCGGCGGCGGCGTGGCGGGATGAGGCGATCCGGCGCAGACGTGCCAACTGCAGCCGGTTCTCGAACACATCCCCATCTGGTTGAGCGTGCAACATCCTAGTCATGTCGTACGAGAAACGCGTGGCCTGCCACACACGTGCGAGGCATGTCCGGGAGTAGGCGTCGAGGAGTTGCTCGGATCCGGTGCGGTGCAGTTCGGCGAAGGCGCGGGCGAGGACGCGGACGTCCGAGACGGCGAGGTTGAGGCCCTTGGCGCCGGTCGGCGGCACGATGTGGGCGGCGTCGCCGGCCAGGACCAGGCGTCCGTGACGCATGGGTTCGTGGACGTGACTGCGCATCGGCGTAACGGACTTGGCGGTGATCGGGCCGCGGTGCAGCGTCCAGTCGGCGTCGACGGCGAAGCGGGCGTCGAGTTCGTCCCAGATGCGCTCGTCGGGCCAGTCGTCGGCGTCGGTTCCGCCCGGGACCTGCAGGTAGAGGCGGGAGACATGGGTGGAGCGCATGCTGTGCAGTGCGAAGCCGCTCCGCCCGCGCGCGTAGATCAGTTCGTCGCAGGACGGTGCGACGTCGGCGAGGATCCCGAGCCAGGCGTAGGGGTAGTCGCGCTCGTACGAGTGGCTGCTCTCGGCCGGGAACGTGCCGCGGGAGATGCCGTGGAAGCCGTCGCAGCCGATGACCCAGTCGCAGGTGAGTGTCTGCTCGCGGCCCTCGTGCAGGAACCGTACGACGGGCGAGGCGCTCTCCGGCTTCTCGACCGCGAGTGCCTGCGCCTCCCACAACAGCGGGGGCCCTTCGGCCAGTTGGAGCGCGACGAGGTCCTTCACGATCTCGGTCTGGGCGTAGATCGTGACGGTACGGCCGCCGGTGAGGGCCGGGAAGTCGATGTGGTGGCGTTCGCGGTCGAAGCGCAGCTCGATGCCCTGGTGGACCAGGCCCTCGGCGTCGAGGCGCTCGGCGGCGCCGGCCTCGCGCAGGGCGTCGACCGTGCCCTGCTCCAGCATTCCGGCACGCTGGCGCTGTTCGACGTACTCCCGGGTCCTGGCCTCCAGGACGACACAGTCGATGCCCGTGCGGTGCAGCAGCCGGGCCAGGAGCAGCCCGGCGGGGCCGCCGCCGATGATGCCGACCGTCGTGCGCATGGGCGCCATGCCTACCTCCCGGAGGTCAGCTGGACTCGCGGTGGACCACCGTGGCTCCCAGCACCTTGTGGGACTCGGGCGCGGCGGCGGGGTTGCGGACCGCGCGGTCGACCAGTTCGGCCAGGTCACGGCCGGACGGCAGCTCGATGTGGACGGTGCTCAGGCGGGGCCGCAGCAGCCGGCCGAGCATGAGGTCGTCGGCTCCGATCACGGCCACGTCCTGCGGGATGCGTACGCCCTCGTCCTGCAGCGCCCGCATCACCAGCATCGCGTATTCGTCGTTGTACGCGAACACGGCGTCGAGGCCGAGGTCGCGCCAGCGGGCGGCGAGGCGCGCGGCCGCTTCCTCCTCGTAGGCGAGGGGCAGTTCGGTGACGGTGGCGCCGGTGCCGTGCAGCGATCTGCGCACGCCTTCGAGGCGGGGCAGACTGAAGGACTCCAGGCCGCCCGCCTCCGGCACGACGACGCCGATGCGGCGCCGGCCGCGGTCGAAGAGGTGGCTGCCGGCGCAGTGGCCGACGGCTTCCTGGTCCATGACCAGTGCGTGGGCACCCTCGACCGACCCGGAGCCGAGGGTGAGGACGGCCCGGGCGCCGGAGCGCTTGAGGACCGTCACGCCCTGCGGGCCGAGGCCCGCGCCGGGCACCAGGACGGCGACGGGCCGCAGTTCGGCCCAGGCACGGGCGGCCTCGTCGCCGTGCACGCCGACCGAGCCGTACTGCACGACCGTGTAGTCGAGACGGCCCAGCGCCCACTGCAGCTCGCTGATGAACTGGCTGTAGAGAGGGCCGATCGGGAAGTCCGGGGCGGGCATCAGGACCATACGGCTGTGCCCGGCGCGCAGACTGCGGGCGGCCGCGTGCGGCACGTACCCGAGTTCCTTCGCGGCCTCGTGGACCCGGCGGCGCGTGGGCTCGCTGATCCGTACGGCACTGGTGTTGTTGAGGACGTAGGAGACGGTCGCGCGCGAGACGCCGGCCAGGCGGGCCACATCGGCGCTCGTGGGCACGGAGCGCTGCGTGGACGAGGTGGGCGCGGGCGTTTTCGGTATCTGCACCATGACGTACGGCATCTTTGCAGAGCCTGTGGCCGAGGCCACAGGCGGGCAGGGCACGAACACGTTCGTATCGAACTTGTTCGCAACGAACATGTTCGTTACCCTGGAGGCATGACAGACCGCACCGACACACCCCGAAGCCGCCGCGAGCGCCCGGCCAAACCCGCCCTGACCAGGGAAGGCATCGTGGCCGCGGCCGTCGCGATCATGCGCGCCGAGGGTCTGGCGAAGGTGACCATGCGGCGCCTGGCGCGGGAGCTGGACACCGGTCCGGCCTCGCTGTACGTCTACGTCCGCAACACCGCGGAGCTGCACGCGGCCGTCCTGGACGAGTTGCTGGGGACGGTTGGTCCGGCCCCGGCCGAGGGCACGTGGCGGGAACGGCTGGAGCGGATGCTCACCGCGTACACCGCGACGCTCTTCGAGCACCCGAGTCTGGCCCGCTCCGCGCTCACGGCCCGGCCGAGCGGCCCCCACTACCTGAATCTGATCGAGGCGCTGCTGGCCCTGCTGGACGAGGGCGGCGTGCCTCCCGCACAGGCGGCGTGGGGCGTGGACCTGCTGCTGCTGCACGCCACCGCGACGGCCGCGGAGCACGCGCAGGAGGCCTCGGAGGAGGAGTGGGACGCCCTGCGCAGCGCCCTGCACGGCATCTCGGACCGAACCCATCCGCACATCGCCGCACTGGGCGGCGAGCTGTTGTCCGGTGCGCCCGAGTCCCGCCTGTCATGGGGCCTGCGAGCGGTGATCGCGGGCATCGAGCGGACCGCCGTACCCGACTGACTCATCCGACCGACGTATCCGACCGACTTCAGGGAGTGCGACATGACCACCCACCACCCCATAGCCATCGTGGGCGCCGGTCTCGGCGGCCTCACCCTGGCCCGGGTTCTGCACGTGCACGGCGTCGAAACGGCCGTCTACGACCTGGACGCCTCCCCCGCCGCCCGCACCCAGGGCGGCATGCTCGACATCCACGAGGGCTCCGGCCAGGTGGCGCTGCGCGCCGCGGGGCTGTACGAGAAGTTCCGGGCGCTCGTCCACAAGGGCGGCGAGGCCATGCGGATCCTCGACAAGGACGCCGTGGTGCGCATGGACGAGGCGGACGGCGGAGACGGCGGACGCCCCGAGATCGATCGCGGCGACCTGCGCGATCTTCTGCTCGGTTCGCTCCCCGAAGGCACCGTTCGCTGGGGCGCGCGGGTCACCGGAGCGCGTCCGCTGGGCGGCGGCCGGCACCAGGTGGCCCTCGCGGACGGCAGCGTCTTCACCACCGACCTCCTGGTGGGCGCCGACGGCGCCTGGTCGCGGATCCGGCCGCTGGTCTCGGACGCCGAGCCCGCCTACACCGGGGTGTCGTTCGTCGAGGCGGACCTGAGGGACGCCGATGTGCACCATCCCGTCGGCGCCGAGGTCGTCGGCGGCGGGTCGCTCTTCGCGCTCGGCGCGGGCCGGGGTTTCCTCGCCCACCGCGAGACCCACGGCAGCCTGCACGTCTACGCGGCCGTGGAGGCACCCGAGGAGTGGCTGGACGGCATCGACCTCACCGACGCCGAGGCGGCCAAGGCGTATGTGCTCGACCACTTCACGGGCTGGGACAAGAGCCTGCGGGCACTGGTCGCCGACGCCGACGGCCCGTTGATCCCGCGGCGCATCCACGCGCTGCCCGTCGGCCACCACTGGCAGCGCGTCCCGGGCGTGACCCTGCTCGGGGACGCCGCGCATCTGATGTCGCCGTTCGCCGGCGAGGGGGCGAATCTGGCGCTGCTCGACGGGGCGGAACTGGGCCTGGCCCTGACGGCGCACCCGGGCGACACCGAGGCCGCACTGGCCGCCTACGAGGACAAGATGTTCCCCCGCAGCGAGCGCTCCGCCGACGAGTCGGCCCGCAACGGAGTCCTGCTGTTCCGCGCCGACGCACCGCAGGGGCTCGTGGACGCGTTCGCCGCCTGGCGCTGAACCGGGTTCAGCGGGGCGGCTCCGTGCCGGTGACCTGGGCGACCAGATCGGTCCAGCCTGCCTCCAGCCGCTCCAGCGACATCCCGCGCTGCCTGGTCAGGTGGTGGATCAGGGCGGGATCGAGATAGCCCATGAACGTCTGGGCGAGCAGGTCGCAGTCGGCTTTCGGCACGATCTGCCGCAGCAGCATCGTGACGTGCATGGTGAGCGCCCGCATCGACGGGTGGTCGAACCGGCGGGTCGGCTCCGGCTGGGCGGCCAGCTGCAGGTCCAGCTGCTCGGCCGAGCGGTAGAGCAGTGCCACACCGAACGCCCGCAGCCGGTCGACCGGCGGCGCGCCGGGGCCCAGCGGCGGTGGACCGGCGAGGAAGTCGGCCTGCAGCGTCCTCGACGAATGGTCGAGCAGCGCCATCAGCAGGCCGGTGCGGTCGCCGAAGCGCCGGAAGACGGTCCCCTTGCCCACCTGCGCGGCGGCGGCCACCGCCTCCATGGTGACCCCCGCCACCCCGTGCTCCGCGATCAGCCGTGCGGCCGCGTCCAGCAGCTTCGCGCGGTTCCGGGCGGCGTCGGCACGCAGGCACGGCTCGTCCTCGGCCGAGCCGAGCTGCAGCAATTCGGGCTCGCCGACGGGCTCTTCGGGCCTCGGAAAGGGCGGTAGGACGGCGGACATGAAGACAGCGTAAAGCATCGGGAACAAAACTGGACCGCGGTCCGGTTAGGATGCTAGAAACTAAACGGACCCCGGTCCGGATCGTAACGGCAATGTTTCAGCCTCTTGGAGTTCGCATGTCTGTTCGCATCCTTGCGCTCGTCGGCAGCCTTCGCGCCGGTTCGACCAACCGCCAGCTCGCCGAGGCGGCCGTCAAGTTCGCTCCCGAGGGCGCGGACGTGGAGATCTTCGAGGGCCTCGCCGAGATCCCGTTCTACAACGAGGACATCGACGTCGAGGGCAGTGTCCCGGCCGCCGCCGCCAAGCTGCGTGAGGCCGCGCAGGCGTCCGACGCCTTCCTGCTCTTCTCCCCCGAGTACAACGGCACCATCCCGGCCGTTCTGAAGAACGCCATCGACTGGCTGTCCCGCCCCTACGGCGCCGGCGCCTTCGGCGGCAAGCCGGTCGCCGTGGCCGGCACCGCCTTCGGCCAGTTCGGCGGCGTGTGGGCGCAGGACGAGACCCGCAAGGCCGTGGGCATCGCCGGCGGCAAGGTGCTGGAGGACGTCAAGCTCTCCATCCCCGGCTCGCTGACCCGCTTCGCCGAGACCCACCCGGCCGACGACGCCGAGGTCGCCGCGCAGCTGACCGAGGTGGTCGCCCGCCTGCACGGCCACGCGGACGGGGCCGCTGCCGCCTGACCGGCAGCAGTAGCAGCACGAACGAACGCGGAAGGGGCCGGAGCCGAGCAGCTCCGGCCCCTCCTGCATGCCCGGCTGCGCCCCCACTGTCCGGGCACGTCGGTCATCGTCCCTGCATCTCAGGCCACTCAGGTCACTCAGGCCACTCAAGTCACCGCCGTCGGCGCCAGTTCGCGCAGCTCGTGCAGTGCGGCCGCGACCGCGGGCCGTTCCCGGCCGCCGCGGCGGGTGCAGGTGAGCAGTTTGCGGTGCGGGTTGCCCGTGCAGGGCACGCGGGTGATCGGCAGATGCGGGGTGAGCTGGGCCAGCCGGGGGATCAACGCGACGCCGAGCCGGCCTGCGACCAGGTGCGCGGTGACGTTCCAGTCCACGGTGTGATGGAGGATGCCGGGGCTGAATCCGGCCTCCCCGCACGCGGACAGCAGGTGCTGGCGACAGGGGCTGTCCGCCATGGGCGCGATCCAGTCCTCGTGCGCCGCCTCGGAGAGGTCGACGCGCTCGCGCCCCGCCAACGGGTGGCCGTCGGGGAGGACAAGGTCGAACGGGTCGTCCAGGAGCGGCTGCTGGTCGAAGCGGGCGTCGTTCAGCGGCGGGCTGTGCGGGGTGGCCTCGACGACGGCGAGGTCGCTCTCGCCCTCGAAGAGCAGGTCGAAGCTCTCCGGCACCCCCGCCTCCCGGATGCGGACGGACAGCCGCGGATGACGCTCGTGCAGCCGCACGGCCATCGGGGCCAGCAGCACCGAGACGGCCACCGAGATGCCGCTCACGCGAAGTGGTCCGGCGAGCGCGTGTTCGGCGCGCAGGTCGAGCTCGGCCTGTTCCCAGCGTGCGTGGATGGCGTCGGCGTGCGCAAGCAGGCTCTCGGCGGCCGGGGTGAGCCGTACCCCGCGGCCCTGCGGTTCGAGGAGGTCGACGCCGAGTTCACGGGCGAGCTGGCGGATCTGCTGGGAGGCCGCGGAGGTGGTGAAGTGCAGGGCGCGGGCAGCCGCGGTGACCGTGCCGTAGTGGGCCACCGCCCTCAGGACGTGCAGTCGGCGCAGGTCAATCATGAAGCCCAGGCTTCAAGGTGAGGTCCACAAAGTCAACCTGGACGTGAACGGATCCTGCGCTGCACCCTGGCTGTGTCGCGACCGTCAACCAGTCAGCACGTACGAGGAGTTGCCATGATCAGCACGACCGGCGCCAAGTGCCCGCACTGCGGCTGGCCCGACGCTGCCGAGCCGTTCCAGGTGGTGTCGCGGCACAGCACCGCCGCGGACCGCACCGTGTGGACCCGTTGCGGCTGCGGTTCGCTGCAGGTCCGCGTGGTGGACGGCCGCGGGATGCGCGTCGTCTCCCGCAGCCGGCCCACGCAGCCTCAGCCCAGCCCGGCCGGCCGCTGAACGGACGGGGCCGCGAAGCTCTCGATCCACGCCACCAGCCCGCCGAGGCGCGGCCCGAGGATCACCGTGCCGAGAGCCGCCTCGATGCAGCCGGCATCGGCGCCTCTGCGCCGCCGTAGAACTCCATGATGTGTACGCCCACTCGCGTGCCGTCCCGTCCGCCCGGACCCTCGCCGTCTCCAACGACGGCGGGCCTTCGAGTGCTCTCGACGTCAGGCGCCGACGGCCAGTCGGTCGCCGAGCGGACTGCGGCGGTACAGCACGCGGCGACCGTCGCGGGCTCGCGTGACGAGGCCGGTCGTGTGCAACACCTTCAGGTGCTGGGAGACGGCGCTGGGCGTCACGCCGAGCAGACGGGCGATCTCGACGGTGGGAAGGGGCTCGGCGAGCAGGCGCAGGACCGTCGTGCGGGGTGCGCCGAGCAGCGCGGAGAGCGCCGAGGTGTCGGGGTCGGGTGCGGGCTCCCACAGGGTGGCGGCGCCCCGGCCCGGGTAGGCCAGCATCGGGGGCTCGTCGGCGCTGAGCGGAGGCGCGGGTTTGTGCGCGAACAGCGACGGCACCAGGCGTAGCCCCCGCCCGGAACCGTCCACCTGATGCCGGCCGATCATCCGGTCGACGCGCAGCACCCCGTCCCGCCAGCGCACGTTGCGGTGCAGGTCGGAGAAGAGGAGCCGGGCGCCACCCGTGGCCAGCTGCCGGGCACGGTGGGTGATGTCGGCCTCCAGCACGAGCCGCATCCGCGGCCAGTGCGGCAACAGGGCCAACTCCCAGTAGCGGAGCAGGAGTTCACATGTCTCCTCCAACAGCTCGGCGACCGGTGCGGCGCCGGGGACGGCGATCTGCCGCAGCGCGTCCGGGAGGGGGCGCGGTGCGTGTGCCGCGTACAGGTCGCGTCGTACGACGTGTTCGGGCGTGGTGCGTACGACGGTCAGCTGGTCCTCGATCGTGGGCGCGAAGGTCGTCGGCCGTGGCGTGAGGAAGTCGGGCAGGGCCAGGTTCTCGCCGACCAGGGCCGTCAACAGGCGGGCGTCGGCGGGGTCGAGGCGGGCCAGCACCGACCGGCGCCAGGGGACGTGCAGTGGGAAGAGTGCCGGGGCGCGCAGGGCCCGCAGGCTGCCCATGACCTCGCGCAGCGGCGAGATCGCGAACCGGGTGTCCGCGAGGTCCTCGACGTCGAGCAGGAAGCTGATCATTAAGCCTCCGCCTACATCCTTTGGCAAGCGCCCGTCGATGCCGTGGACTTCGACGCATGACGGAACAACACGACATCCGGCAGGGTACCGCCGGTCGACGGCCTCTTGCGTTGCTGGCGCTGACCTGCGGGGTGGCCGTGGGCAACGTCTACTTCCCGCAGGCGATCAGCCCGTTGGTGGCCGACGGCCTCGGCGTCTCCCCCGGTTCGGCCGCGTCGGTGGTGACCGCGACGCAGTTCGGCTACGCGGCCGGGATCTTCCTGCTCGTCCCGCTCGGCGACCGCCTGTGCCCGCGCCGGCTGATCGTCACCCTGCTGACGCTGACCGGCCTCGGCCTGCTCGCCGCGAGTAGCGCACGAGCCCTGCTGCCGCTCACCGTCGCGAGTCTCCTCGTCGGTGTGAGCACGGTGGTCGCACCGCTGGCGGGCCCGCTCGCGGCCGGCCTGGTGCCCGCCGAGCGTCGCGGGGTGGTCGGCGGCACCCTGCTGAGCGGTTCCATCGCCGGCATGCTGCTCTCCCGCACGTTCGGCAGCGCCCTCGGCGACTGGCTCGGCTGGCGGGCCCCGTACGTGCTGTCGGCGGTGCTCTCCCTGACGGCTGCCGCCCTCCTGGCCCGCGCCCTGCCGACGACTCCCCCCTCCGTCACGCACCGCTACCCGGCCCTGCTCGCCGCACCCCTGCGCCTGCTGCGCACCGAACCCGAGCTGCGCCGCTCCTGCCTCTACCAGGCCGCGGTGTTCGCGGGCTTCTCCGCGGTGTGGACCGGCGTGACGCTCCTGCTCACGGGTCCGGCGTACGGCATGAGCGCGCGGTCCGCGGGGCTGCTCGCGCTCGTGAACGCGGCGACCATGCTGTGCACGCCGGCCGCGGGGCGGCTGGTGGACCGACGGGGGCCGGACGCGGTGAACCTCGGCTGCTTCCTGGTGGTCGGCGTCTCGGCGCCGGTCCTGGCGCTGGGCGGGCCGGGCGGTGCGGCCGGGCTGACGGCGCTGGTCGTCGGCACCTTGCTGCTGGACGTGGGGATGCAGTGCGGGATGGTCGCCAACCAGGTGCGGATCTTCGCGCTCCGGGCCGACGTCCGCAGCCGGCTCAACACCGCGTACATGACGTGCGCCTACCTCGGCGGCACCGCGGGGTCCTGGCTGGGGGCCCGCGCGTATGCCGGTTTCGGCTGGTTGGGCGTGTGCGCGCTGGTCGCCGTGCTGACGGTCGCGGCCCTCGCGCGCCATCTGTCGGCAACCGTTCTTCACAGTCAGGACCAAGTTCGTTCCAAGGAGCGACCACTTCCGGTCACCTCACGAACGGTGACCGGATGCAGAGCCTTCACCGACGACTGCTCAAGCTGATACCTCACCTGGGCGTGCGGGTGACCGACCTCGGACCGGGGGGTGGTCGAGTTCGACTGCGTGATGGTGCGCGCGAAGGCGCCCCCGGGACGGACTGACGGCCCCTACGCCGAGCGTCCGGTTGGTTCCGGTCGGCTACCGAAGGGCGAAGGACGCCCGGTGCTGCCAGTCGGTGTCGCCGTAGACGACGAGATCGACCGTGGGCACGCGCGCCGCGAAAGGGAGACCTGGGCGGAGGCCCGACTCGATCTCGTCCAGGACTGCGTCGTCCTGTCCCTGGGCGACCGTCAGATGCGGGTGGGGGTCGTACTTCCCGCCGTACGGCGGGGCCTGCGGCCACCGGTCGACGACCGCCTCGGTGAGCCTGCGGAAGGGAGCGGCCGGCGCGGGCGCGAGGTAGAGCACCCCGGGGAACCGTCCGCACTCCTCGAACCGCACGTCGAAGGACGGGTGCCGCCCGAAGACCTCGTCCAGGGCGGCGCACGTCCCGTCGTCGACGAGGGACGCGTGCAGGAAGGGGAAGAGCACCGTGACGTGCGCCGGGACACCGGCCCGGGCCGCGGGGTCGAAGCGGTCGCGCCAGACCCGGACCGAGGCTTCCGCCTCCGGTACGGGCACGACCAGCGCCGTCTGCCCCGTCACGAAGCGCTCGGAATCGTCGTCTGCGTCTGCCATGCCATGGGTCTATCAGCCGGACCGGTGCGGGCGCGACCGAGCAATCCCATTTCACTTGCACGCGCGCTATACATGCCTCAGCCGGTAACCTCCCCGATGGCCTATTCTGGAGGGTACCCACTTCGGCACGGAGGACCCAGCCCCATGACCGCGACGGATCCGGCGCTCACCGCCCTCGCCCAGGGCTGGTGCGCCCTGTCACTGCTGCACGGCAGGATCGAGGCGCACATCGAGCGTGCGCTGCAGGCCGGGCACGACCTGAGCGTGCGCGAGTACTCCCTCCTGGACGTGTTGAGCCGGCAGCACGACGGGGAGGGCGGGCACCTGCAGATGAAGCAGGTTGCCGACGCGGTCGTGCTCAGCCAGAGCGCCACCACCCGGCTGGTCACCCGCCTGGAGGACCGCGGGCTGCTGAGCCGATACCTGTGCCCCACCGACCGGCGCGGCATCTACACCAACGTCACCGAGGCCGGCCTCCAGCTCCTCAAGGAGGCGCGTCCGACCAACGAGAAGGCGCTGCGCGAGGCCTTGGACGAAGCCGCACGGAATCCGGAACTCACCCCGCTCGTCAAGGCAGTTGAGACGCTCCACACACCCGCCTGACACCGAGGGCGCCTTACGCCGAGGGCGACTCACACCGAGGCCCCCGCGAGCACTGACGCCGCGGGGGCTTTCGCATGCCCGGACACCTGCAGTCAGATGCTTGCATACAACAACTACCCGCCCCAGGCATTGCATGCGCTTGCATTTATACCGCGTCTGCAACTAATGTCGACGCTCGTAAGCGCCACACGCAATCACCTGGAAGGTACTTCCCATGCCTCTCGCCCTCCTGGCCCTGGCCATCGGGGCCTTCGGGATCGGCACCACCGAGTTCGTGATCATGGGCGTGCTGCCCGAGGTCGCGGGCGACTTCGGCGTCTCCATCCCGACCGCCGGCTGGCTCGTCTCCGGGTACGCCCTGGGCGTGGTCCTCGGCGCGCCCCTGCTGACGGTCCTGGGCACCAAGGTCTCCCGCAAGAAGATGCTCATGTTCCTCATGGGCCTGTTCGTGGTGGGGAACGTGCTCTCCGCGTCCGCCCCCACCTTCGGCCTCATGCTCGTCGGCCGGGTGGTCGCCTCACTCGCGCACGGTGCGTTCTTCGGTATCGGCTCGGTGGTCGCGGCCGGTCTGGTCGCGCCGGAGAAGAAGGCCTCCGCGATCTCCCTGATGTTCACCGGCCTGACCGTGGCCAACATCGTGGGCGTCCCGCTGGGCACGTACATCGGCCAGGCCGCCGGATGGCGGGTCACCTTCACCGCCGTCGCCGCACTCGGCATCGCGGGCCTCCTCGGCGTCGCCAAGCTGGTGCCCGAGACGGGCCGCGCGAGCTCCGGCACCATCCGTACGGAGTTCGCCGCCTTCCGCAACGTGCAGGTGTGGATCGCGATGGCGATGACCGTCCTCGGCTTCGGCGGTGTGTTCGCCGCGATCACCTACATCACGCCGATGATGACCGAGGTCGCCGGATACTCGGCCGGTGCGGTGACCTGGCTGCTGGTGCTGTTCGGGGTCGGGATGTTCCTCGGGAATCTGGTGGGCGGCCGGTTCGCCGACCGGGCTCTGATGCCCATGCTGTTCACCGCCCTCGCGGCCCTGTCCCTGACCCTGCTCCTGTTCACGGCGACCGCCCACAACAGGGTTCTGGCCGCGATCACGCTGACACTGATCGGCGCGCTGGGCTTCGCCACCGTGCCTCCGCTGCAGAAGTGGGTGCTCGATCAGGCCTCGGCCGCACCGACCCTGGCGTCCGCCGCCAACATCGGCGCCTTCAACCTCGGCAACGCGCTGGCCGCCTGGCTGGGCGGCACCGTCATCGCGGCCGGCCTCGGCTACACCGCCCCCGACTGGGTCGGCGCCCTCCTGGCCGGCGCCGCGCTGATCCTGTCCTTCCTGGCAGCCTTCCTCGACCGGCGCACCCGGCCCACCGGACGGGTCGTTTCCGCATCCGCCCCGGCCGGGAGTGTCCCGGCCGCCGCCCAGCACTGACCCCACCGACCCGCAAGGAAACCAACGCACATGACCCCCACCGCCCCATCCGTCCCAACCATCCCAACCGTCCCCAGCGTCGCCCTCAACAACGGCGTCGAAATCCCCCAGCTCGGCTTCGGTGTCTTCCAGGTCCCCGACGACGAGACCGCGGCCGCGGTGAGCGCCGCCCTCCAGGCCGGCTACCGCAGCATCGACACGGCAGCCGTCTACGGCAACGAGGCCGGTGTCGGTGCCGCCCTCGCGGCCTCGGGCATCGCCCGCGACGAACTGTTCGTCACCACCAAGCTGTGGAACGCGGACCAGGGACACGACTCCACGCTCCGCGCGTTCCACGCGAGCCTGGCCAAGCTGGGCCTGGAGTACGTCGACCTGTACCTCGTCCACTGGCCGACGCCCGCCCGCGACCTGTACCGGGACTCCTGGCGGGCCATCGAGAAGCTGGTGGCCGACGGGCGGATCCGCGCCGCCGGTGTCTCCAACTTCCAGCCCGCCCATCTGCGCCGCCTGCTGGAGGGTTCCTCGCTGGTGCCGGCCGTCAACCAGATCGAGCTGCACCCCGGACTCCAGCAGCGAGAACTGCGGGCGCTGCACGCCGACCTGGGCATCGTCACGGAGGCCTGGAGTCCGCTGGCCCAGGGCGCGGTGCTGGCCGAGCCCGCGCTGACGGAGATCGCCGGGCGGCACGGAAGGTCGCCCGCGCAGGTGGTGCTGCGCTGGCACCTTCAGCTCGGCAACGTCGTGATCCCGAAGTCCGTGATGCCTGCCCGTATCCACGAGAACATCGATCTCTTCGGCTTCGTCCTCAGTGATGAGGAGATGACCGCGATCGCCGCCCTCGACCGTGGGCTGCGCACCGGTCCTGACCCCGACACCCTCAACTGACCGTCGGGCGCCGCCGGTTCGCAGGAGCTTCGCCGGCCGGCCGGTGCCGGGCGAGCTCATGTGGACGACCGGGTCCGCGCAGGCCGCGAACACGGGTCGTGAGGGGCGGTGACGTTGTCCTCGCCGGCACTCACCGCGCCCAGTTCGGTGTCCAGGTGTCGCGGTCGTTGCGCGGGGAGCCGAGGTGGGCGCGCAGTGCGGCCAGCGCAGGGTGCGGGTTGTCACCGCGCCAGATCAGGGAGTGCGGATACACCGGCGTCGGATCATGCACGGGGATGCGGCGCAGGTCGTGGTCGGCGGGCCAGAGCACGCGGGTCTGTTCACCTACGAAGGTCGCGAGCAGCGGGGAGTCGGCGATCGTGTCGAGGAGCGGCTCAGTGCCGAAGTCGGGACCGGTCACCTCGATGATGAGCCCGAACGCGGCCGCGAGGTCGTCGTAGAACGCGGCCCACTCGGTGCCGGCGACGTTGCCGGGCATCCAGATCCGGTGCCCGGCCAGCCGGGCCGGAGTGAGGGTGCGCGCGGCGGCCAGCGCGTGGCGCGGTCCGGTGAGCAGCTGGACGGGCTCGTCGTGGACGCGGGTGGCTTCGATGCCGTCGGGGAGCTGCCGCACGGGCCGGGTCAGGGCGCGGAACGAGGCGTCGATCGTGCCGGAGCGCACGGCCGCGAGGGCCGCCTCGGCGTCGAAGAGGGTCACGACGTCGAGGGTGACCTCGGGGTGGGCCCGGTGGAAGTCCCGCAGCAGGTCGGCCGGTGCCAGCCGGCGGCCGATGACGTCGACGCGCAGGGCGCGGCGGCCGGGCCGCACGGAGGCCGCCGCCCGCTCCTCCGCACGCAACAGGTCACGGGCGTGGGGCAGGAGGACCTGCCCGTCGACGGTGAGCTGCGCTCCGCGCGCCGTGCGCGTGAACAGCCGTACCCCGAGGTCCCGTTCCAGCGTGGCCACGCGCTTGGAGACGGCCTGCTGGGTGACCGACAGGGCGAGGGCGGCTTCCCGGAACTGCCCGGAGTCCGCGACGGCCACGAAGGTGCGCACTGCGTCGAGATCCACGGTCCTCTTTCTACAACGTCCGGTTGTGCTGCTTCCACAACGTCCGGTTGTGCCGTGCCGGGCGGGTCGGTTGTTTGCCCTGTCGCCCCGTGACCGGCTTTGATGTCGCCGGTCGACATTCGGGCGTGGCGGGGAGACGGGCATGCGGGCCGGGCAGGGCTTGGGGCGGCGGTTCGGGTGGCTGTGGGCCGCGTACTCGGTGAGTGCGCTCGGCACCTGGCTCGCGTTCGACGCGTTCTCGCTGATCGCGGTGATCGTTCTGCATGCCGGGGCGACCGAGGTGGCGGTGCTGTCAGCCGCCGGCCTCGCGGTGGGTGCGGCGGTGGCGGCACCGCTCGGGCCGTGGATGGAGTTCCGCCGCAAACGGCCCGTGATGATGACCATGGACCTGGTCCGCTGTGCCGCGCTGCTGACCGTCCCGACCGCCTTCGCACTCGGTGCGCTCTCCTTCGTACAACTACTGGTTGTGTCAGTCGTCGTCGGTGCGGCCGACATCAGCTTCACCGCGGCCAGTGGGGCCTTCGTCAAGTCGCTGCTGCCGCCGGGCGACCTGCTCGTCGCGAACGCGCGGTTCGAGGCGACGCAGTGGACCGCGATCGTGCTCGGACCGCCGCTCGGCGGAGCGGCGATCGGCCTGTTCGGGCCCGTGATGACCGTGCTGGCCAATGCGGCGAGCTTCGTGCTGTCGGCCATGGGCATCCGTGCGATCGGTGGGACGGAGGAGCACCCCGTGCGGAAAGGGCCGGCGCCGGCCGGAAGTCTGCTCGAAGGCTGGCGCTACATCCTGACCCACCCGGTGCTGCGGCCGCTGTTCCTCCACACAGCCCTGGTCAACGCCCTCATCATGGTGTCGGCTCCGCTGCTCGCCGTGCTGATGGTCGGCGACCTCGGGTTCGCGCCCTGGCAGTACGGTCTCGCCTTCTCGGTGCCCAGCATCGGCGGGCTGATCGGTTCACAGTTGGCCCGCAGGCTCGTGCCGCGCTTCGGCGAGCGGCGGGTGCTGCTCACCTCGGGGACGCTGCGCGCATGCTGGCCCATCGGCCTCGCCTTCATCGGACCCGGTACGTCGGGACTGGTGCTCGTCATGGTCGTTGAGGTGGGGGTGATCGTGTCCTGCGCCGTCTACAACCCGGTGTACGCGACGCTTCGGCTGCGGCAGACCGACACGGACCGGGTGGCGCGCACCCTCTCCGCGTGGTCGGTCACCAGCAAGACGACGGCCGCGGCGATGACCGCCCTGTGGGGCCTGCTGGCCGGCGCGACCAGCCCCCGCACGGCGATCGCGATCGCCGGGGTCCTCCTCCTGGCCACACCGCTGCTGCTCCCCCGCCGCATCGAACCCGCCCCGCAGATCGCGAAGTTGCGGGCCGACGAGGCACTTTGACCCGACCTGCGAACGCCTGCCGGGAACTCCGTGCGCACATGGCCGGGTTCACGGTGCCGGTGCCCGTACCGGTATCCGTTGAGTTCGGTGAGGAGTCGCCGCTGAGCGTCACGGGCAAAGTGAGGAAGGACCAACTGCGACGGAGACGGACGGGAGCCGCGATCCGGCGCCCGCCGGCGAACGGAGGACCACGGTGACGACGAAGCACACGGCGGGACTGACGACGGAGCTGTCACCCGACGGATCGAGCGCCTCGACGACGAGATCATCGCGCTCCTCGCCCGCCGCCGCGCCGTGGCCCAGGAACTTCCCGGCCCCGCTCGCGCCCGCGCCCGCGACCGGGCCTTCGCCGAGACCATTCGAGGGATAACAGGCCGCTACCGCAGCGAACTCGGCGGTGCGGGCGAGCTCGTCGCCCGCGCGGTCATGGTGCTGTGCGATCCGAGCCGGGAGTCCTGACCACCGTGACTCAGGCGAAGGCCACGTCCGCCCCGGCGTGGGCTTCCTCGCGATGGCTCGCGATCCGCAGCCGGGCCGAACCGTCGGCTTCCGGCCCGCCGCGGGCAAGGAGTCGCTCCCCGCAGAAGACGGGCTTGCGCAGCCGGTAGGAGAGCGTGCGCAGACGCCGCGCGGGTTGCCGGCGGCGGGGCAGCTCCAGCATGGCGAGCACCAGCAGGGGGCCGTGCACGACCAGCCCCGGATAGCCCTCGATGCCGGTCGCGTACGGGGTGTCGTAGTGGATGCGGTGGGCGTTCGCGGTCAGGGCGCTGAAACGGAACAGCAGGGTCGGGTCCGTCCGCCACTCCTGCTGCCAGGGTGACGCGTCGGCGGGCGGGCCGCTCCCGGTGTCCGCGGGCAGGGCGGCCGGGACGGGTGCCGGACCGCCGCTGCGGTACACCAGGTCCTGCTCCTCGGTCAGGCACAGCCGGCCGTCCTGCCGGTACTCGCTGCGTACGGTGACGAAGAGCAGGTCGCCGCTGCGGCCTCGTTTCGGCACCACCCGGCTCACCCGGCTGAGCTGCTCCGCCGGCCGTCCTGTGGTCAGAGGCGAGGCCACCTCCAGCCGCCCGCCCGCGAACATCCGCCGCCGCTCGGGCAGCGGCGGCAGGAAGCGGCCGTCCCGGGGATGCCCGTCGGGGCCGAGTTCGGCGTGCCGTGGCCAGGACAGGAAATACAGCCAGTGCCACAGCGCCGGCAGCGGATCGCCGTCGGCCGCGGCCGGGGCGGGCAGGTCCAGTACGGCGGAGAGGGCCGCAGCCGGGGCGGGGTCCAGGGTGTCGGTCGTACGGACCTCGTCGGGGCGCCAGGTACGGGCGGTCTCTTGGAGGACGGCGAAGTCGGCGGGTGCGGAATCGGAACGGGGCAACGGAACTCCCGGGGGCGTGCCTGGCCAGGTGCCGCATTGTTGCGTACAAAGCACGTCACACAGCTGGGTCCCGTTGACAGGATCTTGTATTTGGCCGTACAAATCTGCGCAGAGGACCTGTCCGCCGTACGAAGAGCAGGCAACGACCCCAGGGGGACCGTTGACAGCCGCCCTCGCCCTCGCCCAGTGGGCCAGCGAGTACCGCGCGACGCCGGACGATGTGGCGCTCGCGGAGCGGGCCCTGGCCGACACCGTCGCCGTGGCGCTGGCCGCCCGTACGCACCCCCTGCGCACCGTCATCGCTCCCCTGCCGGACGCGGCCCGCTGGGCGGCCATGGCACACGTGCTGGACTTCGACGACCTGCACACCGACACCACCACCCACATCTCCGTGGTCACCGTCCCGGCGGTGCTCGCGGTCGGCGGCGACGCGCGTGCCTATCTCGCCGGCGCGGGAGTCATGGCGCGGCTCGGGGCGATGCTCGGCTGGGGCCACTACGCGGCCGGCTGGCACGCGACCTGCAGTGCGGGCGCCCCGGCCGCCGCCGTCGCGGCCGGGCTCGCCCTCGGACTCGACACGGCCGGGCTCGCCACCGCGATCGCGCTCGCCGTGCCCGCCGCAGGTGGCGGACAGGAGGCTTTCGGTACGCACGGCAAGTCGCTCCAGGTCGGCTTCGCGGCCGACGCGGGCGTACGGGCCGCCCGGCTGGCACGCGCGGGCGCCACCGCCGATCCGCGCGTTCTGGATGCCTGGCTGAAGCGGGTCGGCGGCACGCCCGCCACAGACCTTCCGGCCGCTCCGGCGGTCCCGGGGGGCCTGGCCGTCAAGCTCTTCCCCTGCTGCTACGCCATGCAGCGGCCCATCGCCGCCCTGCGCGAGGTGCGCGACCGGATGCGCGGCGAAGGTCGGCCCGGGCTTGGCGGCGAGGTCACCGCCGTCGGCGTGAGCACGCCCGCGGGGACCGTCCACCCCCTCATCCACGACCGCCCGGCGACCGGCCTGGAGGGCAAGTTCTCGCTGCCGTACGCGGTGGCCGCGGCGCTGCTCGACGACTACCCCGGGTTCGACAGCTTCACGGACGACGCCGTGCGACGGCCGGCCGCACGGGCACTCGTCGACCGTGTCCGGACCGACCTGCTGCCCGGTGAGACCGGCTCCCTCCTCGACGGGCACGTCGCCCTGCGCATCGACCTCGCCGACGGCCGCCAGGTCCGCACCGAGCTGGCGCTGCCGCCCGGCGCGCCCGGGCGCCCGCTGTCCGAGGCCGACCTGCGCGCCAAGGCCGCCGCCTGCGGCCCGGACGTACCGGCACTGCTCGACGGACTGACCTGGGCCGGTGCGGCCGAACTTCTGCGCAAGCACTTCCCGTACGAGGACCAGGAGGCATGACGGTGCATCAGCTCCCCCTGTCCGGCATCACGGTGGTCAGCCTGGAACAGGCCGTTGCCGCTCCGTACGCCACCCGGCAGCTCGCCGATCTCGGCGCCCGGGTGATCAAGGTGGAGCGGCCCGGCGAGGGCGACTTCGCGCGCCGCTACGACACGAGCGTGCACGGCCACTCCAGCTATTTCGTCTGGCTCAACCGCTCCAAGGAATCCCTCACCCTGGACCTCAAGGACCCGCGCGGCCGGGACATCCTGGACCAACTCCTCGCCGGCGCCGACGTGTTCGTACAGAATCTGGCGCCGGGAGCCGCCGACCGCCTGGGCCTCGGCGTCGACGCGCTCACCGAGCGCCACCCGCGGCTGATCCCGTGCACGATCTCCGGATACGGCACGACCGGGCCGTGGGCCGACCGCAAGTCCTACGACCTGCTGGTGCAGTGCCAGACCGGCCTGGTCTCCCTCACCGGCACCCCGGACGGGACCGCCCGCGTGGGGATCTCCGTCGCCGACATCGCCGCCGGGATGTACGCCTACTCCGGCGTGCTCACCGCCCTGTACACACGGGCCACCACCGGCCGGGCGCACCCCGTGGAGGTCTCCCTGTTCGAGGCGCTGGCCGAGTGGATGGGCCAGCCCGCGAACTACACGCGGTACGGCGGCAGTCAGCCCGCCCGCCTCGGCACCCAGCACGCGACCATCGCCCCGTACGGCGCCTTCACGACGGCCGACGGCAAGCAGGTTCTCTTCTCCGTCCAGAACGAGCGCGAGTGGGCCACCCTCTGCGCGAACTTCCTGGGACGACCGGAGCTGACCGGTGACCCGCGCTTCGCGACGGGCACGGACCGTGTCGCGCACCGCGACGAGGTCAACGCGATCGTCGCCGAACGCATCGTCCGCTCGGACGCCGAGGAGATCCTCGAGGACCTGGAGGAGATCGGCATCGCCTGCGCAGGGGTCAACGACGTCGCCGCGTTCCTGGACCACCCGGTGCTGGCCGCCCGCGAGCGCTGGCGCGAGGTGGCCGTGCCCGGTGCGACGGTGCAGGCGCTGCTTCCGCCGGCCGACCTCGCGGGGCTGCCCGCCCGCATGGATCCCGTACCGGACGTGGGCGAGCACACGGACGTGATCCTCACCGGCCTCGGCCTGTCCCCCGACGACATCGAGGCGCTGCGTGCCGACGCCGTCATCTGACCACGACGAAGTGGAGAGCCTTCCGATGAGCGCACTGGACCTCCTGCCCGACGACGAGCGGCTCGTCGTGCGCACCGTGCGCGAGTTCGTCGACAAGGACGTCAAACCCGTCGTCCAGGAGCTGGAGCACTCCGACACCTACCCCGAGAGCCTCATCGAGCGGATGAAGGAACTCGGCATCTATGGACTGGCGATCCCCGAGGAGTACGGCGGCAACCCGGTTTCCACACCGTGCTTCGTACTGGTCACCGAGGAACTCGCACGGGGCTGGATGAGCCTGGCAGGGGCGATGGGCGGGCACACCGTCGTCGCCAGACTCCTGCTGCTGTACGGCACCCAGGAGCAGAAGCAGCGCCATCTGCCGAGGATGGCGACCGGCTCGGTGCGTGCCACGATGGCGCTCACCGAGCCCGGCGGCGGCAGTGACCTGCAGGCGATGACCACGGTCGCGCGCCGCGAGGGTGACGCGTACGTGGTCAACGGGGCGAAGACCTGGATCACCAACTCCCGCCGCTCCGGCCTGATCGCGCTGCTGTGCAAGACCGACCCGGCCGCCGACCCGCGCCACCGGGGCATCTCCATCCTGCTGGCGGAGCACGGCCCCGGTCTGGTCGTCTCCCGCGACCTGCCCAAACTCGGCTACAAGGGCGTCGAGAGCTGCGAGTTGGCCTTTGAGGACCACCGCGTGCCGGTCGACGCGCTGCTCGGCGGCGAGGAGGGTCACGGCTTCGCGCAGATGATGAAGGGACTGGAGACCGGGCGGCTCCAGGTCGCCGCCCGGGCGCTCGGTGTGGGCCGGGCGGCCCTGGAGGACTCGCTGCGCTACGCACAGCAGCGGGAGTCGTTCGGCAAACCGATCTGGCGGCACCAGTCCGTCGGCAACTACCTCGCCGACATGGCCACCAAGCTCACGGCGGCACGGCAACTGACCCTGTACGCGGCCCGTGAGGCCGACGCCGGGCGCCGGGTCGACATGGAGGCGGGCATGGCCAAACTGTTCGCGTCCGAGACGGCGATGGAGATCGCGCTCAACGCCGTGCGGATTCACGGCGGTTACGGCTATTCGACGGAGTTCGACGTGGAGCGGTACTTCCGGGACGCACCGCTGATGATCGTCGGCGAGGGTACGAACGAGATCCAACGGAACGTGATCGCGGCACAGTTGGTGGCCCGAGGCGGTCTCGATGCCTGAGCAGCCGCAGCGGGAGAGCACATACGTCCGGCTCGCCCGGGAACTGCGGACGGCGATCCTGCGGCACGACTATCCCGACGGCGTCCGGCTGCCCACGGAGGCGGAGCTCGCCGAGACGTACGGGGTGAGCCGGCAGACCGTGCGCCGGGCGTTCCAGGACCTCGTCACCGAGGGGCTGGTCTACCGGGTACCGGGACGCGGGACGTTCGCCACACCCCGCGAGGAGCAGTACCTGCGGCAGTTCGGCTCGGTGGACGATCTGATGGGCCTGTCCATCGACACCCGTATGGACGTGGTCACGCCCCTGCGTCGGAGGGTCGACGTCGACGCGGCGGGGCGACTCGGCCTCAACACCGACCGGGTGCACAAGCTGGCCTTCCTCCGGCTGCACGACGACGTGGCGTTCTGCCACACCTCCGTCTGGCTGCCGCCCGCCGTGGGCCAACTGCTTGAGACGGTGGAGGAGTTGACCCTGCCGGGCTCCCCCAACGCCTTCACCGTCATCGGGCTGCTCGACCAACGGCTGCCCGAACCGATCGCCGAGGCGGAACAGAGCATCACCGTCGCCGAGGCAACCCCCGAGATCGCGAGGCACCTCGGCTGCGAACCCGGCCGGGCAGTGCTGCGCATCGACCGCGTGTACCAGACCGTGGGCGGACAGCTCGTCGAGCTGGCCATCAGTCACTTCCTGCCCGAGCACTACTCGTATCGCGTGCGGCTGCGGCGCAGCGGCAAGTGATGCCCCACATGCCTGTCAGAGACCGTGGTCTCCTGCGGCCGTGGGCGCCTCGCGGGCCGCGGTGGACGCGGGCTGGTACCCGCGCGCCGACCAGGTCGGCCAGACCGGCAAGTCCGTCGCCCCGCAGCTGTACTTCGCCAACGGCATCTCCGGCGGCTTTCAACTCGGTCGGCAGGTGCGCCCGGCCTGCTCAGCTCTGGCTCACCAGGGCAGCGGACCACCCGCGTCGAAGAAGCCGCCGGTCGGGCCGTCGGGTGCGACCTGCGCCATGCGCACGATGATCTCGGCGGCCTGCTCGACGGTCTGGGTACCCGTGTTGCCGTTCAGGTCGGTCTTCGTGAAGCCGGGCTCGACGGCGTTGATGCGCATGTCCGGGAACGCCTTCGCGAACTGCACGGTGATCATGTTCACCGCGGTCTTGGACGTCGGATAGGCGATGCCCGGGTAGAAGTGCGCGGGGTGTTCCGGGTCGGAGAGGTGGGTCAGCGAGGCCAGGCCGCTGCTGACGTTGACCACGACCGGTGCGGCCGAGCGCCGCAGCAGGGGCAGGAAGGCTTGGGTGACGCGGATGACGCCGAAGACGTTCGTCTCGAAGGTGTTCCGCATCTGGTCGGCGGTCACGGTCTCGGCCGTGGGCACGCTGTTGCCCTCGCCCCTGGTCTCGATGCCGGCGTTGTTGATCAGTACGTCGAGGCCGCCGTCGGCCTCGACGGTCTTGGCTGCGGCCTCGACCGTGGCGTCGTCGGTGACGTCGAGGAGGACGAAGCGCGCACCCAGCCGCTCGGCGGCCCGGCGGCCGCGCTCGGCGTCACGGGCCCCCACGTAGACCGTGTGGCCTGCGGCGACGAGTCGGCGGGCGGTCTCGTGGCCGATGCCCTTGTTGGCTCCGGTGATCAGTGTTGTCGTCATGCGTCCAGGCTGCGGCGCGGCGGCACCATCAGCCAGGAGACCCTTCTTCCTGGGACTGCGGGTACCAGGCACGGGCACGGCCCACGGTGTTCACTGGGGGGATGACGGCGACGGAACTCGGACAGGCGCTGCGGCGCTGGCGCGACCGGGTCCCCCCGGAGGCGGCGGGGCTGCCCACCGGCGGCCACCGGCGCACGGCCGGTCTGCGGCGCGAGGAGCTGGCCCTGCTGGCCGGGATCTCGGTCGACTACATCACGCGCCTCGAACAGGGCCGGGCGACCAACCCCTCCGGGCAGGTCCTCGAGGCGCTGGCGCGAGCGCTGCGGCTGTCGGGGGACGAGCGGGCGTATCTGTACGGGCTGGCGGAGCTGGTGCCGCCGGGTCCCGAGATGGTGCCCGGGCACATCACGCCCAGCGTCCAGCGGCTGCTGGACCGGCTGGTGGACACGCCCGTCGCGGTGTCCGACGCGGCGATGACGCTGCTGGTGGCCAACCCGTTGTACGGGGCGCTGATGGGTGACCCGTCCGGTCTGCGCGGTTTCGAACGCAACGGCGTGTGGCGCAACTTCCTCGGTTGGCCGACCCGGGTGCGGCACACCCCGGACGAATGGCGTGCCTTCCAGGTCGGCATGGTCTCCGAGCTGCGGACGACCGCCGCCAGGTATCCGGCCGATCGTCAACTGCGGCGCCTGATCGCGGAGTTGCTCGCCAAGAGCGAGCGGTTCGCCGAGTTGTGGGAGTCGGGTGTCGTCGGCCGGCTGGAGGCTGCTCGCAAGCAGGTCGAGCATCCGCAGGTGGGTCTGATCACGCTGGACTGCGACACACTCCGC
This sequence comes from Streptomyces sp. NBC_00461, assembly GCF_036013935.1. Classification (NCBI taxonomy): domain Bacteria; kingdom Bacillati; phylum Actinomycetota; class Actinomycetes; order Kitasatosporales; family Streptomycetaceae; genus Streptomyces; species Streptomyces sp. NBC_00461. The sequence goes on from NZ_CP107902.1 coordinate 1,019,250, forward strand.
GTGGAGAACAACGACCTGCACATCATCGTCTACTCGGCAGAACCGGGTACCGAGGCCGCCGAGAAGCTGGAGCTGCTCTCGGTGGTCGGCACCCAGAGTCTGGTCGAGTAGCGCGTACCGGCACGACTGTCGGGGCTTCTCCTTCGTCTCTGGGGCTACTGCGCCAACGGCCTCACCGGCGACCGACGCCTGCCACGCTGCCCCTCAGCGTGTCGCGCGCCCAGGGGCTGCCGCCCGCCCGGGGGCGCCCTGAGCGTCGGACGCGAGAGCCCGTCGTAGCGCCCGGGTGACGATCGGGGGCAGCAGGTCCACGCCGATGCGGCGGGCCCGGGATCGCGGTCGGCGGGGCGTGGCAGCGGGAGCATGGGCGGCCGGCGTCGAGGGCTTCGGCCGCTCGGGCCCCGTGTGGTACCGGGAGTGCGGGAAGGGCGGCGACTGCATCCCCTTGTGCGCGCGGGTACGGACAAGGCGGTGGCCCGCCGCCTCCTGGATGCTCAGACCGACGTCCGTACGGTCCCTCAGCATCGTCAGCAGCTCTTCCTGGACGGGCTCCGGGTCGCCCCAGGTGCCGTACAGCTTCTGGGTGCTCAGGCAGATGGGACGCAGTCCGCGGTTGAGCACCGCCTCCCAGGTGGCGACCGAGACACCGGGAGTGTGCTCGGAGCGGAAGTCGTCGAGGACGACGATGCCGTCGGGGAGCAGCAGGTCGCGGGCCGCGCCTATGTCGTCGTGGACGTGTTCGTACAGGTGCGAGGCGTCTATGTGGACGAAGCGGCAGCTGTCCGCGCCGACCTCCTTGGAGATCACGGAGGTGGGCGCCTCGATCACCGTGGGCAGGTTGTCATGGAAGGCCAGGTAGTTGCGTTCGAAGGCCTGCCGGGTGAGCGAGGAGTACGACTTCGCCGTCTCGGCGCGGTTGGCCCCGTCCGGTGCCTCGCCCCCGAACAGGTCGCAGACCGTGAACTCCTCGCCGTCCTGCCGGTGGTGGCCGAGCAGGATCGCACTCTTGCCCAGGTAGGCGCCGAGCTCCACCAGGTCGCCCCCGAAGCCGCGTGTCTCCTGCCGTTCGAGGAACCAGGTGAACAGGGTCTGGTCCAGCGGCGGAAACCAGCCGGGGACGTCTTTCAGCTCGCCGGGATTCTTGTCGGTTGCTTGTGCAGTCGCCATGAATCGAGTGTGCTCACTGGGAACCGAACAAACGGTCGCTCGGCTGAACGTCCAGTGAACACCTCGGCGTGCCCGGGCGCCCGCGCGGTTACAACCGCAGGCCATGCAGCATGTCGGTCACACGGGTGGGGTCCTCGGGGCCCAGGTGTCCCGCGTCGGGGATGCTGCGGACGGTGAAGCGGTTGTCCGGGGTGAGGGCGTCGGCCTCCGCGATCATGCGGTCCTGGAGCTGGGTGGCGACGGTCCTGTCCTTGCCGAAGCGCAGATAGGTGCGAGGGATCCGGCCCCACGTCTCCGCCCTGCCCACGGCCCGGCCGTCGTAGGCGGTCATCGACTCGTCCGTCTGCATGCCCTCCAGCACCCGCAGGAACGCGAGATCCGAGTAGTCGGCGCAGATCATCTCCTTGAACACCGCGAGGTCCCGGCGGTCAGAGGTACGCCAGTTGAGGCGCAGCACGCCCAACTTCTCGGGGTCTCCGACGAGTTGGTCCAGCGGAGTGATGGCGCGCTGTCCTTCGGGCGAGGCGGCGCAGGCATTCAGGGAGGGCATGCTCCGGCTCGGGCACAACGCGGCCATGTAGCAGATGTGCGCGAGGAGTTCGGGCACGGCGTTGCCGACCCTGCTGACCGAGACGCCTCCCATGCTGTGCCCTACCAGCACCACGGGCCCGCCCAGGCGGGCGGCGCGGCGTACGACGCCGGTGACGCGCCGCTCGTAGTCGTCCAGCGTGAGGGCGGCGACGGGCGAGGCCTCCGTGGCCAGGCCAGGCAGGTCCTGTGTCTGGTACGCCTTGGGCATGAACCTCTCGGTGCCGTGCAGGGGTTGGTCGACGGCGATGACGCGGTGGCCGCGGAGCGCGAGTTCCCGGCCGATCGCCGTCCAGAAGGCACCTGCGCTGTGCGTGCCGTGGACCAGGACATAGGTGCGTACGGCATTACGGCGACGGGACCCGAGGCCGTCCGCGTCCGCCGCGCTCGCGTTCGGCGCACCGAGGCCGGCGGCGAGCGCGGCACCCCCGATCCCTGCCGTGACCCGCATCACGTGCCGCCTGCCGGTGAAGTTCTCGTTGTCAGCCATACCCATGACGCTACGAGGGCCGTAGGTTTCCCGGCATGGGCCTGCACACCCGCCCGACGGTGGACCTGCCAACACCTTGAGAGGTCACCCTGAGAGGTCCATCCTCGGCATCGGAGATGTCGTTTTCCCTCCTGCTTCTGCGATTCAGTCCAGCTTCGCGAGCAGCTCGATGGCGAGCGGGGCGGAGGATGCCGGGTTCTGGCCGGTGACGAGGTTGCGGTCGACGACGATCTTCGGCGCCCACGGCTCGCCCACCTGGACCTGTACGCCGGCCTCGGTCAGCCGGTCCTGCAGCAGCCACTTGGCCTTGTCGGCGAAGCCGGACTGGGTCTCCTCGTCGTTGGTGAACGCGGCCACCCGATATCCGGCGAAGGCGTTGACGCCGTCCTGCTCGGCCGCGAGCAGTGCGGCCGGGCCGTGGCAGACCACGCCGAGCGGCTTGCCGGATCGCAGGGCAAGGGTGAGCAGCCTGCCGGAGTCGGCGTCGACCGCCAGGTCCTCCATCGGGCCGTGGCCGCCGGGGTAGTACACGGCCGCGTAGTCGTCGAGGTCCACGTCCTCCAGGCGTACGGGATGCTGCAGCTCGGTCGCCGCGGCGAGCACGCCCGCGACCCGGTCCGCGTTCTCCTGACCGCCGTTGTACTCGGACGCAAGGCTCGCCTTGTCCACCGTCGGCACGACACCGCCAGGGGTGGCGACGACGATCTCATGGCCGGCGGCCTTGAACGCCTCGTACGGGGCGACGGCCTCCTCGGCCCAGAATCCGGTGGGGTGCAGGGTGCCGTCGGCCAGGGTCCAGTGGTCGGCGCCGGTCAGCACGAAAAGGATCTTCGACATGGTGTGGGTCTCCGAGGGGGCGGCGGATGCTTCTTGGGACCCGACGGTAAGTCCGCGCTGCCATTGGAATCCAATAGGCTCGTCGATATGAGGTATAGCGAAACCAATGATCGGGAGGAGAGGCCCCAGGTCGGAGGCGGCTCTGCGATGGATCTCAACCTGCTCCGCACGTTCCTCGCTGTCTACCGCACCGGTTCCTTCACGGCCGCGGCGCGCCTGCTCGGGCTGTCCCAGCCGACGGTGACGACACAGGTGCGCGCCCTGGAGCGGCAGTTGGGCCGGGAGCTGTTCCAGCGTCAGGCACGCGGGGTCTCTCCCTCTCCGTACGCGGACGAACTGGCCTCCCGGATCGTGCAGCCGCTGGATTCGCTCGCCGCGATCGCGGGCGCGGGTGGGGCGGCCGACGACCACGCCCCGGAGCCGGTGCATCTGGCCGGTCCGCACGAGCTGCTGACGCGTTCGGTCCTGCCCGGCCTCGCGCCCCTGGTGGAGGTGGGCGTACGACTGCGTATCACCCCCGGCCTGACCGAGCCGCTCCTCGACGATCTGCGGGCCGGCCGCCACGACCTGGTGATCGCGACGTTTCGGCCGCGGGGCCGCACCCTGGCCTCCGTGCCTCTCGCGGACGAGGAGTTCGTGCTCGTCGCCTCCCCCGCCTGGGCGGAGCACGTGGGTGGGCCGGCGGGGATCGCTGCGGCCGGGCCCGCCGCGCTCCACGGCGTCGCTCTGGTCGCCTACGCCGAGGACCTGCCCATCGTCCGCCGCTACTGGCGCCATGTCTTCGGCAGGCGTCTCGTCCGTCAGCCGGCGGTCACGATGCCCGACCTGAACGCGGTCAAGGCGGCGGTCGTCGGTGGTACGGGCTTCACGGTGCTTCCCCGCTATCTGTGCACCGGTGAGCTGGCCTCGGGCGCCCTGGTCCTGCTGCACGATCCGGACGACCCGCCGATCAACACCGCCTTCCTCGTCCAGCGCCCCGGCGCCTTCGCCAACCCGCACGTAACCCTGGTCCGCGACCACCTGCTGGAGGCCGCACGGGGCTGGTAGCCGTGCGGGCCGGTACTTGTTCGCGCCCGCGCGGGCGGCACTCGCCTCGAAGAAGCTCCGGCCTGTGGTCCGCCGATAATCCGCATGCGTCGACCGGCCGGGCTCTGCGACCATTCCGGGATGTCCCACCCTCTGGAATCGCTGGTCATCCGGCACACCCACCGCATCCCCCTGCCGACCGGGCCGACCGGTCAAGGGGACGTCGCGGCGCGGCAGTTCGACGCCGTGCTGATGTCCGTGGGCTTCAAGCTCTCGGCTCCGCTGCTGGAGCATCTGTCGGGACTGTCCGAGGGCACGGTCGTCGACACCGCCGTGCGCACGCTGCGCACGGTCCGCGAAGTGGTCGGCGACCACGTCCGGCACAACGTCTACTTCATCGACTTCCCGGTCAACGTGCCCGACACGTTCGACTTCTGGATGCGGTGCATCAGCGAGGCGCTGGCCGACGACAACACGCGCGCGGGCACGCTCGACCAGTTGGAGAGCGGTGTGCTGGACCTGCTCACGCTCCCTTCCTACGGCACCTACCGGCACACGTACGCCGACATGCTCGCCGCCCACGGCGAGTTGATCGCCGCGGCGGGCGACCGCATGACCGTGCTGCACTCGGGTGGCAAGGCGGACGACGAGATCGCCGCTCTGTATCTGGCGCTGGCGGGCAGCAGCACCCCGCTGGGCGAGGACGACCTGAACGACCTGCGGACCCTCGCCGGGCACTGCGTGGACGGCCCGCAGCCCGACGCGATCTTGATCCGGGAGAACCGTGCCGTCGTCAACGAGGCCCGTCTGAAGGCCGGCGCCGGTCTCCTCCTGGACACCGTCACCGACGTGCTGCGGCTGGCCTGCGCCCTGTCGGACGGTGACGTGACCCTCCAGGCACCCACCCGGTTCAGGGGCTTGTCCCGGCCGGTGCGGCGCGCCCTGCTCGCGGGTCTGGACTCCGTCGTCGCGGCGGCCCCCGCCAAGCTCGCGGACGTGTCCGCGCGGCGCGAGGAGTGGAAGCGGCTCGGTGAGCGCCTGCACCCGCACGAGTACCCTCAGTGGCCGTACGCCGCCGAGGTGTTCGCCGTCGCCCGCGGCGAGAAGAAGGCCCGGTCCTTCGACAGCCGCGTCGAGGAACTGCTCGCCATGCACGACGTCACGGGTGCGACGCGACTGCTCACGTCCGCACCGGGCAAGCTGTTCCGCTCCCTGGACCGGCTGCTGCGCATGGCGCTGACGGAGGACGAGCGCGATTGCGTGGTGACGGCTGCCGAGGAGGTCGCCCACGAGGTGTCGGGGCGGGTCGTGCTGTCGGTGCGCGAGCACTTCCACAACCGCGCCGAGGCGACCGGCGAGCGCCGTGTCTTCGTCAACCGTCTCGGCCGCGCCTGGGTCACCGAGGACGAGCGGCCGCCCGTGCTGCCGCCGCAGCGGCGGCGCCTGATCGCCGCGCTCGATGCCGAGATCGGCCGCCGACTCCCGTCTCCGGAGTGCCTGTTGGTCGATCCGGACGTCCTCGACGTCGCGCTTCCGCTGAGCGGCAAGGCGACCGCGGCGGGCCTCGGGGTACTGCCCCGCGGCTCCGTCTCCCCCGTCGAGGGCGAGCTGCTGCGCTTCTTCGTGTACTGGAAGCAGACGCTGCAGCGCACGGACTTCGACCTGTCGGCGGTGCTGCTGGACGACCGGTACCAGACCCTCGCCTGGCTGTCCTACACGGCGCTCACCCAGCTGGAGGGCGAGCACTCCGGCGACATCACCGACGCGCCCGACGGCGCGTCGGAGTTCATCAACCTGCGCCTCGGAGCGGTACGGGGCACCTATGTCGTGCCGCAGGTCAACATCTTCTCGGGCGAGGGCTTCGAGGAGGTCGAGGAGTCCTTCTTCGGCTTCATGCTGCGCGAGACCGAGCAGCAGGGCCGGCCGTTCGAGCCTGCCACGGTGCGGATGAAGTCGGACCTGCGCGGGCCCGGTCGGGTCGCGCTGCCCCTGGCGTTCCGGCGTGACCAGGACGGGAGTTGGACCGCCAAGTGGCTGCACCTGTATCTCAGGGGCACCCCGTCGGCCAACCGGATCGAGGGGAACCGCGTGACGGTGGCGACGCTGCTGCGCGGCATCGTCGAGCGCAAGCACCTCACGGTCCGCTACGTCACCGACCTGATGACCGGTGGAGACCGCGGAGCGACGGTGACGCTGTGGGACGGCGAAACGGTCCCGGCCGGCCCCGTCACCTACATCGGCCTGGCGCGCCCCGACGGACTGCACCCCGGCTCCCGGGTCATCACCCCCGAAAACCTGCGCGACTTGATCCCCGAGTGACTGTTAGTGTTGCCGCAGGCGAGGCCATGAACGGACTTCCTTCTCCATCCTTCTGAAACTAGTCCGTTCGCTTTCCTCGCCGCTCACTTCACACAGGGCCGCTCACTTCACGCCAGGGCCGCTCGGGCCGCCGCGAGGGCCTGTTCGGCGAATCCGCGGCCGAAGAGCACGGCATGCACCAGCAGCGGGAACAGCTGGTGCAGAGCGATCCGGTCCGCCCATCCGTCCGCGAGGGGTGCCACCCGCTGGTAGCCGTCGAGTACGTGCTCCAGGTGCGGACAGCCGAAGAGGTGGAGCATCGCCAGGTCGGTCTCCCGGTGCCCGCCGTGCGCGGCCGGGTCGATCAGCCAGGCCTCCCCGTCGTCCCCCCAGAGCACGTTGCCGTTCCACAGGTCGCCGTGCAGCCGGGCGGGCGGTTCGGCGGGCCCCGCCAGTTCGGGCAGCCGCTCACACACCCGCTCGACCACGGCCGTCTCGGCGGGGCGGATCGTGCCCCGGTCGACCGCACCGCGCAGATACGGCAGCACACGCTGCTCGGCGTACCAGTGCGGCCAGTCGGCGCCGGGAACATTGCGCATCGGGGCGAGCCCGATGTACGCCTCGACCGGGCCACCGGGCGGTGGCGCGCCGAACGCCGGTGCGCCCGCGGCATGCAGAGCGGCCAGTCCACGCCCGAACCGTACCGCCGAGCCGGCCGCGGGCCTGCCCGGCGGAACCAGGTCCGTCACCAGCCAACGCGCGTCGTGCCCATGGACGTTCGGAACGGCGACCGTGCCGGCATCGGTCAGCCAGCGCAGTCCCGCCGCCTCGGCCTGTACCGCGCCGGCCGCGTCCGCCCGCTTGACGATCACGGACTGCCCGCCGTCCAGGCCGACTTCGGCGAGTGCACCGGACAACCGGCGCTCGCTGCGCACCGAACGGCCGGTGATCCGGGCCGCGGCCGCGCCGGGTCCGTCGTCGCGGTCGCTGTCCTCTGTGAAAGGGGAGCTGATGTGCACGGACACCAGCCTAGGTCCGCCCCGGCGTGACGGGAGTCAGTCCAGGTCCTCGTCGGCGCTGTCGCCGTTCGCGGCGTACGGATGGACGTATCGCTCGTCGTCGTCGAAGGGGATGAACCAGTCCTGGACGGTGCCGTTGCCGATGCCGTTGCCATTGCCGTCCACGACCGGGGCGTACAGCCACTCGTGGTCCATGTCCTCGGACACGCCTTCGGCGAAGACCTGCAGGGCCGTCTCGACCTCGTCGCTCAGCAGCTCGTAGAGATCGGCTGTCGCCTCCGCCTGGGCGACGAGGAACTTCAGCAGCAGTTCCTCGGCCAGGCAGCTCGGCCTGCCGAAGTCCGGCTGGGTGAGGCGGCCGGTCATGGTCACGGCGGTGACGGTCAGACGGCGTACGAACAGGACGGTGTACTGCAGCCCGAACTGCGGGGGCAGTTCGTCGAGGATCATGAACGGCGCGTCGGTCTCGGCGACTGTGGGGCCGTCCTCCTCAAGGCCCGCGAGGTCCGTGAACAGTTCGTCGACCAGAAGATCGATGGCGTACACGAGAGCGCCGGCGGCCACTTCCGCCGCCTCACGGCTCACGATCCGCTCCTCTTCGTCGTCGGAGTGGCCGAACGCCTCGATCGGGAAGGCCCGCAGACTCGTCGCGAGGGCGCGGAGCGTGCGCCGCATGTCCTCGGCGTCGGCCGCCTCGTCGACACGGCCGGTGCCGCCGGAGGGCTCGGCGGCGGCGTGCCGGCGTGCGCGTTCCGCGGGGTCCGCCGGCGGGGCGTCCGGGCCGTCGGCCGCGTCGAGGCTCTCCTGCAGCAGTTCGGGGTGCAGGTCCACGCCGCAGCGGGTGATCTCCCAGTCGGCGAGCGGCTCGGTCCGCTCCAGCAGCTCCGCTACCACCTCGCGCGCGGCGTCCTCGGCGAATTCCAGTGCCGGAGCGTCGATGAAGAGCTTGAGCAGGGCGCCGCCGGGGTGGACGGCGATGACGTCGTCGACCAGGTCGACTTCCATCCCGTCGGGTCCCTCGATGGCCGCGATCGAATCGAGGCCCTTGCGCAGCAGGAAGACGACGCCCTCCCGTTGAAGAACGTCGAGCTCCGGGGCGCCCTTGGGAAGGTCCATGTCCACAGTCACCGCGTATGTCACACGATCATGGTGCCCGAACGGCGGCACCTCGGGGAGAGGAACCCTGACGGAACCCTCTTTGCATGACCATGCGAGATGATGCATACTCTTCCTATGTCCAAGGTCCTCACCTCCCTTCCCGCCGGCGAACGCGTCGGCATCGCCTTCTCCGGCGGTCTCGACACCTCCGTCGCGGTCGCATGGATGCGCGACAAGGGCGCCGTCCCGTGCACCTACACCGCCGACATCGGTCAGTACGACGAGCCCGACATCGCCTCGGTGCCCGGTCGTGCGAAGACCTACGGTGCCGAGATCGCCCGCCTGGTCGACTGCCGTGCGGCACTGGTCGAGGAGGGCCTGGCGGCGCTCACCTGCGGGGCGTTCCACATCCGCTCGGGCGGGCGCGCCTACTTCAACACCACTCCCCTCGGCCGCGCCGTCACCGGCACGCTGCTGGTGCGGGCGATGCTCGAGGACGACGTCCAGATCTGGGGCGACGGCTCGACCTTCAAGGGCAACGACATCGAGCGGTTCTACCGCTACGGCCTGCTCGCCAACCCGCACCTGCGCATCTACAAGCCCTGGCTGGACGCGAACTTCGTGACCGAGCTGGGCGGCCGCAAGGAAATGTCGGAGTGGCTGCTCACGCACGGCCTGCCCTACCGCGACAGCACGGAGAAGGCGTACTCCACCGACGCCAACATCTGGGGGGCCACCCACGAGGCCAAGACCCTGGAGCACCTCGACACGGGCGTCGAGACCGTTGAGCCGATCATGGGCGTGCGGTTCTGGGACCCCGAGGTCGAGATCATCACGGAGGACGTGACGATCGGCTTCGACCAGGGCCGCCCGGTGACGATCAACGGCAAGGAGTTCGCCTCCGCCGTCGACCTGGTGATGGAGGCCAACGCCATCGGCGGCCGCCACGGCCTGGGCATGTCCGACCAGATCGAGAACCGGATCATCGAGGCCAAGAGCCGCGGCATCTACGAGGCGCCCGGCATGGCCCTGCTGCACAACGCGTACGAGCGCCTCGTCAACGCCATCCACAACGAGGACACCCTCGCCCAGTACCACAACGAGGGACGCCGCCTTGGCCGCCTCATGTACGAGGGCCGCTGGCTGGACCCGCAGGCGCTGATGATCCGTGAGTCGCTGCAGCGCTGGGTCGGCGCCGCCGTCACCGGCGAGGTGACCCTGCGGCTGCGGCGCGGTGAGGACTACTCGCTCCTCGACACCACGGGCCCGGCGTTCAGCTACCACCCGGACAAGCTGTCGATGGAGCGGACCGAGGACTCCGCCTTCGGCCCGGTGGACCGGATCGGCCAGCTCACCATGCGCAACCTGGACATCGCCGACTCCCGCGCCAAGCTTGAGCAGTACGTCGGCCTCGGCCTGATCGGCACCGGCAGCCCCACCATCGGCGCCTCGCAGGCGGCCGCGACCGGTCTGATCGGCACCATGCCGGAGCTGCCGGAGGGCGGCGCCGAGGCGATCGCCTCCCGCGGCGAGGTGTCCGAGGCGGACGCGCTGCTGGACCGCGCCGCGATGGAGTCCGGCACGGACTGAGTCCTGAGCCGCACGGCACGAAGTGATCGTCGAAGGGGATGCGCCACTTTCCGGTGGTGCGTCCCCATCGACGTTTCCGTCAGGTCAGGCACTTCGGTGTTCGGCCGTCATGCGCAGGGCTGCGAGCACGTCCTCGTCCGTCAGCTGCCCGAACTCCTCGTAGCACAGGCCCACGGATGTGAAGCCGGGCGGCCGGTGCGGGCAGAGCACCTCGTCGGCCTCCGCGCTCATCCCTTCCGCCGCCTCCGGTGAGCCGACCGGCACGGCCAGTACCAGGCGACTGGGCGACTGACGCCGTACACAGCGCAGGGCTGCGCGGGCCGTCGAACCGGTCGCCAGCCCGTCGTCCACGACGATCACGGTCCGGCCGCTCAGGTCGGGTGCGGGACGGCCCTGCCGGTAGAGGCGTTCGCGGCGGCGGAGCTCCTCGCGTTCCCTCTTCACCACGGGGGCGAGCGACGACTCGCTGAGGCCCAGGTAGTCGAGGGTGCGCCGGTCGAAGAGCGGATCCTCGTCACCCACGATCGCGCCGACGCCGAACTCCTCGTGGTCCGGAACACCGATCTTCCGTACGACCAGCACGTCGAGCGGGGCGTCGAGCACCCGCGCCACCTCGTGGGCCACGGCGACGCCTCCGCGGGGCAGCGCCAGGACGAGGGGGTCGGGCAGGGCGCCCTTCTCCTGCTGGATCCGCAGCCGCTCGGCCAGTTCCCGCCCGGCCTGCCCGCGGTCATGGAACTGCATCGCGGTCGCCACTCCTTCCCACGGAGACGGCCCCCTCCTCCGGTGCCCCGCGTACCCCTCACGCGCCGGTCGACGCCCCGGGGCTGTTGATCCCGTGGACCCGTGGACCCGTGGACCCGTAGACCCGTAGACCCCTTCAGTGGTTCGGTGCCGCCTTGCCGATGTCCGTCAGCACGGGGTGCGGGTTCTCCGTAGCAGCCAGGTCGCCGAGGCTGATCACACCGACCGGACAGCCGCCGTGCTCCACGACCGGGAGGCGGCGCACGGCGTGCCGGCGCATCAGCTCGATCGCCCGGTCGGTCGTGTCGTCGGGCGTCAGGGTCGCCACGGGCGGTGGCGTGCACACGGATCCGACGGTCGTCACGGCCGGGTCGCGGCCCTCGGCGAGAGCCCGGATCACGATGTCACGGTCGGTGAGCACGCCGAACAGATCGACGTCGTAGGCCACCAGCACGTCTCCGACGTCCTGCTCACGCATCACGCGGGCCGCGCGAGCCACCGTGGTCATGGGCTCGACGGCGGCCGCACCGGACGACATCACGTCGCGTACTTTCCGGGTCATGGTTCCTCCCAGGTCATGGATCGGCGAGCTCGGGCACGTCGCCCGCGTAGCCCGCAGCGGGCCCGGTAAACCGGCCACGGGTCATGGCTGATCCAGGGGCCAGGCGTCATCACAGTCCGGGAAGGCGGCTCAGTTCTCCGATCTTCAGCAGGCGGGCCAGGACGAGATACGCCAGAGCCAGCGCGAGTGTTCCTGCGCCCAGGGCGGCCGCGACGGCCCAGGTGCCACTGCCCAGGAGGCCGGCGCAGGCGTGTGCGGTGGCCCAGCCCACGGTCGCGGCCAGAGCGGCGGCCGACAGCAGTTTCAGATACGTCCGGCGCAGCGCTCCGTCGTCGAGGCGGGCGCCGGTCCTGTGGCGCAGCAGCCGTGCGGTGAGCGCCAGGCCGGCCAGGTAGGAGAGGGTGTAGGCGCCGGCCATGCCGGTCACGGACCAGCGGACGGGCAGCAGCACATGGCAGGCGGTGGCCAGGGCGATGTTGACCGCGGCGATCCAGACGGCCATGAAGAACGGGGTGCGGGTGTCCTCGAAGGCGTAGAAGCCGCGCAGCAGCAGGTACTGCGCGGAGAACGGGATCAGGCCGAGCCCGAACGCCTGCAGCATGTGCCCGATCGGCTGCGCGGTGGTCGGGTTGGCGGCCCCGTGGGCGAACAGCAGCACGGCGATCTGCGGGCCCAGCGCGAGGAAGAGGAAGGCCGCGGGCACGATGACGACACCGCTGACGCGCAAGGCGCGGGACAGATCGGCGCGCAGGTCCGCGACCCGGCCCTCGGCGGCGGCCCTGCTCATACGGGGCAGCAGCGCGGTCACCAGGGACACCGTGACGATCGACTGGGGCAGCATCCAGATGGTCTGCGCATAGATGTAGGCGGAGTAGCCCACGCCGGCATTCGGCAGCCGGTCGTCCGCGGCGTTGGCGTAGTTGGTGATCACGGTCAGGGCCACCTGGTTGGCCAGGACGAACAGCAGGGTCCACTTCGCCGCGTGGATGCCGGTGCCCAGACCGGTGCCGCGCCAGTCGAAGCGGGGGCGGAAGCGGAATCCGGCGGCCCGGGCGAACGGGATCAGAGCCAGGGCCTGTACGGCGATGCCCGCGGTGGTTCCGATGCCCAGAAGCCGCACCTGGGCGACGGTGATGTCCTCGACCCGGTGCGGGGCGGTCATCAGTCCCAGGTAGGCGCCGAACATGCCGACGAGGACGACGTTGTTGAGGACCGGGGTCCACATCATCGCGCCGAACTTCTCGCGGGCGTTGAGCACTTGGCCGTAGATGCCGAACAGGCCGTAGAAGAAGATCTGCGGCAGCAGGAACCGCCCGAACACCACGGTGAGTTGAAAGGCCTCGTGCCTGCCGGGGGTGTCCTGGATGTACAGGCCGACGATCTGCGGCGTGGCCCACACGGCCAGCGCGGTGCCCGCGCCGAGCACGCACACCACGAGGGTCACCAGGCGCTGCTCGTAGGCCCGGCCGCCGTCGGGATGTGTGGTCCGCGCGCGGACGAGCTGGGGCACCAGGACGGCGTTGAGAGCGCCACCGACCAGCAGTGTGTACAGGCTCGTCGGCACCGTGTTCGCCGTGTTGTAGGTACTGGCCAGCAGGCCCGTGCCCAGTGCCGCGGCCTGCAGGATCTGCCGTATCAGCCCCGTGGCGCGTGACACGACGGTGGCCAGCGCCATCAGAAGGGACGACCGGGCCGGTCCTCCCTTCGCCGCTTCCCTCCGCGGAGCGGCAAGGCGCCTCCTTGTCCGTGCGCCTGTCCGCTCGCCCGACGACGTGGTCAGCGTCGCGGGCTGTTCCCCCTGCGTCATGCGCCCAACCTATGCCGTCAAGATCCTCACGGTCCATGGCCCTGTTGCCGCAGCCGGTGCGTGCATTGCCGCATCAGGAGCCGGTCGTCGCTGAACCAGCCCTGCCAGGGCTGGTCGAGCGGCAGCCAGGCCGCGGGCTGGCCCTCTTCGGGCGTCAACTTCGTTCGCCGGTCGAGGACTTCGACAAAGGTCACGCCCACGGTGGCCGACCAGTCGGGGTGGTAGGAGCGGACCGTGACGGCCGCCGGCGGCTCAAGGAGCTCGGCCCGGACGCCGGTCTCCTCCAGCAGCTCCCGGCGCGCCGCTTCCCGCGGCGTCTCACCGGGGTCCACCTTGCCCCCGGGCGGCACCCATTCCCGCCAGCGGTGCCGCACCAGCAGGACCTGCGTCAGCGTGCTGTCGAAGACCCACACCTCGGCGGCCAACGGCGGGTTCAGCGCCGCCTGCGGGTGCAGCAGCCGCTCCAGGGCGTTGTCGTACACGGCGAGAGCCTGCCGCGCATCCCGCACCGCGGCTTCGAGGGTGCGGGGTTCAATGCGGTGCGGTGTCATCTGCCGGAGAGTACGGCGAGCCTCCGACAATCGCGCTTCCCACTACGGCCCCTTCCCGGCGGGCGTCTGGCTGCCTACCGTTCGGCTCATGGATCTGGATCACCAACAGGATGCGTCCGTACGGCATTTCGACCACTGTCCGTGGCTGTTCGCCGAGGCCGCGAGCGAGGAGCAGCGGCATGCCCAGCGGGCGCGGCAGCAGACGGTCGGCGAGGACAGCGGGATCGGCGAACGGTGCTACGTCGCCCATTCCGCGGCGGTGTTCCCGGACCGGCTGCGCCTGAGCGACGACTCGTACATCGCCGCGCACGCCCGGGAGGAACTCGAACAGTGAAGCGCGCGAGTTCGCGGAATCCTGAAGGACCCAACCGCTGAACCCGCGCGTCCTCACAGGGTTGGAAACCAAAACGAGGGCGGGTTCATCTGTGCCTGCAACGGATGCGGCGATCGTCAGATCCGGGGGAATCGACGGCGTACTACGCCGATGGCTGTCCACGGTGCGATGAGCGCGGCGGCTACGGAGACGGCGGCCAGGAGGAAGAACAGCGCTCTGTAGCCGCCGAGGGGCACGGCCAGGGCAGCGCCGGCGAACGGCGCGAGGGCTGCTGCTGTGTGGGCGGGCGCGGCGAGGAGTCCGGAGAGGCGGCCGTAGTGGGTGGTGCCCCAACGGTCGGCGATGGCGGTGGCCTGGAGGAGGGTGAGGTTGCCGCGGACCATGCCGGCCACGATCGACACGGCGATGAGCAGGCCGTACGGGCCGGGTATTGCGGCGAAGACGGCGGCGGTCAGTGAGCCGAGCGCGATGAGAATCGTGGTGCGGGCCGTGACTGTGGTGCGGCGGGCGAGCGCGGCGTACAGGGTGCGGCCGCGAGTCTGTCCGGCGCCGCCGATGCCAAGGGCCCAGGCGGCCTGGCTGGTGAGGTGTACCGCGTTCCAACAGGAGCGGGACGAGGGCAACGACGACGACGTACCCGTGCCTCGTAAGACGCGGTCGACACCACGCCGCGCTTGGTCGGGTCGCCGTCCCCACCGACCCCGACTGGCTTCCCGCGTAGCTCCGGGTGACGCAGTTGCTCGACGGCGGCGAGGAACTGGTCCATGTCCACGTGCAGCACCCACTCGCTCACACCGGTAGGTTTTACCCCATCGGGAGGCGCTTCTTGGCTTCCTCGTAGAGGTCGGACGGTAGCGGGCCCTTTTCCGCGATGGCGATGTTGCCCGCCAGGTGGGCCGGGTTCGCGGTGCCGACGATCGTGGTGGACAGGCCGGGGTGGCTGAGCGTGAAGCGGAGGATGAACTCCTGCTTGTCGATGCCTGCCTGGTCGATGAGGTCCTCGATGCCCGACGTCTCCCAGTTGCGCTGGCCGACACCCGGCTGCTGGGCGAGCGGACCGACGGTCCAGTTCTTCTCCTGCGACGCCGCGCCGCGGGCGGCCCCGCCGCGGATGAGTGTGCCGGTGCCCTTGTCCGCCGCCTCGGTAATGAGGTTCTCGTGATCGCGTTGCACGGCCGAGTAAGGGATCTGGAAAGCGTCGAAGACGTTCATCGCGAGGTGGTCGGGCAGGTTGGGCAGGATGCCCGACATGCCGATGAAGCGGACCTTGCCCTCGGCCTGTAGTTCCTTGAGCATCTCGACGGTGCGGTTCTCTTCGAGCGTGGCCCGGCTCGGTGACATGTGCACCTGGACCAGGTCGAGGCGATCGGTCCGGAGCCGGCGCAGCGACTGCTCGACGTCGGCGCGGACGTTCGCCTGGCTGTAGTCGTGCGGGTAGGGCGGCGGCGTGTCGGCGGGCGGCTCGATCGGGCAGCCGCACTTGGAGGCGAGAAAGAACTCGTCCCTGCGGTGGGCGAGGTGCGTGCCGATGAGCTCTTCGCTGCGGCCGTAGTCGGGCGAGGTGTCGATCAGGTTGATGCCGCCGTCGAGGACCGCGTTGAGCAGCCGGCCGGCGTCCTCGTCGGTCAGCCCTGGCCCTCTGCGCAGCCCGCCCAGTTCCATAGCGCCGTAGCCGAGGATGGTCACGTCCGTGTCGGTGTGCCCGAGGGCACGTGTCGTGATCGCCATGCAACTAAGGTGAAGCATCATTCATCTTTCGTCAAATGGTCCCGGAGGGCTCCATGACCTCACCCCGACCGCTGCGTGCCGACGCGGCCCGCAACCGTGCCCGGATCCTGACCGCGGCGCATGAGCAGATCACCGAGCACGGGCCCGAGGTGTCGATGGAGCAGATAGCCGCTGCTGCGGGCGTCGCGGTCGGCACCCTGTACAAGCACTTCCCGAACAAGAGCGACCTGGTCACAGCCGTGGTCGCCACCTCGTTCGAAACACTCGCCGACGACGCCGAAGAGTGCCTGCAACGCGCGAGCCAGGGTTTACCCGCCATGGCGGAGCTGACCGGCTTCCTCAGCCGCGTGATGGACACGGTCGCCCACAACCGCGCCGTCAAAGCAGCCGCGTACGCGCTCGGCGCCGACCACGCAGCCCACCCCGCCAAGCAGGAGGTGGAGACCCGCGTCACCCAGGCTCTCGGTCCACTCATCCGCACCGCACAAGCCCAGGGCGGTCTGCGCGCCGACTTCACCCTCGACGACCTGTACCTGATGCTCTCCACCCTCCCCGCCGACCAGCCACCCACCGCCCGCGCCCGATGGCTCGCCCTCCTGCTCACCGGGCTCACCGCCCGCTGACCGACCGCGGGGGTACGCCGCCGTCGCGGCCACCGCCGGGACGCCCTCTACGACCGCCCCGCCTGCCGACAGAAGGCGTACCGGGCCCGCCGACGGGCCGCCGAGCGGGTCCGCGAAGCCGTAACGGCCCCGGCCGGTGTGACGACTCGCGGAACCAGCTCCGGGGCTCTGGCCAGCACGGACGCCTAGGTCAAGATGGCGGCGACCACGACGCGCCGCCGTACGACGTCACTCGTCGTCGGCAGCGTCCTTGTCGCGCAGCGGGCGCATACCGCCGGGCAGCTCGGGCAGCTTGAACGAGTACCGGCCCAGCATGTTGATGTGCTGTCGCACGAACGGCGAGAGGCGGGCGACATCCTCGTCGCGGACGTCGAACCCGTCCGCCCGCAGCTGGTCCACCGCGGCGTCCATGTACCTCGTGTTGAAGAGGACGACGGCGTTGAGGACCAGGCCGAGCGCGCCGAGCTGGTCCTCCACACCGTCCTGGTAGCGCTGGTAGAGCTGCCCCGAGCGGCAGCGGAAGATCTTCCGGGCGAGTGCGTGGCGGCCCTCCTGGAGGTTGGCCTGCGCCTTGATCTGGCGGCGGTAGCCGGGCTCGTCGGCCAGCCGCAGGATGTGCAGGGACTTGGCGATCCGCCCGTAGTGCGCGATCGCGTCCCCCAGCGGGGTCGGCCGCCCGTCCCTCGACAGCATCCGGATCACGTCATACGCGCGCACCGCGCCAATGTCAATCCCCTCGAACTGTGGAGATCTTCTTAGCGGCCAGCTCCAAGGCGGAGTTGGCCTGGTGGTCGTGCTCGTAGTCGATCGGGCTCTGATATCCACACACGCTGTGTAGCCGACGGCCGTTGTAGAAGCCGGTGATCCAGGTCGCGATCCGCAGCCGCGCCTCGGTCCGGTGGCGCTTGCGACCAGCGCGCCTACGGCCGCTCAACGTGGATCAGCGGGCGTAGCCGCCATCGGCCATGATGGTCTGGCCAGTCACGAAGGCAGCGTCGTCGCTGGTGAGGAAGGCAATGGTGCCGGTCAAGTCTTCCGGCAGCCCGTTGCGCTTGATGGCCTGGGACTGTGCGGCCGCCGTGAGGGCTTCCTGCGGGTGGGCATTCAGGACGCCGGGTGTGATGGTCAGGGTCGCGCCGACCGCGTTGACGGTGATGCCGAACGGGGCGAGGTCGTTGGCCAGTCCGCGGCTGAAGCCGATGTTGCCCATCTTGCTCGCCATATAGTGGGACATGCTGGGCGCGTTGGTGACGATTGAGTTGGAGGTCACGTTGACGATGCGGCCCCAGCCGCTCTTCTTCACGGTCGGCAGCAGGGCCTTGACCATGAGGAACTGCGAGTCGAGGTTGACCGCGATGACGCGCCGCCAGGTGTCGTAGTCCAGCTCCTCGATGTCGAGGAAGGGGCAAATGCCGGCGTTGTTGACCAGGATGTCCGCCCGCCCGAACCGGTCGGCGACCTCCTTGCCCACGGCCGCGGTCTGGTCGGGATTGGACACGTCGCCTGTGAGACCCAGCACCGGGTGTCCTTTGTCGGCGAGCAAGGCGACGGTTTCCTCGGGGCTGTTGAGGTCGACCGCGACGACGCTCGCGCCGCGTGCGGCGAGGTCGACGGCGATGGCCTGGCCGATGCCGCGTCCGGCGCCGGTGACAACGGCCACTCGGTCCGTGTGTGTCTGGGGAACTGACATGTCAGAAACTCCTTTGTTGCGAACTTCCGGTCCCGCGCCTCGTGGCACGGTGCCCGGGACTTCTTTTCCGGCCCCGCCCGGGTGAGCGTCACGCCGCGCGGCCGGCCTTGAGGGTCCTGGCGACGTTGGCGATCCGCTTGCCCTGGTAGGCGCCAGAGACGCGGGCCGTGCTGTCGACGGGGATCTCTCCCTGGGCACCGGTCACGTGCGAGGTTCCGTAGGGGTTGCCGTCGGTGAACTTGACGGGGTTAGTGAAGCCGGGGGGGCTTTCCCCGGGCCGGGCGATGTGCAACCGGCGCTTCACAAGTGCTACCGGCCCGGCCGCTCGGGCTCCATCCGGAAGCAGACCAAGCGGGTCTTCGCGGCGGCCGTGCGCAGCTCGTCGTCGGTGGGCTGCCGGTCGCTTGGGAGGCCGAGCATCAGCCCCTTGGCGGCCTTGGGTCCTTTGCGCCGGCCGAACTCACCCAGCAGGGCGGCGACTTCCTCAGGGTCCTCGACGACCATGGGGACGGCGTCGTGGTCCTGGCCCCGGATGCGCAGCCGGACGGTGGCCCCTTGGCGCATGCTGGGGATCCAGCCGAGCTGGGAGGACATGGCGAGCACCGTGCCGGGATCCCAGTCGAAGTAGCCGATGGGGACCGTGAATTCGCGACCCGTTTTGTGCCCCTTGTACGTGAGCAGCATCAGGCGTCCGCTCAGCGGTTTGTGGAAGCGGGAGGCGAGCAGCGGCCGTACGACCTTGTTGGCGGCTCGGAAGATCTTCACCAAGGGTGGCGCGGCCGTGTTCGCCGCGGGTGTGCCGGAGGTGCTCATCTGATGCCGCCAGGGGCGGTGTGGACGATCTCGGCCTGGTCGCGCTTGGTGTAGGCGTCCCAGTAGTGCTCGGCGATGGTCTCGGGCTCGGTGCCGGGACCGCTGCCGATGAACACCCCGATCGCCACGTGCGCGGCGTGCACCCCGTGCTCGGCGAGGTCGATGCCCAGGGCCATGGCGTAGTTGCGCAGGGCCGCCGCCGCGACGCCGATGCTGCCGAACGCGCCGCCGATCGGCCGGACCGAGGAGGCACCCGTGGAGAACAGCAGGGTGCCACTGCCGCGTTCGAGCATGGCGGGCAGCACCTGACGGACCGCGGCAACCGCTCCGTACAGGTAGTAGTCGAGCTGCTTGTGGAGGTCCTGCGCCGTGGCGTCGACGGCGGCGGCGCCGGCGAACGTGGGGTCGGCGGGCGAGTACTCCAGTACGTCGACGGCCCCGAACCGGTCGGCGACCGCGGCGAGCGCCGACTGCAGCGAGTCGGGACGCGTCACGTCCGCGGCGAAGCCTGCGGCCTCGATGCCGTCCTCGGCGAGCCGTGCGGCGAGCGCGTCGAGCTTGTCCTGGGTCCGGGAGACCAGGGCGACCTGGAAACCCTCCCTTCCGAAGCGGCGGGCGATGGACAGGCCCAGGCCTGGGCCTGCCCCGATGACGGCGATGACGGGCATGGGTGGTGCTCCTGTGGTCGGACGGGTCGGATCGATGAGGGGCACCTCCCGCCACGACAGCGGTCAGGACTGAAAGTCGAGGGTAGCCTCATGTTCTTGGATCGTAGCAGAGAACATGAGGCTGCCCTCCGGTTGGTAGGCTGAGTGGCATGGCCATCGACCGTCCGTCCGCCTCCGCCGGGAACCCGGCCCCTGTCCGCCCCCTGCGGCGCGACGCGCAGCGCAATCGCGAGGTCCTGCTCACCGCGGCCCGCTCCTGCTTCGCCGAGCAGGGCCTGGAGGCATCCCTGGAGCAGGTGGCCAAGCGGGCCGGGCTGGCCATCGGCACGCTGTACCGGCACTTCCCCACCCGGCTGGACCTGGTGCAGGCGACCTTCGCCGGGAAGCTGGCCGCCTGGCGGGAGGCCGCCGAGAAGGCCGTCACCATGGATGACGCCTGGGCAGGGCTGTGCCATTTTCTGGAGACCATGTGTGAACTCCAGTCACAGGACCGGGGGTTCAACGATCTGGCCTCCATGCGGTTGCCGGAGAGCGCCTGCCTGGCGGGCGCCCAGACCCGCATCCGCGAACTCGGTGTAGACATCGTCGAGCGTGCGCAGGAGCAGGGCAGCCTGCGCCCCGACCTCACCCCCGAGGACCTTGCCTTCGTCATCTGGTCGCACAGCCGCGTCACCGAGGCCACCCACGCCATCGCCCCGGACGCCTGGCGCCGCCACCTCTACCTTCTGCTCGACGGCTTCCGAACCGACCGCGCCCACCCGCTGCCGGCACCGCCGCTCACCGGGGAGCAGCTGTACCGCGCCATGACCAGCCTCGGCGGAAACGGGGCCTGCGGCGCCTGACCGTCGGCACGCGTCGTTGCCTCAAGGCGCCGCGGGGAGCCCCTTCCCGGCGACCAGGCCGAGCCGGTACGCGTTCCGTCCCCGCGACGCAGAATTCGCGGAGGCGCTTGGTGACCTCCGCGCGCACCGGCGACACGGCGTGCGTCTCGAAGGCCACCTCGTCGGCGAAGCATTCGCACATCCAGACCACGTCCGGGTCCTCGCTGCCGACATGCATCAGGTAGAGCAGCCACGACGCCACGCTCTCGTGGCGCACCCACCCGCTACGACAAGACCGCCGAGTCCTACCAGGCAGCCGTCACCCTCGCATCGCTCCTGATGCGGGCGTGACATTTGAAGACGACTCCTAGCCGAAACGGCACTCACCAAGCCCCTCCAGACAACCTGCACATCGACGAAGCAGCGGCCCTTCCCTGGCCAGCGGTTGTGTTGTCCGCCGGCTCATAGCGGTACTACGGCCGCCTCCGACGCCCACCCGGCTCGCGCCCACTTCCCGGGGATCACCCGGTTATAGGACGCGCGGCTTCCGGCAGCACCTGTCCGCAGGCCGCCCGGCCGGGGAGGGCCTCCCCAGTTCCCGCTGTCACCGTCGCAACGTTCCATGCTCCATACGCCGGGGAGTCCTTCACGGCTGCATCTCCAGGATATTCGCCGCTTCCATGGCCTTCGCCCTGATTTCGGGGGCTCGGCATTCCCTGTCCCCACCCCAAGGGGGCGGGCCTCTAACGACGCCGCAGACTTCGCGTGATGCTACGGACCGCTGCTTTGCTCCCCCTTACAGGGCTTTCGACACTGGGCTTCGACGCCGGGCGTTTCCCCGACGCCGCCAGTCTGCTACCGGGCCTCCTGGCAGCTACCCGGACCGGACTCCCACCGGCAGGCGACAACGAGCTTACGACTCAAGATCAACTACATCACGAAGACCTCCGAGCCTGCTGGGCGCGCGAAAGATCGAGGCTAGTCACCAGCCGCCGCCTGCCGCTTCGCAGCGGCCAGCCTTGCCCCCCAGCGGTTCATCCCATCTCCGGGGGTATCGATATCGAAGCATCATCGAGCGTTCGCGTGTAGTGAAGTAGGCCGCCGGCGAGGTGCCTCCAAGGAGGTCCTTTTCCGACGGCCCCTTCCCGAACGGTACGTGCGGTTGGGTAGGCCGCCAGCGAGGTGCCTGTGACCAGGCTCTTTTCCAACGGCCCCCCACCGAACCCACCGTGCTAGATTTCCCAATTGTCGCCCAGTACCAGACCGAGTTCCGCGGGATTGCTGGCTACTATCAACTCGCTTTCAACGTTCACCGTTTAGGACGGCTGAAGTACGTGATGCAGCGCTCCCTGGTCAAGACGCTCGCGCGGAAGTATCGCGTCCGCGTCTCCCAGGATTCATCAGCGCTACCGGACCGTACTGAAGACCGACCAGGGCCCCCGTCGGGGACTCCAGGTCACCGTCGAACGCGGCGAAGGGCGAAAGCCGTTGGTGGCGCAGTGGGGCGGAGTTTCACTTCGGCACAAGATCAGGATCGGCAGTCTCGACGACCATCCGACGCAGGTGTGGAACAGCGCGCGCAATGAAGTGGTCAAGCGCCTGCTCGCCGACACCTGTGAGATGTGTGGGTCGCATGACGGTGTCGAAGTGCACCACATTCGGCACCTGAAAGACCTGAACGTCCGGGGGCGGGTCGCCAAGCCCGCCTGGGCTCAGATGATGGCCGCGCGCCGTCGAAAGACCCTGGTCGTCTGTCGCGTCTGCCACGAGGGCATTCACTACGGTGCGAGCCACTCGCGGCAGAACTCATGAGAAGAAAAGGCACTGGAGAGCCCACTGCTGGGAAATCTAGCACGGTGGGTTCGGTGGGGGGCCGTTGGAAAAGGGCCTGGTCACAGGCACCTCGCTGGCGGCCTACCCAACGGCACGGCGGGTTCGGCGAGAGGTCCGGGGATATTTATTAGAAACGGACCGGGAGCAATCCCGGCGCCGCGCCCCGGGCCTGCTCAGCGAACGGTTGCGGCGCCTTTAGCGCAGGGTAACTGCCAGTCCTGCGAGTAGCTGGTCCACGGCACTGACGGCTTGATCTCGGGCGGAGACCGGGTTGTCGGCGCTGGCGATGAAGAGCGCTGCTTCGTCAATGGCGGCGAGAAGTATGTGGGCGAGGACATCGAGGGGCTGGTCGGGCAGGGTTCCTTCGGTGACCGCGAGTTCGAGCAGGGCGTGGATCGCGCCGAGTCCGTAGCGTTCCTCGATCGCTCGCCATTCGCGCCAGCCGAGGACGGCGGGTCCGTCGATGAGCAGGATGCGCTGCACTTCGGGTTGCAGGGAGGCGTCGAGGAATCCCAGCAAGCCGTGGCGGAGGCGGGCAAGGGCGTCGTCGCTGCTACTGCTAGTGGTGTCTGCGGCGGCGAGCAGGTCTTCTTCGACCTGCTCGAAGACGGCGAGGAACAGCGCCTTCTTGCCGGCGAAGTGGTGGTAGAGCGCCCCTCGGGTACCGACGCCGGCCGCCGCGACGAGTTCCTCGGTGCTGGTGTCGAAGTAGCCCTTCTCGACGAACAGCCGCCGGGCTGCCGTGACCAGGGCGGAGCGGGTGGTCTCCGCACGTTCAGCTACCCGTGCCGCTCTCACGGTGCTGCGGGTTGCCGATGTCCGTTGACCGCTGTCCACCACCTCAGTATAGTCCACCTACAGGGTGAATGAGAGACATACAGTCTGTATGTGACCGAGAGTGCTGAAGGAGTGACGCCATGAGTGACCCGTCTCGTATCGTCCGTGAGTTCTGCGACCTGATGGCCAAGCGGGACCCGGAGCTATTGCGGCCGTTCCTCGCCGAGGACGCTGTCTACCAGAACACCGGCATGCCCGCGTCGACTGGGGCCGCGGCCGTGCTGGAGAACCTCGCCGGCCAATTCGCGGCGTTCCCCGACTCCTACGAGTACAAGACGATCAACTTGGCGGTCGACGGCGACGTCGTCCTGACCGAGCGCCTCGACATGATCCGAACCCCCGACGGTGTGCGGGGCGTGCCGGTCATGGGCGCCTTCGTTGTCCGCGACGGCATGATCACCCGGTGGACGGACTACTGGGACACCGGGCTGCCCGCGAAGATGATGACTGGTGAGGACACCAGCGTGCTGGTCCCGGCGGCCTACTGACCACTCGTCGGCCGTGGGGTGCGGGCACTGCCGTTCTTCGGGCGCCATTGTCGATCATGTGGTGAGGAGGGCGCGTTTGCGGAGGAGGTCGAAGTTCGCGCGGCCGTACATCTGCCTTTTGATCATTTTGATGCGGTTGACGTGACCTTCGACGGGACCGGACCTGCGGGGCAAGGTCCGGCCGGTGGTGACGGCGTCCACATCGCGTTCGAGGCCGGTCGCGTAGGTGCGTAGCGCGGGGAGGTCGTCGGCGCGGACCGCGGTGATCCAGTCGGTGACCGTGGCATCGGTCGGGCGGGCGAGCAGGTACGCGAACGCGCCGACGTGACGGCTGAGCGCGTCGAGTTCCAGGCAGCACGCACGAACGTCATTGAGCTGGCGCTGTTCGTCGTCGTGGAGCCGGTCGGGACGAGTCAGGATCCAGCGGCTGATCGTCCGGGTCGAGCGGGGTCGGGGTGGCGGGGGCGTGTCACGCGAAGGGCTCTGGCTCACTTTCAGGATGCTGTTGGTGATCTTCGGTTAGTCAGGGTTCGACAGAGTCGCTTGAATCGGCTGGCGGGACGGGGCCGGCGTGGTGGTGAGGTGCCTGGCGGGAAGTGTCCGCTCAGCCGGATGATGTTCGTTCCGGCGGCGGTCAGGACGTGTTGGACGTGCGTCTTGGCCATGCCTCGGTAGCGGCAGTGCCGTAGTCCGTGGGCGTGGACGGTTTCGGAGACGGTGGCTTCGCAGCCGGCCCGGACCGCATAGTGCTGCCGCCACTGGAGGGTGTCTTGTTCGTGTCGGACCCGTGTCTGGATCTCCTGCAGGGGCTGGGGCAGCAAGATGATGTGCCGAGCGCGGTCGTCGGTGGTGCCCAAACCGGCCTGCCGGGCTTCGCAGGCCCGGCAGGCCGGCTTGGGAACAGCACACGGACAGCCGTTCATGCCCGTCACCCCGGGTCACCTTCAGGGATGGCTGGTCACTCCACGGGGGCAGGTGAGGGTGCGGGCGTCCCAGTCGGGGGTGAAGTCTGCCTTGGTGAGGCCGGGGTGCTCACGAGCCCTCGGGTCGGCCCGAACCGGGCCGGTCAGTGCCACCCCGTGGGTGCGGGCGGCCCGGTCGATGGATTCAGGAGTGATGTACCGTGAACCCCTGCCGGACCAGGTCCCGGTGGATCTGTTCGAGGGCGTCGATGTCCTGCTCGGGCGCCGGCCTGGTGGTGACCTGCACAATCACGTGCGGACCATCGCCACAGGTTTCGCTCTGGTGATCGCGATAGCCGATCCACTCCTTCTTTCCCGACGCGGTCAGCTTCTGGCTGTAGTGAGCCTCGACGTCATAGGGAGAGATAATCTCCATGCTGGCCCACGGGACACTGGCCTTCTCCGGGTTGGGCCTTCCCGTGGCCTCGGGCCGCGAAGCGGCTCTGTGTGGCATGTCGCGCCTGTTCAACCGGTCCTTGGTGGACTTCGGTCCCCGCCACCGCTGCCGCCCTGCACTGTCGAACGAGTACTGCTGCACCCACACTCGCCGCAGAATTTCCACCTGCGGCAACGCCCTCAGCCGCGGCGGGACTTCAGCGCTGAAAACAGCCGACAGAAGCCGCATCCCGTCCGCGCCGACCTGCAGCACGTACTCCTCCAGCGCCGCGTTGCCCTTGGGCAGCCGATGGTAGATGGCCGGACGTCCGTACCGGTCCGCCCAATCCGCGGTAACCAATGACGCCAGCCAGACCTCATCCGCCAGAGTCAGCTGCTCCAGAGCGGCATGCAAGGTCTTGGTGACCAACTCCGCCCGGCTCAGCTTCCTAATGGCCGCGAGTACATGAGTGGTATCCGTGCGCACCGCACCACGCCGCTTGACCAGGCCCGCAGCCGCCAGGTGGTCGACCATCACGGCCAGCAGCCGATCCGCCCGGTCAGCCTGGGCCATACGGTCCCGGAACTCGCTGGGCACGCAGTGGTCGAAGCCCGGATCGTCCAGCTCGAGGCCCAGACAGTACCTCCAGTCCATCCGGCAGCGGACCGTCTCGGCGGCCTGCCGGTCCGTGAGGTTCTCCGCGTACTGCAACACCGACACCATCGCCAGCCGAGCCGGCGACAACCCCCTCCGCCCGTCAACCGGATACCAGTCGGCGAAGTGCTCATCGGTGAACAGCTCGTCCAACCGGTCACGCACCCGCATGGCCACTGTGCCCCGTGGATTGCTCGCCCGCGCCATCCGAACCGTCAACGGCGGAATCGTCCGCCCCGGACCTGAACCCATCGACATCGCGGCCACCCCTCCGACCGCTCGAACCACCCCGCCCAGAAGGGCCGGTCGGCGGCGATCCTGTCGATCGGCAGAGGTGTCCCGTCCAGGATCAGGTACGCCTTCATCGACGCGGCCCGTACTGCTTCGGCGAGTGTGGGGGCGAGGGCAGCCAGGAGATCGACGGCCTCTGTGATGTACCGGTAGACGGTGGTCGTGCCGATCCCGAAACCGGCCGCGAGCTGGGCGTAGGGCTGGACGTTGCGGAGATGGGTGAGGGTGAGCAGGGCCTGTCGGCCCGCGCTCAGGCGCCGCCATCGGGTGCCAAGAGCATGACGGTGTGTTCTCAGGCGGGCCGAGAGTAAGCGGAGGGCAGAACTGGACACGTCGACGCCGGACGGGTAAACAAGCATGCGAAGCCTCTGGTGGAGACGGTTCTCTTGGTCGAAAGCCCATCTATCAGGGGCTTCACAGACCAACTGCCCAACCCGCGCAAGAGGTTGGAAAAGGCTCATTGTGTCGCAGCGTCTTGGACGAGTGACCAATATGTGACTGAAGGGTAAGGCGGTCTCGTCGAGGCGGGGCTGAGACAGTCCGATGCCGACCGGCCCATGTCGCGCAGCCGTGGTCCCAGCCCATGAGGTCGGCGACCGCGATCAACGCCTTCGGCGGGCGGTTTCCCGCACCCATTCCCCGCCCGTCGAGGGAGGCGTCGATGCGGGTGACGCCGTTCTCGACGGCGACGCCGGTGTTGGTCACGTCCAGGGCGAGGTTGCGGTGGGCCCGGATGCCGAGTTCGGTGGCCGAGCCGGTAGGCGCGGAAGCGGTCGCGACCCCGTCTATCGTCAGCCGGCCTCCGGAGTCGGTGACCTACACGCAGTTGCGCCGCAGGACTCCATCAGCTTGACCGGGCGGGCAAGTTCGGCCGGCAGAAGAGGACCAGCTCTGCGGCACCGGTCTAAGGCCGGTATATGTTCGAAGGCGGAGTGGTCGACGCTCCGGGTCGGCCGTACCGCCCCGTTCCCCGGAAGGAGTCCCCGTGAAGTCACCGCCCGGCGACGCGACGGTCACGGTCGAGCCGGCCAGGACCGGAAGGCCGCGCGTGACCTCGAGGGCCGAGCTGGAGCGGATCGGGTTCGAGCTGTTCGCCCGTCAGGGCTTCGACGACACCACGGTGGACGACATCGCCGCGGCCGCGGGCATCGGCCGCCGTACCTTCTTCCGCTACTTCTCCTCCAAGAACGACCTGGTCTGGGGCGACTTCGAGGAACACCTGCTCAGGCTGCGCGAGCTGCTGGCGGCGACTTCCACGGACGCGCCGCTGGTCGACGCGCTCCGCGAGGCGGTCGTCGAGTTCAACAGCTTCGATCCCGTGGAGGTGCCCTGGCACCGGCAGCGCATGGAGCTCATCCTGCGGGTGCCCACGCTGCAGGCGGATTCGACCCTCCGCTATGCCTCGTGGCGGGCCGTCGTCACGGAGTTCGTCGCGGCACGCACGGGCCTGCCCCCGACGGACATGGTGCCCCGGCTGGCCGGCTACGCCCTCCTCGCGGCGGCCATGGCGGCGTACGAGCACTGGCTGAGCGAGCCCGGAACCGAACTGTCGCGTCTGCTCGGCCGGACCATCGAGCAGGTGGGCGCGGGCCTCGGCACGGTGCGGACGGCCCCTCCCCCGCCCCGCGACGCCGCCTGCTGATCTCGCCCCCGTCAGTCCGGGCCGTGCCGCATCGCACGGGCCACGAACTCCCCGATGAGGACCGCGGTGGCCGCCGGGCCACGCAGCGGAGCCGTGGGCAGGATCGAGGTGTCCGCCACCCGGAGCCCGCTCAGCCCGTACAGCCTGCCGTAGCCGTCGACGGCCGCTCGGGCGTCGTCCGCCGGGCCCATGGGGACCGTTCCGCACGTGTGCTGAGCCGTGCTGAGCCCGGCCCGGATCCAGTGGTCGAGCCGACGGTCGTCGTCGAGGGTCGTGGCGTCCGGGTCCACCAGGCCCGACGCCACCTCGCCGAAGGCCGCGGCACCGAGCAGGGCCGCGGTGACGCGGACGGCTTCACGCATACGGCGCCGGTCGCCGGCCGTGCGCAGATAGCCGTAGTCGATGTCCAGTGGGTCCGCCGCGTCCGCCGACCTCGTTCGCAGGCGGCCGCTCGTGCGGGGCGTCTGTACGGAGACCAGGAACGCCAGCGGGGCACCCGCCACGCTCGTGCGTCCGGTGGTCAGGCCGGCCATCGGGACGAGTGACTGCAGGATCTCCAGGTCGCCCGGGTGCGCGCCGTCGGACGAGGACACGTGCAGGGCACCGCCGAGCCAGGATCCCACGGGTTCGGCCAGGTCACCGCGGGGCGCCCACTCCAGCACCACCTGGGGGTGATCGCTGAACCGCGCTCCGACCGCGGGGGCGTCCAGCACGACGGGGATGCCCGCCCGCGTCAGCGCCGCACCCGGGCCGATTCCCGACCGGTGCAGCAGGTGCGCGGAGGCGAAGGCTCCCGCGCAGAGCACGACCTCGCCGGCCTCCAGTACCTCGAACCCACCGTCGTGTTCGACGACGACTGCGCTCGCCCGGCCCTCGCGGACGACGACCCGGTGAACCGGACAGTCGCCCGTCACCGTGAGGTTGGGCCGGCCGAGGGCGCCCAGGAGATGGCTGATGCCGGTGTTGACCCGCAGACCGTCCACCGTGTTCGTGGGAACCGGGCCGAAGCCCGGAACGTCCTGCGCGTTCTTGTCGGGCTCGTGCGGCAGGCCCAGTTCGCGGGCGGCGTCACAGAACGCCGCGGCGGCCGGATGCCTCAGGTCCGTGCGCCGGATCCGTACCGGTCCCCGGTCTCCGTGCACGGCGTCGGCGCCGTGGTCCAGGTCGGTCTCCAGGCCGCGAAGCAACGGCAGCATGCGGTCGTACGACCAGTCCGCCCCGCCCGCGGCCGCCCAGCGGGCGAAGTCCTCGCGCCGGGCCCGTACGAAATAGCCTCCGTTCACGGTGGTGGAACCGCCGAGTACCCGCCCCCGCGGTACCGAGTAGGGCCGGTCCGGGGTGAGGCGGACCGGGTGGTGCGAGACCGCGGCGCACTGCGCCTGCGCACCGGGGACGAGCCGGGCGTCCAGCAACTGCGGTGGGAAGTCCGACAGTTGACGCGGCACCGGTCCGGCCTCCAGCAGCAGTACCGAGCGGCCGGGGTCCTCGCTCAGCCGCGCCGCCAGCGCGGCACCGCTGGCGCCGGCCCCCACCACGACGACATCGGGGCGCCGACCAGGGCCGTTCCTCGGCATGACGCACGACCCTTCCGTTTTGACACCGGGTGCCATTAGCCTCACGGTACAGGAACCCGCGGCACCGGGACCGTCCGGTCGACCGGATCGCCGCGGCCGTCGAGGAGGTTCGCATGAGCCCGCTCCACTCCCTGCCCCCGCAGGCCGCCCCTGTTGCCGACGCCGAGTCCGGCGCCGGGGACGTTTTGGCCCCCGAGTCGCTGATCGAGGAGGACGACCTCATCGAGGAGGTCTCGATCGACGGCATGTGCGGCGTCTACTAGGCGAACGGGGACCAGCGTGCCCACCGTGAACGCCGACATGGACATCGACCGCGCCTGGGACCTGCATCCGCAGGTCTCCGTGCGGCCGGAACCCTTCGGCGCGCTGCTGTACCACTTCGGCACCCGCCGGCTGTCGTTCGTCAAGGACCTCCGCCTGCTCGCCGTCCTGCGGGCCCTGCCGCACGTGCCCACCGCCCGCGCCGCCTGCGCGCAAGCCGGTGTCGGCGCCGCCGAACTCCCCCGCTTCACCACGGCCCTGACCGCCCTGGCCCGGTCGTCCATGGTCGTCGAAAGGACCGCCCCATGACCTCACCGGCACTACCCGCCCACGGCACCCGGCTGGTCGACCTGTTCGAGTACGGCCTCGACGCGCCGATCTGCCTGACCTGGGAACTCACCTACGCCTGCAACCTGTCCTGCGCGCACTGCCTGTCCAGCTCCGGACGGCGCGACCCGCGCGAGCTGAGCACGAGCGAGGCGAAGGCCGTCATCGACGAGCTGGAGGCCATGCAGGTCTTCTACGTCAACATCGGCGGCGGCGAACCCACCGTCCGCCCCGACTTCTGGGACCTCCTGGACTACGCCACCAGCCACCACGTCGGCGTGAAGTTCTCCACCAACGGCGTCCGCATCACCCCCGAGGCGGCCCGCCGGCTGGCCCGCAACGACTACGTCGACGTACAGATCTCCCTCGACGGGGCGACCCCGGAGGTCAACGACGCGGTGCGCGGGGCCGGTTCGTACGCCACCGCGCTTCGGGCCATGGAGAACCTCGCCGCGGCCGGGATGAAGAACTTCAAGCTCTCCGTCGTGTGCACCCGGCACAACATCCCCCAGCTGGACGCCTTCAAGGCACTCGCCGACCGCTACGGCGCCCAGCTGCGGCTCACCCGGCTGCGCCCGTCCGGCCGCGGCGCCGATGTCTGGGACGACCTGCGCCCGTCCCGGGAGCAGCAGCGCCTGCTGTACGACTGGCTGCTGGCACACGGCGAGTCGGTGCTGACCGGTGACTCGTTCTTCCACCTGTCCGCCTACGGTCAGGCACTGCCCGGCCTCAACCTGTGCGGCGCCGGCCGGGTGGTGTGCCTGGTCGACCCGGTCGGGGACGTGTACGCGTGCCCCTTCGCGATCCACGACGAGTTCCTCGCCGGGAACGTGCGCGATCCCGGCGGCTTCACCGAGGTGTGGCGGGAGTCCGCGCTGTTCCGCGACCTGCGTTCGCCTCAGACCGGCGGAGCCTGCGCCTCCTGCGGGTTCTACGACACGTGCAAGGGCGGCTGCATGGCCGCCAAGTTCTTCACCGGGCTGCCGCTGGACGGCCCCGACCCCGAATGCGTCCAGGGCTACGGCGAGGATCTGCTGGCCGAACGCCCGGCGGACCGGGCCCTCCTGCCGCGCCCCTCCCAGGACCACTCCCGGCGACGGCCGGTCGACCTGCCGCTGCCGGCCCGCCGCGCGGACCTGGAACGCCCTCCCGTCAGCGACTGCGCCCAGGACCCCTTGGCCGGGCTGCGGCTCGCCCAGACTCCGTCACCCCAGCACGAGAAGAGTTGACGCATGCCCCACAACCCCTGGTTCGAGACGGTCGCCGAGGCCCAGCGCCGGGCGAAAAAACGCCTGCCCAGCAGCGTCTACGGAGCACTCGTCGCCGGCTCCGAGCGCGGCCGTACGATCGACGACAACGCCGCGGCCTTCGTCGACCTCGGCTTCGCCCCGCACGTCGTGGGCCACCATGCCGAACGCGACCTGACCACGACCGTCCTCGGCGTCGAGACGGCGTTCCCCGTGCTGATCTCTCCCACCGGTGTGCAGGCCGTGCACCCGGAAGGAGAGGTCGCCGTGGCGCGGGCCGCGGCGAACCGGGGCGTCATCATGGGGCTGAGCTCCTTCGCGAGCAAACCGGTGGAGGAGGTCGTCCAGGCCAACACCGACACCTTCTTCCAGCTGTACTGGAGCGGCACCCGGGACAGCATGGTGCAGCGTATGGACAGGGCCAGGTCCGCGGGCGCCAAAGCGCTCATCGCCACCCTCGACTGGTCCTTCTCCCACGGCCGCGACTGGGGAAGCCCGCAAATCCCCGACAAGCTCGACGTGAGGACCATGGCGAAGTTCGCTCCCGACGTGCTGCCCCGCCCCCGGTGGCTGTGGACGTATCTGCGCTCCGGCCGGCTTCCCGACCTCACGGTCCCCAACCTCCGCCCCCCGCGCGGCGAAGCACCCACCTTCTTCGGCGCCTACGGCGAGTGGATGCAGACCACCCCGCCCACCTGGGAGGACGTCGCCTGGCTCCGCAAGGAGTGGGGCGGGCCCTTCCTGCTCAAGGGCGTGACCCGGGTGGACGACGCCAAACGGGCCGTCGACGCCGGGGTGACGGCGATCTCGGTGTCCAACCACGGCGGCAACAACCTCGACACCACCCCCGCCACCGTCCGGGTGCTCCCCTCCGTCGTGGACGCCGTCGGCGATGACATCGAAGTCCTGCTCGACGGCGGCGTCCGGCGCGGCAGCGACGTGGCCAAGGCACTGGCGCTCGGCGCCCGGGCCGTCCTGATCGGGCGCGCGTACCTGTGGGGCCTGGCGGCGAACGGCCAGGCCGGTGTCGAGAACGTGCTGGACATCCTGCGCGGCGGCCTCGACTCCGCAGTGCTGGGTCTGGGCCGCTCGTCCGTCCACGAGCTGTCCCCCGACGACCTGGTGATTCCTCCCGGGTTCGCCCTGACCCTCGGCGGCACGAGTGCCCCCGCCCCGGTCGCCGGATGACGACGGCACGGCACGACCGGCTCGCGCACCGGGCCTGGCCCACCGTTTCCGCCAAGAGCCTGGTCCTGGTGCCGATCGGCTCGACCGAGCAGCACGGGCCGCATCTGCCGCTGAACACCGACAGCGTCATCGCCGAGTCCGTAGCCGGCCGTGCCGCCGAGGAACTCTCCGCCCGTCTCACCCCGCCGCCCCTGGTGGCGCCCACGCTCGCCTACGGCGCCAGCGGCGAGCACGCCGGCTTCCCCGGCACCGTCTCCCTCGGACACGAGGCCCTGCACGCCGTGATCGTCGAAACCGTGCGCTCCCTGTCGCTGTGGGCCGGGCGCGTCGTCTTCGTCAACGGCCACGGCGGCAACACCGCCACCCTGGACGCAGCCCTCGGCGCCCTGCGCGCCGAGGGGCACGCCGTCGCCTGGGCCGGGTGCGGCATCACGGGAGGCGACGCGCACGCCGGCCGGACCGAGACCTCGCTCATGCTGTATCTCGCCCCTGAGGAGGTACGGATCCTCGAGGCCGTCGCCGGCGACACCCGCCCGCTGGATGTCCTGATGCCTCTGCTGACGGCCCACGGCGTCAAAGCCGTCTCGCCGTCGGGTGTGCTCGGTAATCCGGCCGGCGCCTCGGCCGAGGAGGGCCGCCGGCATGTGCGGACCATGGTGTCCCGGCTCGTCGGCCAGATCACCGCCGCACCGACGGACGAGCGCGGCCGCCTCCTGGACCCCGCGGCACGGGACCGACCTGGCACGAAGGCGGCAGGGAGATGACGCTGCCCCTCGGATTCGTCGTGGCGCTCGATCGTGACACCCGCGTCCTGGACGGCGGCCGCACCCTCCTCGGTGGTTCCCCCCTGCGGCTGCTGCGCCTGACCCGGCGGGCACGTCCACTGCTGACCGGTCGTATGGTCCACGTACGGGACCGGGCGGGCGCCCTCCTGGCGGACCGGCTCCTGGAGGCGGGGCTGGCGCACCCGGTCGTCCGCGCCCTGCCCCTGCCCGACGACCCCCGGTACACGGTCGTCGTCCCCGTCCGCGACCGCCCGCGCGAGCTCGACCGCCTGCTGGCGAGCATCGGGCCGGACACCCCGGTGATCGTGGTCGACGACGCGTCGACTCACCGCGCTCCGGTCGAGGCGGCCGCCGCACGGCATGGCGCGCGCTTCGTCCCCCTGAGGGTCAACGTCGGTCCCGCCGGAGCCCGTAACGCAGGCCTTCGCCTGGTCGGCACGCCGTATGTGGTCTTCGTCGACTCCGACGTCGTCCTGCCCAAGGACACTGTCCCGACACTGCTGCGGCACTTCTGCGACCCGCGGGTCGCCCTGGCCGTCCCCCGCGTGACCGCTCTCGAAACACCCGGCTCCGAGACCTGGATCGGACGGTACGAGCGCACACGCTCCTCACTCGACCTGGGCAGCCGTCCCGCCCTGGTACGCCCCGGGACACCCGTCTCCTGGGCCTCCACGGCCTGCGCCGTCGCACGCGTCGACGCCCTGGGCGAGGGCTTCGACGAGCGGCTGAGAATCGGCGAGGACGTCGACATCGGCTGGCGCGCCATCAAGAGCGGGTGGCGGGTGCGCTACGAGCCCTCGGTCTATGCCGCCCACGAGCACCGCGGCCGCCTCGGGGACTGGTTTCGACGCAAGGCCGCCTACGGGACGGGAGCGCACCCGCTCGCCGAACGACACCCCGAGTTCATCGCGCCCGCGGTCCTCGCCCCCTGGAGCGGCGCCTTCGTCCTCGCCCTTGTCGCCCAGCGCCGTTGGTCGCTCCCGGTGGCCGGCGCCGTCGGCGCGACGACCGTCCTGCGCGTCTGCCGGAAACTGGACGGCACGGAGCACCCGGTACGGCTGGCCTGCTCACTGACGGCCATGGGCGCGCTCGGCGCGCTCGCCCAGACGTCCGCGCTGCTGACCCGGCACTGGTGGCCCCTCACGGTGGCCGGCTGCACGATCTCCCACCGGGCACGCCGGGCCACCGCGCTGGCCGCGGTCGCCGACGTCGCTCTGGAATACCTGCACCAGGGCGCCGCTCTGGATCCCCTGAGGTACGGCGTCGCACGCCGCCTCGACGACCTCGCCTACGGCGCCGGTGTGTGGTGGTCCGCCATCAAGGGACGCTCCACTGCGGCTCTGCGGCCTCGGCTGCGGCAGCCGCGGTGACCGTCACCGTTCCCGCCCGGCGAAAACAGTCGTCCCGTCCATTGTGACCGACGACTGGAGTCGTTACCGTAAGCATCACGGGACTTGCAACAGTAAAAGCGTTGCACGGATGCGGGAGCGCGAAGGAGCGACATGGCGCAGACGGAGCAGACCACGAGCGATGCGGATGAGCGGGATGCGCTGATCGCACAGCGATGCCCCTACAGTGACCTGGTGATGCAGGGCGGCAGCCGCGAACCGCTCGCCGGTTACGCGGAACTGGACTCCCTGCGGGACGCCGGACCGGCACACACGCTCGGCACCGGCCAGATCATCTACACCACCTACGACCTGGTGCAGGAGGTCGCCCAGCGCGCCGACGTGTTCCACAGCAAGTTCTACGATCCGGTGACCGGCAAGGAGGCGGCATTCACCCTCGTGCCGCATCAGATCGACGGCCCGGTCCACGTGAAGTGGCGAAGGCTGCTCGCCTCGTCCTTCTCACCCGGCACCGTCGCCGGCCTGGAAGGCTCCCTCCGCGCGCGCGTCAACGAAATCATCGACGGGTTCATCGACCGCGGTCACTGCGATTTCGCCAAGGAATTCGCGCTCAGGTTCCCGACCAGCATCTTCCTTGAGCACATCATCGGCCTGCCGGTCGAAGAACTGGACAAGTTCATCGCGTGGGAGACCGACATCCTGCACCCGGAGTCGACGGATCGGGCCGAAGCGTACCGGACCTCGGTCCGGGCCCAGACCGAGGTCACCGCATACCTGTCGCAGATCCTGGAGGAGCGCAGGAAGACGCCGGCCGAGGAGCGCGGCTCCGACCTCATCTCGCGCGCCATGGACTGGCAGATCGACGGTGAGCCGATCCCGCACCAGGAGCTGCTCTCCTTCTATCTCCTGCTGTTCCAGGCCGGTCTGGACACCGTCACCGCCTCGCTCGGCTACGGCTTCCACCATCTGGCGAGCCATCCGGCCGACCGGGAGCGGATCGCGGCCGACCCGTCGGTGATTCCCAACGCGATCGAGGAGTTCCTCCGCGTCTACTCGGTCGTGAACATCGTGCGGACGGCGATGACCGACACCGAAGTGGACGGCTGCCCGGTGAAGAAGGGCCAGCGGTTCATCCTCAGCCTGCCGTCCGGGAACCGCGACGAGCAGCACTTCCCGGACGCCACGACGGTCGACTTCGACCGCACCGACATCTCGCATCTGGCGTTCGGTGCGGGGCCCCACCGGTGCCTCGGGTCTCACCTCGCGCGACAGGAGCTGGTGATCGCCTACGAGGAGTGGCACAAGCGCATTCCGGTGTACGAGATCGATCCGGACATCTCGTTCGACGAATCGCGCAGCATGCTGCTGGGGCTGAACAGCCTCCCCCTGCGGTGGGACCCTGCCGCCGTCCGCAGGTAGCGGCCGGCGAGCCGAACCGCGAGGGTCCCGGTTCCCGTCCAGGCAGGGCCCGGTTGCGTCACGAGCACACTGGGGCCCGGCGGCAGGCTCGTCGCCGCCGGGCGTCGCACCACGCTGGTGACCGCGCCCGGCGAGCGGCTCTGAACCTGCCCGGCCGACACGGCGCCCAAGGCTCCGGCCCAGCCCTTGGCGACATGCATCCCACGAGGACGCGAACGGCCTGATGCGCCTGGGAGACTGTCGGCCGAGCCCTGCGGGAACCGGCCTCGACACGGCCGAACCGGCCCGGTGTCGCAGCGATCCCCGGAAGCCGTCAGGATCCGGCTTTTTTGCGAGCAGGGGCCTTACGGGCGGTCGTCGTGCTCCGCGCGGCCGTCGATCCGCGTGACGTCCTGCGAGGCCCCTGGCTCTGCTCGCTGTGGAGTACCTCGAACCCGCACATCAGGCGCGCAACGCCGAACTCGAAGTCCTCGTCGCTCGTCCCGGAGATCGGATGGCGGTCGATCAAGCCGTCCAGGACGGGAAAGTGGAACCAGTCCGTGATGCGACGCTGGCGGGCGGGGTCGGTCATCGGCGCGTTGGCCAGCCGAAGGATGCGCTCGTGGATGATCGAACCGCGGGTGTACACACCGATGGCGTTGCACACCATCATCGCGTTGTCGGGCGTGAAACCGTCCGCGACCAGCTTCGCCACCACGGACTCGAGCAGTTCCATGATGCGGCGGGTCGCCTCACGACTGTATGTGGAGGTGCGGATCAACAGCAGATCGGAGAGGACCGCATCCTCGCGGTGGATCTCGCGCTGCACGCGGAAGTGCGAGGACAGCATGTTCTGCCAGGTGTCATCCGCCCGGACCTCCGGCATCAGCCGCAGGTACTTGTCGACGGCGATGTCCGTCATCGCATTGAGCAGCTCTTCCTTCTTCCGGAAGTACCAGTAGATGCTGGTGACGCCGACACCCAGATGCTCGGCGAGGATCGGCATGCTCAGCTGGTCGAGCGAGGTGCCCCGCGCGACCTCGAAGGCACCCCCGAGGATCTCCTCGGCGTTGATCGAGTTACGCTGACGACGCTTACGCGTCCCGGCGGAATCGGCCTTGGTCACGCTGCTTCTCCTCCTTGTCACCACCCCACCGGCCCGGCCCGAGCGTAGGCCGAGCCCGCGCTCCGAACTGACTGACACGGTACCAGCCAATGCCTCCCGGCATGGCATACGGTAAGGGATTACCGTAACGCTGCCGCGACGGCTGGTCGACCGCCCCGGACCACGTCGCCGCCTGCTGGTTCTCAGCGCGGTTCTGGTGAACCGGGTCGGAACGGGCACCTCACCCGCGATCCGTTCCGCCACGCGGCGGACGCTCGACGAGTCGTCGGCGATTCCTGTGAGCAGCCGTCACCGCACCGCCTCGGCACCGGCCTTCCGCCCGGGGAACGAACAGCATCAGCCTGACCCGCGCCCGACCGACGATCTCGAGCAGCACCACGATGGTGTCGGCCCCGCGTCACGGCCCCTCCGACAGCTGCACCGCGCCGTTGTCCCTCCGATCAGCCGGTGGTAGCTTACCGAAATCATTCCCGGAACCTTTACCGGATAGAATACCGGTAGAGCACGCGCCTGGCCGCCGCAGTCCCGCAACCGACTGTATGCCGGCGCCACACCACCGGCGGAAGACGGTCGGGCCGCCGGGCCGGACACCCTTCAGCGAAACACCCACCAAAAGGCGGTCGAGATGGATCTGCTCCGACGTCGTGAAGGCTCTGCCGAGGTCATCACACTCAACCGCCCCGACCAGCGCAACGCCCTCAGCCCCGGCCTGATCGCCGAACTCTCGCGGGCGCTGCGTGACTGCCTGGACGACGACGCGGTACGCGCGGTGGTGCTGACCGGTGCCGGCGACCGGGCGTTCTGCGCCGGCATGGACCTCAAAGCGTTCGCCTCCGGTTCCGATTCCTCCGGGCCGGAGTCCGACAACACGCATTTCACGATGTTCAGCCGAGGCGAGTACCCCAAGCCCGTCATCGGTGCCGCCAACGCCACCGCCGTCGCCGGAGGGTTCGAGCTCCTGCTCAACTGCGACATCGTCGTCGCCTCCGACAAGGCCAGGTTCGGCATCCCGGAGGTCAAGCGCGGCCTGTTCGCCGCCGGCGGCGGAACCACGCTGCCCGGCCGCATCCCCCTCGCGATCGCTCTCGAACTCGGGCTGACCGGAGATCTGATCGACGCCGAGCGCGCGTGTGCGCTGGGGCTGGTCAACTGTGTCGTTCCAGCCGGAGACGTGGTCGGCGCCGCGTTGGAGTTCGCCCGCCGTATCGGCGAGAACGGCCCGCTCGGCGTCCTCGCGACGAAGAAGCTCATGCGCGTGACGCTCACCGAAGGCGTCGCCGCGGCGCGCGCGGCGCAGGAAGCCGAAAACTCCAAGGTGTTCAAGAGCGAGGACGCGCTCGAAGGGGCTCGCGCCTTCGCGGAGAAGCGCGCACCGCAGTGGAAGGGCCGGTGAGTCACCCCCGGCGGGGGTGACCCACCGCAGGACCGGACGGGTCACGGAGGCCCAGGACCCGTTGGGTCTGCGCGGTCACACGGTGCCGAGGAATCGCCCTACCTGGTCGATGAACGCGTCGTTGTCGTCGCCGGCCACCATATGGCCGGTGCCGGCGACGTCGACCGCGCGCGAGCCGGACACGAGCGACAGGAGCTCGCGCACCCCCTCCTCACTGAGCACGTCCGACTGGGCACCGCGGACCAGGAGGGTGGGAACGCCGATGGCGCGGGCCGCCTCGCGCAGCCGCTCCGGGTCGGGCTGCCGCCTGGGCCCGTCGGCGTCCCGCCGCACCAGCGCCGGGTCCCAGTGCCAGTACCAGCGGCCGTCTTCGGCCAGGCGCACGTTCTTGCGCAACCCGTCCGGACTTCTCGGACGCCGACGCTGCGGGTTGTACTCGGACACCGCGGCGGCGACGTCCTCCAGGGTGGCGAAGCCGTCGACGTGGCGGCGCATGAACCCGGAGACCCGTTCGGCGCCGTCCCGTTCCATGCGAGGGGCGACATCGACGAGCACGAGCGCGCGAGCGTCCACCAGCCCTTCCCCGACGGCCAGCAGCGAGGTCAGGCCGCCCATCGACGCGCCGATCAGCGCGGGAGGACGCGGATCGCCCTCACCGACCCGGGCTGCCACGGCGACGAGATCGGCCACGAGGACGTCCATCGAGTAGTCCCCGTCCGGCGCCCACCCACTGTCGCCGTGACCGCGGGTGTCGAGCGAGAAGGTGCGCCAGCCGCTCCTGGCAAGCGTCAGGGCCGCGCCCTTCCACGAATGGCGGGTCTGGCCCCCGCCGTGCAGGAACAGCGCGGTGCCCTTCGGCGCGTCCACCGGATATTCCTCGGCGGCCAGTTCCACGCCGGCGGCGGGGATCCGCCTGATGAGTGGCTCGGTCCAGGTCATGCGGTTGCACCCTCCCATCTCTCGGGTCACTTCCTCCGCCCGCACGTCGCCGGTCAGCGCACGCGGCACCTCTCGGCGCAGCGTGCAGTGAGGAGTTGCGCGGTCGCGCAGCCGACAAGCCTGCTTGCACGGGGATCTTCCTGACGCCGGCACCGGTCCCGCCTCCCGCGGAGGCTCCGCCGGCACCTGCCGTACGTGTGCGACTTCAGTACGCGGCGGGAACCAGGGGCGAGACGTCCTCGCCCTGGATCATCTCCCCGGCAGACTCGTGTCCCAGTAGTCGGCCCGGCGCGCGATCCGACCGTCGCACCCCTCGCACCTATTGACCCCTGTACTATATACCTTACGGTATGGGTGATGCGGCATCCCTTCCAGACGGCCCCGGCCGCTCTGCGGGACGGACGGCATCAGCAGTGCCCAAGCAATGCCCGTCGCCGAGGAGGACGATATGAGTTTGCAGGTCGGCAACCGGCTGCGCGGACAGAACTCGACGTGCGAAGTCATCGTCGTCAAGGGTTCCGCCAGCCCCGCGGT
Source organism: Streptomyces sp. NBC_00461 (assembly GCF_036013935.1). Classification (NCBI taxonomy): domain Bacteria; kingdom Bacillati; phylum Actinomycetota; class Actinomycetes; order Kitasatosporales; family Streptomycetaceae; genus Streptomyces; species Streptomyces sp. NBC_00461. The sequence continues at coordinate 1,058,908 of NZ_CP107902.1, forward strand.
ATTGATGTGCGCCGGCGCGGAGATGCGCACGACGGCCCCCGATCCCCCCGCCCCACAGGTGAGCGACGGCCCACCGATCCAGCTCGGCAAGCGGTACACGGACGACGCCAGCGGCATCGAGGTGCTGTGCACCAAGGCCGGAATCGGCCCTTTGACCTTCGGCGACAGCCAACTCACGCAGAAGGCAGCCAAGGCGCTGCCGGCGTCCGACTGAACGGACCGCACCCGCGATGAACCTCACGATGCTCCTCGACATGGTGGTCGAGGGGATGCCCGACCGGATCCTCATCGGTGACCGCACGGACGGCCTCACCGCCCGCGAACTCGCCCGACGGGCGCGCTCGGGCGCGGATCTCGTCCGGGCCGCCGATGCCGGCACCGTCGTCTACCTCGGCGGCAACGGTCCCGCGTTTCCGGTCGCCCTGTTCGCCGCGGCCTCCGCCGGCGTGCCGTTCCTGCCGGTCAACTACCGGCTGAGCGACGAGCAGCTGGACGACGTCCTCGGCCGCCAGGCCAGGCCGCTCGTGATAACCGACTCACCCGAGCGGGTCCGGGGCATGGCGGCCGTGACGCTGGAGGAGTTCGCCGGACCGACGGCCGTTGCCGCCGATCACGAAACCGAGCCCGCCGACCCGGACCCCGACTCGATCGCCGTGCTGCTGATGACGAGCGGGACGACCGCCGCCCCGAAGAGCGCGGTACTGCGGCACCGGCACCTGACGTCCTACATCTTCGGCTCCGTCGAGTTCGCGTCGGCCGAGCAGAGCGACGCGACCATCGTCAGCGTGCCGCCCTACCACATCGCCGCCGTCGCGAACCTGCTCTCCAACCTGTACGCCGGTCGCCGGATCGTGTATCTCGACCACTTCAGCGCCGCCGACTGGCTGCATCGCGTCCGGACCCAGGCCGTCACGCACGCGATGGTGGTGCCGACGATGCTCGTGCGCATCGTCAGCGAACTCGTCCACTCCGGCGTGCGGGGCCCTTCGACGCTGCGGTCGATGTCGTACGGCGGCGCGAAGATCGCCGTACCCGTGCTCGTGGAGGCGCTGCGGCTCTTTCCCGGCACCGGTTTCGTCAACGCCTACGGCCTCACCGAGACCGCCTCCTCCATCGCGGTGCTGGGACCGGACGACCACCGTACGGCCGCCGCGAGCGACGATCCCGCCGTGCGCGCGAGACTGGGGTCGGTGGGCCGTGCGCTGCCCAGCGTGGAGATCGAGGTCCATGCCCCGGACGGGCTGCCGTGCCCTCCCGGCGTGGTGGGAGACATCGTCGTACGCGGCCCGCAGGTCGCCGGTGAATACCTGGAGGCCGGCAGCCGGCTGGACAGCGCCGGCTGGTTCCCCACCCGTGACCGCGGCCATATCGACGAGGACGGCTTCATCTTCGTCGAGGGCCGGTCCGACGACACCATCATCCGCGGCGGCGAGAACATCGCCCCATCGGAGATCGAGAGCGTGCTCACCGAGCACGAATGGGTGGCGGACGTGGCCGTGGCCGGCATCCCGGACGACGAATGGGGGCAGCGCATCGGCGCGTTCGTCGTCGTCCAGCCCGGCGTGCGGCCGGACGCCGACGTCCTGCGCGAGTTCGTCCGCGGCCGACTGCGCAGCTCGAAGACCCCCGACGACATCGTCTTCCTGCCGGAACTCCCGACCACGCCGACGGGCAAGGTACTGCGCCGCAAGCTGGTCGCGGACATCGACAAGGACACCGGGGCCTCCGAGTCCACCAGGACACCCGTGCTCTAGCAGCACCCGAAGACAAGGAGTGCGCGTGGAGTTCAAGACACTCGCGATAGTCGGCCTCGGCACCATGGGGGCCGGTATCGCGCAGACGGCCGTTTCCCTCGGCTTCGACGTGGTCGGCGTCGAGCGGGACGAGCAGGCCGTAGTGGCAGGTCGGGCACGGGTCGCCGCCGGGCTGGCGAAGTTCGTCGAGAAGGGGAAGTTCACCGGGGAACAGGCAGCCCAGGCACTGGCCCGCCTGCGCACCTCCACGGACCGGGCGGACATCGCCGGAGCCGACATCGTGATCGACGCGGCGTTCGAGGACGTCGACCTCAAGCGTGAGCTCTTCCGCGACTTCGAGCGCCACGCCTCTGCCACCGCGGTCCTCGCCTCGAACACCTCGACGATCCCGCTCGTGATCATGGCGGCCGAGACGTCCGCCCCCGAGCGGGTCGTCGGCCTGCACTTCTTCAACCCGGTCCCCCTCATGGACCTGGTGGAGGTCATCCGCACCCCGGCGACGAGCGAGGAGACCGTCCGGGCCGCCGTCGATCTGTCGAAGGCCCTCGGAAAGTCCCCGGTCATCATCAAGGACGTGCCCGGCTTCATCGGCAACCTGCTCGTCGTGCCGTTCCTCCTGGACGCCATCCGCGCCTTCGAGCGCGGCGTGGCCTCGATGGAGGACATCGACTCGGTCCTCAGGCTCGGCTTCAACCACCCGATGGGACCCTTCAGGCTCAGCGACCTGATCGGCCTGGACATCGTCCAGGACATGGCCGAGCGCATGTACGAGGAGTACCGCGATCCCAAATACTGGCCCCCGCCGCTGCTCAAGCAGTACGTACGGATGGGTTGGCTGGGCCGGAAGACCAAGCGCGGTTTCTACACGTACGACTGACGGCTGACGAGGGCCGTCCGGCCGGTCTTCCCCGGCCCGCGGGGTGGCTCGGTGAGCACGGGTTCCTGCCCGGCCGGCCTGGTCAGGCACGGATCGGTGCCGGCAGCACGGGCGGCCCACTCGACGAGCGCGGACGGTGGGGTCTCGTCACGCACGAGGTAGTCGGTGAGAGGGCCTGTGCCCAAGCCGGTGCGTTCGGCCCCGTTGAGCAGCCCGGCAAGGTGGAAGGCCGTCCCCTCCGCCGACGTCACCCCGTGGCGGTGCACCAGGTGCAGCGCGGCCTGCGCCTACAGGCGCCCCATGAAGACCCTGGGTCTTCCGCGAACCATCGCCCGCAGCAGTCCGGCGGGAGCCGCCGCGCAGCCGGGCGGCAACGTGTTCTGCTCGCGGACGGCCGGCTGAACGAATTCTGGCTGTTCGTGCGAAGCACGCCCGCACCGGTGAACCGGGAACCGCGCGCGGAGTTCGTTCTGCGCTGGGGCCGCGAGCTCTACCACGCCGACTTCAGACCCAGCGTCGCTTGGGAGCTGAACTACACAAGTGCCGACTGGGGCCGGATTCTCGGCAAACGGCAACGGCTCCTCTATGCGGCCGTCCGGCATGCCGTCGACCATCCCGACCTCGATGTCGAAGACCGCCCGCGCCTGCTGCGCCTGCTGCGGCGGTGTGCGGGATTCGACGAGTACACCATCGCCCGACACGCCCGTGTTCGACTCAACGTGACGGCTGCGGACCGTCCGTGACCCGTTCCCATGTTCGGGGGCGTGGTGGGTGTCGCGGCGTTGGCGAAGGCGGCCGGGCTGACGCATGTGAACCTCGACGGAACTGTCATCCGCACCGACCACGCCGCCGCTCCGGGCCCCAACGGCGCAGACCTCTGGGGGTCCGGAAAACGCAGCACCATGGTGGAAACGCACAGGTCATCTCCACCCTGGACGGCCGGCCGAGCTGGACATGCCGACCCTGGTCGACCTCGGCTACGAAAACACCGGCGGCAGTTTCCCTCACCCCGTCAAGAAACCCGCCAGAGCGCGCTGACCGCAGAGCAACAGGCGTACAACACGGTCATCTGCGGCATCCACGGCGTCTGTGAGCGTGCCAACTCCCTGCTCAAGACGACCTTCAAGGCCCTGCGCATGGTCAGCCTCGACCCCAGCCGCATCACACAGATCGCCGCCGCAGCTCTCGTCCTGCTCCAACTCGAGCACAACCTCACCACCTGATCGCACAACGTCATGATCTGTTACTGGGAAAGGCTCAATGAGGTCTTCTCGGCAACGTGACGGTTGCGGTGTGTGACGGGGTGCGGGTGTCCGCTCGCGGCCTAGTTCTGCGGTGCCAGGGTGCGTACGACGTCGAACTAGTTGCCCTCGGGATCGGCCATGACCACCCAGTTTCGGTCTGACCCCTGGCCCACATCCGTCTTGGTGGCGCCGAGGCCGAGCAATCTGGTCACCTCATCCTCGGTGCTGCCGTCGATCGGGCTGACGTCGAGGTGAAGCCGGTTCTTCACGGTCTTGCCCTCAGGTACCTGGATGAACAGCAGGGTGGGCGGCATCTGGCGGGCCCGAACATCCTCGATGGTCGGCATCCAGGAGCCGATCTCGACCTTGCCCTCGCTCCGGTCGATCACCTTGAAGTCCAGGACCTCGCACCAGAAGGCCGCGAGCCTCTCCGGATCGTGGCAGTCAACGGCCAACTCGGTGAACCTACTTGTCATGACTCTCCCCAGGTAGTGCGGATGGGGCTCAGAGTATTGGCCACGCCGCCCGTCCGACAGATCCGCGATCTTCCTGGCTGACCAGGGCCATCAGACGGGCCTGACCCGGCATCAGATACGCGAGAAGCCCCTGGTAGGAACAGGTCTGCGAAGATCACGTTCCGGAACCCAGAGGCTTCACGCGTTGACCAGTATCACCTACACCGCAACACTCGACGTCGGCAGGGAGACCGCCGAGACTCTCGCCCAGCTCTTGCGCAAGCACCGGGAACGGCTCGGCACCCGCAGGGGGACCCGCGCTCTGGGCGTCTAGCAGGGTATCCTGGTGCTGCGGTGGTTCGTCGACGGGACCCGGCTGGCCCAACTCGCCCGGGACAACGGGGTCTCGGTGCCCACCGCGTACCGCTACGTGCACGAAGGGCTGACCGTGCTCGCCGACCACGCCCCGGATCTGTGCACCGCGCTGGAACGGGCGGCGGCCGCCGGCTACACCCATCTCAACCTGGACGGCACCGTCACCCGTACTGACCGCGTCGCCGCCCCCGGCCCCAAAGGCGCCGACCTCTGGTGGTCCGGGAAGCACAAGCACCACGGCGGCAACGTCCAGGTTGTCTCCGCCCCCGACGGCTGGCCGATCTGGGTCTCCCCGGTCCGCCCCGGCCGCGAGCATGACACCACCTGCGCCCGCACCCACGGCCTGGTCGACGCCCTCAACCGGCTCGCCTCCACCCTGGACATTCCCACCCTGACAGACCTCGGCTACGAGAACGCCGGCGACGGCTTCCGCCACCCGGTCAAGAGGCCCAACGGCAGCGAACTCGACGACGAGCAGCAGGCATTCAACTCGGTCATCCGAGGCGTCCATGCGGTCGCCGAGCGGGCCAACGCCCTGCTCAAGGTCACCTTCAAGGCCCTGCGCCGGGTCAGCCTCGACCCCAGCGGCATCACCCGGATCGCCCGAGCCGCCCTCGTCCTGCTCCAGCTGGAACACGGCCGCACCGCCTGACGAAGATCACGAACCGTCACGAGACGTTACCGAGAAGGGTTCAATGAGCCGACGGGAATCAAAGTGCACCGACAACCCACTGCCGCCGACACCAACACCGTTCCACAACAACACCGTTCCACGTCAACTCATCAGCAAGAAGAGATTCGCGCAGTGAGCGGATGTTGCGTTGAAGGCTCGTCAGCTCTGATCGCCCCGATCCTCGGCCTTCGAGTCTGCTTCGCGGATGAAGAACGCTCTAAGCTTGTGCTCTTGGCGGCGGTGGCGGGCCCGCGAACCGGACGACTTCGCTATCCAGGGTGCATTGGAATCGGTAAGTCGCGCCTGAAGGAATCATGACGCCGCCCCCCGGTCCGAGGTCGGCGACTAGCCTGGACTTTTCGGCGTAGAACTGCACAGAGCCCGCCAGTACCAGCCAGATTGAGTCGCCGGGGTGAGAGTGCAACCCGTTCTCGCCGCCTCCCGCCCGGTAGCGCGCCCGGTACAGACCCACTTCCGGCGTTCGGACAAGGGCCTCGACCCTCCTAGCCTCGGGTGCGCGCCCACCTGTGAACACCTGAAAGTCGAGATCGGTGCTGACGTCGCCGCCCAGAGCGATATCCCAGGCCTTCCGATCGGGAATGTGCCCATAGTGCTTTTCAGTGTCATCGCTCGGTTCCGGAGCAGGGGTATCTCCGGCTGTGGTGTCCATCATTACTCATAGACCCTCTCGTGGTTTGGGGCCCGGGCGGCAGCGGGCGGGGACTTCTGCAGCGGAGGCGACCTGGCCGAGTCCGACACCGGGCCCGACCCGGTCCGCTCGCATGCGATGAGTACCGCCGGGAGCACCGCCGCACTCCTGGCCCGGTTGTCCGGACGTTCATCGGCGCGGGGATCGCAGTGCCGTCCTTCGCCTCCCTGGTCCCGGCCGATCCCGACATCCGCGTCCGGCTGCCCGAGATCGCGATGGGGCTGATCCCCGGCGCGGGCGGCACGGTCCGGCTCGTCGCCGGGCCGGGCGGTGGCGCACCGCGTTCCTGGCCCGTGCTCGACGCGCCCTGGAGTGGGGCCCGGTGGACGAGATCAGGCTCCACACGGGTAGCGCGCTCATCCGGCCGGCAGGGCCCGCCGGTCGATCCACTCCAGCGGCAGGCCGAGCGTGCTCGCGGGATCCGTCCACGCCTGAGGCCCCGCACGCTCGACGACCGTCACGCCCTCGTCCTCCAACTGTCCCAGTGCGGTGTCGAGTTCGTCCACCACGAGGCACACGCCGTGCAGCCGCTCGCCGTGCCGCTCCAGGGCCTCGGCGTACCGACTGCGGCCGCTGAGGGGTGACACGAGGCGTACCGTCACGCCGCCGATGCGTAGATCGACGGAGTCCTCGTGTTGCCCGACCGGGTGTCCCGGAGCCGGTGCCATCTCCATGAGCGAGGCGAGCAGCTCCGCGCTCTTTCGGGCGTCGCGCACGGTCACCGTCAGCCAGGCGACACCCCGTACGTCGACGAGTCCCGGCCGGCCGTCGACCGTCGGCTCGCCGCCGCGTGAGTCGTCGACGAACTCGCTGTCCGTCCACTCGACCAACAGCCCCGATGTGTCCGCCGGATGCATGAAGAAATGCCGCCCCGGCACATCAGCCCCGGTGATCCGTACATTCCTGCGCCGCAGCAGCGTCTCCGCCGCCCACAGGTCGTCGATCGTCCAGGCGACCGAGTGCAGCCCGGGACCGTAGCGCGCTACGTAGCGCCCCAGCGGCCCCGAGGCGGCCGTCGCCGTGAACAGCGCGACGGGGTCCTGGCCGAGCCGCAGGAGCTGGATGTCGACACCCGACTCCTGCCAGTGGTTGCCGTCCTGGGTGTCTATCGGGAGGCCGTGCACCTGACGCGTCCGTACCTGGAGCGGCCGGGCCCCGAGCACGCGGCGCAGCCACGCGTCCATGTGCTGGCGGGGCTCGCATGCGATGCCCAGTCGATGGAAGTGCCCGGGTCGTACCACCGGAGTTCCCACGATCGGTGCAGCGTTCATCGGCCTCTCCTTGAAGCGCTGGGATCGGTTGCTGACATAGGGCGTTGATGTGACGCACGGTGGCTGTCATCACCAATCAAATACCATACCGTATTGCTTACGGTATGTTGTCCTGCAAGGATGCGGACAGTCAGCGCGAGCTCGAATGAAGGGTGGCGACAGGACAGCGATGGAGGCGACGCCACCCAGGCTGCTCTGGGGAAGCTTCATCAGGCTTTCTTGCGGTGCTGTGCTTCTTCTTCGCTCGCGGAATGGACCGACCGCACGGCACGGATCTCGCCGTCGGGATTGTCGGAGGCGTCATGGCCATGGCATCAATCGCCATCCGCCCGTTCGTGCCCCGGCGCACCCTGTTCGTCGACGACCTGCGCGCGTCGGGCACGCAGCGACTCTTCCTGTTTCTACGCGGTGGTCGTCCTCCTGGTGTGCATCGGCGGCGGCAACGTCCCGCACCGTATGGGACCGGCCAGGACCGGATGGACGGCGACGGTGCTGATCTGCCTCGGCGTCACCGGTTCCGCCGCCACTGCGGCGGTCTGGGGCATCTGCGTGAGCCTCGTGCCGCTGGGCATCGGTATCGCGCTCCAGTGCCCGGGGCTGCCGGCCCTGACGCTCAACCGTGTCTCCGACGACGAACGTCCGCGCGCCCCTTCACGTTCACGGCGTTCTTCGACATCGCGACCGGATCCGGCGGGCAGTTCGTCGGAGGCATCGCCGCCACTGTCGGCGGCTACCGGTCCGCTTTCGCGGCGGCTGCCATGTGCTCTCTGGTGACCCTGCTGATCCTGCGGTTCCTCGTGCTCGTCAGTCCGGTGGAGGAGACCCTGCCGGACCCGGAGGTCGTCGTCCTCAGAGAGGGGTTGTCGGAGAAATGAGCCGCACCATGGACCTGTCGGTGACCCTGGACTACACACAGGACGTCCTAGCCCTGCTGCCCGAGATCCGCGCGCTGGAGTCAGCGGGCGTCGACGGCATGTGGATCCAGGAGGGTTACAGTTTCGACGCCGTGTCCGCGATCGGATTCCTCGCCGCGCACACTGCGGGTATCCGGCTCGGTACGGCGATTCTCAACGTGTTCAGCCGCAGCCCCGCCCTGCTCGCGATGACGGCCGCGGGCTGCGACCACCTCAGCGGCGGCCGGTTCTCGCTCGGCCTCGGCTCGTCCGGACCCCAGGTCGTCGAGGGCTTCCACGGGGTCGGCTACGACCGGCCGCTCACCCGGATCCGCGAGACCATCGACGTCTGCCGCATGGTGTGGCGGCGCGAGCCTCTGCGCTATGAGGGCCGCACCGTCACCGTCCCGCTGACCGAGCGCGGCAGACCGCTGAAGCTCGTCAACCAGCCGGTCCGTCCCGCGATCCCGGTGTACTGGGCGGCGCTCGGCGACCGGTCGGTCACCGCGGCCGCCGAGACGGCCGACGGCTGGCTGCCCTTCTTCTTCGTGCCCGAGCGCGCCGACCGGGCCTTCGGCGACGCGCTGAGGGACGGTGCCAAACGCAGGGATCCCGTACTCGGTGCACTAGACGTGGTGGCACACGTCGACGTGGCCGTCGGCGAGGGCCTCGACGCCGACCGGCTCCTGGCCCCCGCCCGCTCCCGGATCGCGCTGTACGTGGGAGGAATGGGCTCACGGCAGTCGAACTACTACAACGCGCTGGCCCGCCGCATGGGCTGGGAGCGCGAGGCCGCCGAGATCCAGGACCACTTCCTGGCCGGGCGACGCGCCGAGGCCGCTGCCGCCGTGCCCGCTGAGTGGCTGTCCCTCGGCAACCTCGTCGGCCCCGAGTCCTGGATCGCCGAACGGCTGGCGGCCTTCGCCGAGTCGGGAGTCAGCACGCTCGACATCACGGTGATCGGCGGCGCCGGACCGGCCGAAACGGTCGAGATCCTGCGCCGTCTGATGTGAACGGCCGCAGCCGTACTGGAAGTTCCATACAGAAGGTGATGAATCCATGGTGCAGCTGACCGCGGGCGGTACGCCGCCCGCCCTGTTCGGGGTCGCCGCGCGGCTGCCCGCACGTCGGCCGTCGTCGGCGCGGCGCACGTCCGACCTCCAGGTGACCCCACATCCGACCTGGGACCAAGACCTCCTCGTGCGGGCTGCCGCGCGCGACGCCGTCGTGGATGGACACGGCCGCCTCACGGAAACGGCGTCCGCGCGCCTGAGCGCCGTACTCGACAACGGGTCCGTGCTCTCCCGGCTGACGGCGCCGCTTCCGCGATCCGTCGTCGAAGCCGTGACCGGCCACCCCACCGTCAGCGGTTTTCGCGCCGGGCTCCGGGCGCTCGCGGACGCGGGGCTGCCGCCCGACTCGCTCGACGCCGCCCTCCTCGACGACCTGCCGACGGTGCGACTGGTCTCGGGCTACGGCAGGATCGCGGAGCTGGGCGAACCACCCCGGCCGCGGCCCACGCCCCTGGTCGGCGTCTGCACGGGCTGGGCCGCGGACGGCACCGCGCACCGCCTGTCACAGACCGGCGGCCACCTCCTGAGCCGGACGCCCGAGGCCCCCGACTTCCCCGCGATGCTCGACCACCCCGCCGACTTCCATCTCGAACACCCCTCACGGTCCAGCTCCATACACAGGCGCCGCATCCTCGAAGTCGCCGCGCAAGGACAGGAGTTGGCCATCTACGAGTACTTCAGGGACAGCCACGTGGATCGTGACGGGCGCGAGGGCTCCCTGCACGAGTACGAGCTGCACGCCGTGGCCGACCGGGACTCGCTCGTGCTCTCGGCGATCACCGTGACCCCGCGGGCCCTGCCGTTCCCGGAGTGCCCGCTTGCGTCGGGCAACGTCCATGCCCTGCTGGGCACGTCCCTGCGTGCCGCGGACAGCGAGGTCAAGGCACGCCTGCCCGGCACCCTCGGCTGCACCCACCTGTCGGACGTCCTGCGCTTCCTCAGGTTCGTGGAACCGCTCGGCGCCCGTATCGCGGGAGGAGGAGACTGATGGAGCAACTGCTTCAAGAACTCAGGTCGTTCCTGGACGCGGAGGTGCCGCGGTTCCGCGAGAAGTGGGGCGACGATGCCGGCTCCTGGGAGGCACGCTGCGCCTGGCAGCGCACCACGGCGGGCGGCAAGTGGCCCGCCCCCGCGTGGAGCGAGGAGCACGGCGGCCGCGGCACCTGCGTCGCCACGCTCGCGTCGGACGACGTGCACGGCGCTCGGACGACCGTCTCGGACGACGCCGCCGGAGGGCGGCTGAGCGGGGCGAAGACGCATGTGCTGGACGCGCACATCGCTGATGTCCTGCTCGTGACGGCCGTGCGGGGCGAGCGGGTCCAGCTGTTCGCCGTGGACCCCCGCGCGGAGGGCGCCGAGCTGCGTCCGCTCACCGTGCTGGACCATACGCGCAAGCAGTTCCGGGTCGAACTGACCGATGTGAAAGGTCAGTTGCTGGACGAGGACTTCGGAGCCGGGCTCTCGCTCACGCTGTACGTTGCCGCGGTCCGGTTTCCGGGAGACCTCGGCCACGGTCCTGAGCGAGGCGGAGCTGACCGCCGACGACGTCGACCACTCATGGTCTACGACGCCTACGCGCGCATCCCCCTCTACGGGGTGGAGGACCTCGGATGCGTCGGACGGGGCGAGGCCGTCGTCTTCATCGAGAGCGGGGCCACCCGCCCCGGCGACTCCCTGCCGATGAACACCAACGGCGGCGGACTGCTGTACACGCACGCCGGCTTGTCGGCATGTTCGCCATCCAGGGCAGTGCGTCAGTTGCGCGGGGATGCCGCCGTACCCGTCGAGGGCGTGCGCACCAATCTCGTCCAGGGCATCGGGGGCCTGTTCAGCGCCGCCGGCACCCTCGTCCCGTCCCAGTTCTCAACCATCGCACCCACTACCGGATTGGCGGTACACCATGCTCGACGAATTCTCCGAGGCCGGACTGGAGTTCAAGGTCGCGGACGGCATCGCCTGGATCACGCTGAACCGCCCGCACCTGCGCAATGCCGTGCACAAATCGCTGCGTAACGCGCTGATCGCCGCGATCGCGGAGGTGCGCGACGACCCCTCCATCCGCGCGGCGGTGGTCACCGGCACGGGCCGGGCCTTCTGCTCGGGCGCCGACCTCGGAGAGGCGGACCACATCGAGATCAGGCCCGAGCGGCGGCGTGGCGCACAGGCCAACATCGCCCGCGAGGACGGCCGTCGGTACGGCTGGTGGCGGCTGATCCGCGACGTCTGGGAGAACGAGAAGCCCTTCGTCGCCGCCGTGAACGGCGCGGCCTACGGCTTCGGCTGCAACTTCGCACTCGCCTGCGACCTGGTCATAGCCGCCGAGTCGGCGAGCTTCTGCGAGGTGTTCGTGACGCGCGGGCTGCCCGTCGAAGCCGGTGGCGCGTATCTGCTCGCGCGTTCATTGAGCCCGGTCCGCGCGAAGGAGATCGCGCTGCTCGGCGAGCCGGTGAGCGGGCGGCAGGCGGAGCAGTGGGGCCTCGCCAACCGGTGCGTCCCGGACGACCAACTGCTCAGCGCCGCGGCGGACTTCGCCCACCGACTGGCCGCAGGACCGACGATCGGCCTGGGACACGTCAAGGGCCAGATCAACGACGCCTATGACTCGTCGTTCGACCAGGCCTGCAAGAACGAGGTGACCCTCCTGGGCCTGGGCATCGGGGAGGACGCCCAGGAGGCCCGGCGGGCCTTCGAGGAGCGCAGGGCACCCATGTTCCGGGGCCGATGAAAATACAGAAAACCGTACGGTAATTAGTACTGCATAGAAAGGGCCGGTGCCACGCTCCGCGACTGCGCAACAGAGGAAGCGTCGCGATGGCAGGACTCGCAGTGGGAACGCATCCGCACCGCTGGGGCGGCGCGGTCGAGATCGCGAGGCTCTCAGCAGCCCCGACGTCGAGGTCCGGGCCCGGCCGACCTCCGCCGGACGCCCGTTGCCGTCGGTCAGCGTCGAGATCCGGGACGGGGACGGCTGGCCCTGCCCGCCCTGCACCGTCGGAATGAATCACGTCAGGGGTCCCCGATCGCGGGGGAGTTCCGCGGGAGCGGACCGGTCACCGACGCCGACGACTGGCTCGCCACCCGCAAAGAGGGCATCTCGACACAGACGCCTATCTGTTCGCCCGGGGCCGTGCCGACGACACCATCATCCGGGGTGGCGAGAACATCGCCCCGGCCGAGATCGAAGCCGCGCTCCAGCGTCTCCCGGACGTCCATGACGCTGCCGTCCTCGGCATACCCGACGACGAATGGGGTTAGCGGATCAGCTGCAGCTCGGCGGTGATCACGCGGTGCCCGGCGCCCAGAGCGCCGGCGATCAGTGCCGGGCCGATGACGTCGGTGGCGTACCCGCTGCGTGGCGCGCAGACGGCTGGGAGCAGCACGTGCGTGACCTGGCAGCCGCGGCAGCGTACGCGGGTGGGCCGGACCACCAGCCCCGCACCGTCGGCCTGGTGGATGGTGCGGGGCCGGGCGAAGCCCCACAGGGCGTACGGTCATCCGCACGCACAGGCCAGCCGGCCCGCGGCCACATCCGCGCGGGCCTGTGCCACGTCCGGCACCATGATCACGGCACGGTCCTCGGCTCATCCAGGCGGCATCCCCGGCCACGCCGGCACCGGGCAGGGGGAGTTGGTGTTGCAGTCTGCCGCCTGCACAGACCACCAGGGCCGGAACTCTCAATCCGGGGCAGCGGCGACACCGTGAACACCAAGCGGGCCATCCACGGTGCGGTGGCCGGCGGCGTGGTGTGGGCGTTCACCTGTCGTCGCACACCAGCGACTCCCCCTCGCCGCACCCGATCCCCCTGGCTCCCGCCGGGAATGACGCCAAGACCGGCTCTCAGCTCCATCCAGAATGGCGCTCAACAGTCTGACCCGCCACCAGCACGACCCCGACGTGCGGGATACCCCCCTACGGTTTGCCGGCGTCCTCCGTGTCCGCGAACAAGGCGTCCGCGGCCACGGCGAGCTCTTCGACATCGGCCGACACGGGGCTCACCAGCACAGGAGGCGAGTGCCTTGTCGGCTTGCGGGATTGACTCACAGTGGTACGGTAGTGCCGTAATGCTTACGGTAATACTTACTGAAAAACTTACTGCAAACGCTCGGGGCGGGTAGCCACACAAGGTCTTGGTCGTGGAGCGGACTGCCGAGCTACCCGCCTCCGCGGGGCGAATCCCGTGGGCAGTCGCACTCGCCGGCACTCGGGGGCTCCCACGTCGCGTCACAAGTCGGTGTTACTGAGAGGAAGAACTAATGGCCACACCCACATCGGGCCGGCTCGATGTTCATCATCACGTGATTCCCCCCGCTTTCGAACGTTTCGCGGGCCCGTCTACGCAGTGGTCGGCCGCGTCCACGCTGTCGTGGATGGACGATCACCGTGTCGCCGCAGCGGTGATGTCAGTGTCGGCGCCAGGTCTCCCGTCCGCTGCCGACGAAGGCGGTCCCCGACTGACCCGGGAAATCAACGAGTTCACCGCAGAACTGGTCAAGAACCGCCCGGACCGGTTCGGACATTTCGCCAGCCTGCCCATGGCTGATCACGATCCCGCCAGCGTGCTCGATGAGGTCGGCTACGCCTTCGACACCCTGCAGGCAGACGGGGTGGTGCTGATGTCCAACGCCGTCGGCATATACCTCGGCGACCGGCTGTGGGAACCGGTTTGGGAAGAACTCGATCGTCGCCAGGCCGTGGTCTTCATCCACCCCACGGCCACCGGACTCCGACCCCTCCACGGCCTTAGCCCAGCGGTGGTCGATTTCCCGTTCGACACTGCTCGTACCGCCGTCGACCTTGTGGTTTCCGGAGTGATGCACCGCCATCGGCACGTCAAGGTCATCCTGTCCCATGCGGGCGGATTCCTGCCCTACGCGGCACAGCGCTTCGCCGGAATCATCCCGGTTCTCAGCTCGCCGAAGTCCACTCCGACGGCCCCCGACGCCATCCTGGCCGGCCTCAAACGCTTTTACTTCGACACCGCCTTGTCGACCGGCCACGACGCCCTGAAATTGCTGGCCTCGTTCGCTGAACCCGGCCACGTGCTCTACGGCAGCGACTGGCCCTACGCCGGCACTGCAGGAACCGCATACTTCAATCATCTCCTGGACACCGCCGACCTCACCCAATCCGACCGCGAGGCGATCGAACACCGCAACGCCGAACTCCTCTTCCCTCGATTCGCCACCTGACCGGAGCAGCCCAGCCCGCGGGGCTGCTCCGGTAATGGCCGGGAGCCTGGCACGCGGCGGACAACTGACTCAGGTCGGCCGTGAACGGCGGGACCGGTGTTTGAGCACGGCCGAGACATACGGCGGCATCATGGTGCCCCCAGTTGTCACAGCGCGCTCGGCCCAGTCCTGGCTAACCTTCGCCGTGATTGCGTTCGGAACGGGGCACGAGTGGCCCGTCCCCGGGCGCGAGCCCTCATTCGCGAGGCCCGGGCGAGTGCCTGGCTTCATCGGTGAACCCGAGGATCGCCCGGTCCAGCAGGTCAGCGATAAGGGTCTCCAGATATTCGGGCGACGGGTCGGTGTAATGGAGCACCAATGTGTCGGGAAATTGATCGAAGACACCGCCGACAAAGATTCGGCTGGCGCTCAGGTGCATGGGATGGCCTCGCCGTGATCGGCTGAGTGCCAGAAAGAGCGCTCGCCGAATGGACGTGGCCACATGCGCGCGCATGCCTTCCATGGCAGTGGTTGCCGGCCTCCGCTCCCGCCAGGCGCGAATCACCCCACGATATTCGCTGCTCGCCTTCAGTGTGGTGCGCACCCACTCCTTGAAGTCGTTCGTATAGTCATTCTCGTTGACACGTTCGAGGCGAAGCGCACCAGCGATCAGGTCGCGGGCACACATCTCGGCCAAGGCTTCCAGTAGCTCAACCTTGGTGTCGAAGTACTTGTAGAAGGTCCCTCGCGCGAACCCGGCCGTACGAACGATGTCGTCGATGTTGGTCTTCTGGTATCCAAACTCGGCGAAGCATTCCCCACCTGCGCGCATCAGGATGTTCACCGTTTGGACGGCTCGAGCGGTCAGGCCGGCGACCCGGTCTGAGTATGGGGTGGGCATCGGCCCCAGATCACGGGAGGCAAGTTTGCCGGTGATACGGTGGTTCTTCCATGCCCGTGGCACGGTACGATCCCCGCGTGTCACGTCCACTGGAGTCTCCGGAAAAAGCATGAGCTGCAGTGATACGGAGAAGTAGTAACGCAGCTCCTCACTCGGCAGCCGGGTACCGCTGCCGGATTCCTTGCTCGCATGGTCCGCATAGTTGAGATAAATGATCAGACTCGTCAACATGTTGGCGGCATCACGGGGATCGACTCCGTTGACGCCGCTACTCGAAAGCCAATCCGCTATCCGCGTGTTGTACGTTTCATTGAATTTTGCTACCAGGGGCCGTACCGGCGCTCCCGGAGTGTCGATATTCGACCATTCGCGGAACAAAATCTCGTACCGCTCGTATACCTCAGCCCATCGGTCGAGCCACCATCGAAGGTTGCTGAAGCCTCGCTCCGTGGCGCTGAGCGGTTCTAGGTGGCGAGCAAGGTCCAGCAGTGACGCCCCGCATTCTTCCAGAAGTTCGATGAAGATTCTTTCTTTGCTCTCGAAGTATTGGTAGAGCGTAGCGCGAGACATCCCGGCTTGGTCGGCGATATCCTGGATCGTCGTATTGTGGAATCCCTTTTCACCAAAGAGCGCCAGTGCGGTCTGCAGGACGTTTCCGACCGTGGTTGCACCGCGGTCCCCGATAGTGATGCTGTTCGGACCGTAACTAGGACGCCGTTCCATTGTCTGATTTCCTTTCCGCTGAGCGACTGTCGAGCGGACCGAGAGCCTTCGCCCTGAAGTGTATAGGGTGTCAGACCGTGGAAGTGATAAGCGGCAAGCCAGGGCACCGCTAGGCCGGACAGGCTCGACGCCACTCGTGCTCGAACAGGAACGGAGTCCATCTACACAAACAGGTGTCGCTTTCGTCCGGCCGGCAGTTCCGCCATGGCGTCCTCGTCAGTCGGCTCCCAGGATCATGGTGCCGCTCGAGCAGAACCATCCTCCTGTACCGCTTACGCAGGCCAATCGGGCATCCGCTACCTGTCGAGCACCGGCTTGTCCCCTGAGTTGGCGCACCGCTTCAACCATCAGGAAGAGCCCGCGCTGACCCGGATGCATTGCGGAGAGGCCACCTCCATCGGTGTTCGTCGGCAGCGCCCCGCCGACGCGCAGCCGGCCGTCCTGGACGAAGTCCCCGCCCTCGCCCTTCTTGCAGAAGCCCAGGTCTTCGAGATTCACCAGGAGCATGGAGGTGAAGGCGTCGTAGATCTCGCACACATCGATTTCCTGCGGCGTGACGCCGGCTCGTTCGAATGCAAGAGTGCCCGAGATCTTCGCGGGTCCGACCGTCACGTCCTCCCATTGGCTCGTCGACATATGGGAGATGGCCTCCCCCGTCCCGAGTATCCACACCGGCAGACCAGGTAGATCCTGCACGCGATCCTCAGCCACCAGGACCAACGCGGCGCCTCCGTCGGAACGGATGCAGCACTGCAGTTTTGTGAACGGGTCCGCGATGACTCTGCCGGCGAGCACCTCCTCCACCGTCAAGGGAACGCGGAACGTCGCGTCCGGATTGAGCGAGGCGTTGTAACGGGCCGAGACCGCGATCTCGGCCAGCTGCTCCGCAGTGGTGCCGTACTCGTACATATGTCGTCGCGCGGCCATGGCGTACTTACTGATGACGGTGTGGCCATACGGCGCTTCCCACTGCAACGGGCCTCGCGACCCCCAGTCCAAGGTGGCCGTGCGCAGACCGTTCTTGATGTCCGAACGGGAGGAGGAGCCGTAGGCGAGCAGGACCACATCGGCCCTGCCCAGGGAAATCGCGTCCGCAGCGTGCGCGGCCATCACCTCCCAGGCCGCACCACCCACCGCGGTCGAGTCGATCCACGTCGGCCGGATACCGAGATACTCCGCGACATCGACCGGCGGAAGGGCGCCCAGACCCGTCGATGCGAACCCGTCGATCTCGTTCGGAGCCAGTCCGGCCTCCTCGACAGCTCGTCGTGCGGCCTCGCTGATGAGCGCGTACGGGTTGGTCAGCCGGTCGTCCCCGACGCCCGAAAGACCTACTCCCGCGATCGCTACCCGTCGAGTCACGCGTCCTCCATTTCCAGCACTCGGGACAAGTGCAGGTCTCTGCTGCCCAGCTGGAGCGCCAGGACAGTTGCTCGTTTCGCGGCGAGGTGGAGGTCGTGCTCCCAGGTGTAGCCGTTTCCTCCATACAACTGGATCGCCATTCGCGCGTTGTCACTCGCCGCTCGTGCAGCTATCACGCGGGCGACGGAGGCCTGAGAGGCGACGCCCCCGTGTCCCGCTCGGAACCCTGCGGCGGCGTACAGGAGCTGGGACCTGCTCACCTCGCCGTGCATCGCCGTATCGGCGCACGCGTGCTTCGGCCTGGTCGGCACCGGTCGGCAAGGCGAAGCACATTGCGCCGTTCCGGACGGTTCGGCATCAGACGACGACCTGACGCCTCGACCGACGGCGTAGGTCGTGTGCAGCAGGTTCGTTGGCACGCTCATGGTCTGCGGCCCGCCGCGTGAAGACCGGCCGACGGTGCCCAGGCACAGTTGACTCCCCGGCCATTCTCCCCTTCGCTTTGATATACATACTGTCAGATTCGCGTTTGCGTCACAACCATACGGTCGGCGACTCATCTCGCAGGCGAGACGCCCAGCTCCCCCACGGCCGCCGCCCTGGGCGCCCATTCTTCGCACACCGCAAGCAGAAGACGGATCTGACAACAGTGTCTACGATATTGTAAGTGAGCGAGCGATGCCCCGTCTGTTCACACCGGGCGGACCGCCCATCCGGCTCGACGGTAACGGCCGCAGCACGGAGACGGGCGTCGGAACTCGGCGAGTGCTGGATGCCCTTGCCGCAAAGCCCGGAACCGGCCGCAGTCACTGGCTCGCCGACTCTCGACCCCCTCTCGGTCCTCGCGGAGCAAGTGGCAGAGATCAACGTGGCCTGTGCCGCCGCTGGTTAGCACCCGACCGAGGTGATGACTCGACTCGCCGAGTACGGCGGCGCAGGGTTCACACGTGGCTGCCGATCGAGCCGGTGAGCCGCTCGGTCGCCGGCTTCGAACGTGACCTGACCACCATCGCCTACTCGCAAGGAGCCGGACGTCCCGGGAGGCGACCCACATCGGTTCCAAGATCTGACATCCTGCCTACTGCACTGGAACTACTTCCCCACGACACTGCCGGACGACATTCGAAAGGCCGACGCAGACATGAGGGCAGGGCGTTCAGCAGGAACTCAGACGCAGGGAACATCCGAAGCTCTGCCGGCGACGGACGGACAATGGTCGCCGACGCTGTGGGAGTCACTCGTTCACCGTGCGGATCTTGATCCAGGCTCAACACTCGTGTCGGATGAGCACGGCAGGACCCTCAGCGCCGGGGCTTTCGCCGACGAGGCCGAACGCGTCGCAGCCTGGCTGTACGCACTAGGTGTTCGGGAGGGCAGCGTCGTCTCGTGGCAACTACCGACCACGATCAACGCACTCCTGGTCTCGGTAGCGCTCTCGCGCCTCGGTGCCGTCCAAAACCCTCTGGTCACAACGCTGCGCGAACCGGACGTCGAGTTCATGGTTCGGCAGTCGGGTTCCGCCCTCCTTCTGGTGCCAGAGAGCCAGCCACGGTACGACCATGCGTCGATGGCACGTCGACTCGAGGGCAGGGTGCCGGGTCTCCAAGCGCTGGTACTCGAATCAGCGCTTCCCCATGGCTCCTCCGCCCCGCTTCCCCGCGCCCGCGGGGCGGCTCCTGACGACGTGCGCTGGCTCTACTACACGTCAGGCACCACGGCGGTCCCGAAGGGAGCCCGCCACCGCGACAGCGACCTCGTCGCCGCCGCGCGAACGTTCTGCGCAGCCGTGTCGCCTGGTCCGAACGACGTCATCTCCTCCATCGCACCGGTCGCCCACATCGGGGGATTGGTGTTCTTCCTCGGCGCCGTACGGTCGGGGGCTCACCTGGTGGTCACCGAGAGCTTCGCGCCCCTCGAGACCGCTCGGCATCTTACGGCCGCCGGTACCACTCTGTGCTGTTCCGGTCTTCCATTCGTCCAGGGCTTCCTGGAGGTCCAGCGGCAGAATTCAGAGACCCGCTTCTTCCCCGACCTGAGGGCTTTCCTGATCGGAGGCGCCCCCCGCGCCAAGGCCCTGCACGAGCAGGTGATGGAGACGTTCGGAGCCAAGATCGTCTCTGGCTATGGCATGACCGAGATGCCCTTGATCAGCATGGCGACCCTCGACGACAGCCTCGCGCACCTTGCGGTCGCTGACGGCCGACCCAGTGGCGTCTGTCTCAAGATCACCACGCCAGACGGCGCCCCCGTGCCACCAGGAGAGTCGGGCGAGGTCCGCGTTCGCGGAAACTCGCTGATGGCTGGCTACGTCGACGCGAACCTCGATTCGGAGGCCTTCGACGAGGATGGCTACTTCCGCACCGGCGACCTGGCACGCATCGACGACGAAGGCTTCCTCATCGTCACCGGACGTCTCAAGGACATCATCATCAGGAACATGGAGAACATCTCGGCGCGCGAACTCGAGCTGGCCCTCACCGAGCACCCTGCCGTCCGGGAGGCCGCCGTCATCGGCCTCCCGGACGACAAGACCGGCGAACGCGTCTGCGCGGTCATCGTACCGACCGGCGAGCCGCCCTCCCTCCAGTCGCTGTGCGACTTCCTGGACGGGCGCGGCGTGAACCGGCGGAAGTTCCCGGTCCAGCTCGAGACGGCCGCCGAACTACCGGTGAACTCCCTTGGAAAGCTGATGAAGAAGGAGATCAAAGACGCAGTGCTCCACCGCACCGAGGCAATCCCGCAAGCAGGAACTGTCTGATGCGATACGAGACGATGCTGTTCGAAGTTGCCGCGAGCGTCGCCACGATCACGCCAGGGCGGTTGCAAGTTCCGGGGTCGTGCGGCTGATCGGGTTGTGACCGGTTGGGGCGCATAGCAGAGCAGGCACGGGCTTCGTGATCATTGGGGTGTCTAAGCCCGATGATCATGAGGTGGCCCGTGCCTGCTGCTGCATCCTCTCCCATCCCTGCCGTGCTGGTGAAACTGGGGCCGCTGGACACCGGCCGGATTGCCGACCTGCGCCCGTACTTCGATTCCGTGCCCGACCCGCGCGCCCGCCGGGGCCGGTGGTACTCATTCACAGCGATCCTGCTGGTGTGTGCGTGCGCGGCCGTCTCGGGAGCGAGGAGCATCGATGAACTCGCCGAGTGGGGCCAGCGTGCTTCGAACGCAGTCCTGACAGTGATCGGGATCCGCCGCCACCTGCTCAGATGGCGGCGCGCTCCGGCGTCGGCCACGATCGGCCGTGTGCTGGGGGCTGTTGACGGTGACGCCCTGGACCGGGCGGTCGGCGCCTGCCTGGCCGACCGGCACCGGGCCGCCACCCAACCCGCCCAGGCGCCGTCACCCTCCGCGTCCGGGCGCTCGCGCGCGATCGCCGTCGACGCAAAGCACTCAAGGGATCAGCCCGTCTCACCGGGACGCGCCGGCATCTGCTCTCCGCGGTCACCCACGGCACCCTCGTGCCCCTCGCCCAGGTGGAGGTCGGCGCGAAGACGAACGAAACCACGCACTTCCGGCCGCTGCTGGCACCGCTGGACCTGACCGGCGCCGTCGTCACCTTCGACGCCCTGCACTCGGTCAAGGCGAACGTCTCCTGGCTGGTGGAAACCAAGAAGGCCCACTACATCGCCGTGATCAAGACCAACCAGCCCACCGCCTACACCCAACTCGCCGCTCTGCCCTGGCAGTCCATCGCAGTCCAGCACACCGCCTCCGGGACCGGACACGGACGCCGCGAGTCCCGCTCGGTCAAGACCTGCGGTATCGCCGACGAACTCGGCGGAATCGCCTTTCCCCACGCCCGCCTGGCCATCCGCGTCCACCGCCGCCGCAAGCCCACCGGCAAGCGCGAGACCCGTGAGAGTGTCTACGCCGTCACCAGCGAACTCCTCGCACCACATCAGGGACGTCACCTTCGCCGAGGAGGCCTCCACCGTCCACGCCGGGACCGCACCACGGGCCCTGGCGACCCTCCGCAACCTCGCCATCGGCGTGCTGAAAACCCTCGGCGCCGACAACATCGCCAAGACCACCCGGGCGATACGCGACGAGCCCCACCGAGCACTCCCCATCCTGGGCATCACCAACGATCCGGACAGCTACGGAGCTTGATCAAGCCCTGCGATCACGCTCAACCGGCTCGAACGGCTTAACCGGCAGATGACCTTGGACATGACCGCTGCCTGGGCGGAGGTCCGAGGAGACAAAGACATCCACGCGGTCGTGCCGGGCGGCTGGCGGCCGAGCGTTCTGCACCGGTCTCGACCCCGATGAAGGACCGAGGTGGTTGGAGGAGCCGATCTTCAACCAGATGGACCCGGGTCAGTGGCTCGGGCCACGCGCCCAACGTCTGGAAGCGTGTTGTTGTCGCCTTTCAGGGCATGACCGCAGGCGGCCGGATGTACTTCATCAATGAGTCCGACATCGTCATCGCCTCGGAGGGGGCGACCTTCTTCGACCCGCATGCCGGCGTCGGCATCGTCTCGGCACCGGAGCCGATCGGCAGGCTGTATCGCGCCCGCCGGGCGACGTGCTTCGCTGCGCCCCCGTCGGCAACGACGAACGGATCAGGGCCAGAACGGCCATGGGTCTGGGACTGGTCAGCGAGGTGGCCGCCCGTGAGGGATCTCTGGTCCATGCCGAGACGCTGGCAGGGACAATCGCCACACGCCGGTCGGACGCGGTGCAGGGAACCATCAAGGCGATCTGGGAAGCGCTCGACGTGCCTGCCGGCGTGGCCAACCAGCACGGCATGACGTATGTCCAGCTTGGCAATGGGACCGAGCCGCCTGGTACGGCTGCAGGCCGGGCACCGTCACAGACGCTGCGCTTGGGCGAGCAAGGCGGGGGACGCGGCGCCGCCCGGTCCGGATGGCGCCGCGTCCGCCGTAGGTCAGCTTGTGGATGCCGCGGACTCCGGCACGAACAGGTCCGCGGAGCCTTCGAGAGCTGTCTCGCCCGACTGACGACGAAGCCGAAGCTCAACGGTAACGGCGCTACCTCCCTCGACCGCGGCGACCGCGACGACCTCCCCCGAGCATTCCAGGAGATCACCAGGCCAGACCAACTCTCGGAACCGGACCCCGAATCGCCGAATCCAGGCCGGCTCGAACCAATCAGAGAGGAAGGAGCCCAGGAGCGCGGCGGAGTTCATGCCCTGCGAGAACACGGTCGGGTAGCCGGCCTGCTGGGCGAAATCCTTGTCGTAGTGCATCGGATTGAGGTCTCCTGATGCTGCCGAGTAGCGCACGATCGTCTCTGACGTGATGGGGCCGTAGGTACGTGGCTCGGCACGCTGACCGACTTCCGGTGTGGCGACGTTCATGCGTGCTCCCCCTTCGGCGCTGTACCGATGTAGGTCGCGCTCATCTCCGCGACAAGCCTTCCCGACTGGTCGTGGAACTCGGTCGTCACGGTGACGAACTCCATCGTGCCGCCGCGGCGGCCCTGCTTCTGGTAACGCTCGGTGAGCTGCTCCCGGGCGGTGAGGGTGTGGCCGACCCGGGGAGGTTCCCCGTGGAAACGGAACTCCTGCCCGCCGTGCAGGAGCCGGGCCCTCGGGATGCCATGGTCGATCCGGTTCTCCTTCGTGGACCAACGGTGCGACGTCACCAGGAAGGTCGGCGGAACGACCGGGGCAGCTCCCGCGAAAGCGGGGTTTCCCGACTCCATGGCCTGGACGAACGCTCGCACCGCCCCGAGCTCTATAGGGAACTCAAATGACGGTGGCGTCAGATGCGGGGCCTCAGTCACGTGGTTTCTCCCTCATTGGTTGCCTAGTAAGTGACGATGATGCCAGAATAGCTGACATGAACGACGACCAGGCAGTGGACACCCAGGCCGATGCGGTTGACGAAGAGGCAGCGCACGCTTCGATCCGTTCGGAGCTGTCGGATGGGATCCTGACCATCACCCTCGACCGGGCCGCCAAGGGCAACGCGTTGCGACCGTCGGACCGGCGGCAGGTCATCGCGCTACTCCAGAGCGCACACGAGACCGCCGCCGTGCGGTGCGTCGTCCTGCGTGCCGCGGGGCGGCACTTCTGCACCGGTGCGGACGTCACCGGCCTCCGCCGAACAGACGCCGAGACGGTTGTCGGGGAGGTCAGCAGGCGAATCATGGGCGGCGCCCAGCAGCTGATCGCTGCCGTCTTGGACTGCGACAAGCCAGTGATCGCTGTCGTCCAGGGTGCGGCGGCGGGGATGGGAGCTCACCTGGCCCTCGCGGCGGATTTCGTGATCGCCACGGAGGAAGCGGTCTTCATCGAGTCGTTCGTTCTGCGCGGCATCACGGTCGACGCGGCCGGCGCCTACCTGCTCACTCGTCACCTCGGCATGCGCAAGGCCAAGGAACTGGCCCTGCTCGGCGACCGTCTTCCGGCCGAGGACGCGTTGCGGCTCGGACTAGTCAATTGGGTCGTGTCCGGTGACGATTTGGCATCCACGGTCTCCGCACTGGCCACCAGGTTGGCCGCAGCCCCCACCACCGCACTCGCGCTGACCAAACGCCTCTTCAACGTCGCCCTCGATCAGGATCGAGCGTCCTCCTTCGCCTTCGAGGGTCTGATGCAGGAGGCACAGAGCCACTCCATCGACTCCACGGAGGGCGTGGCCGCATTTCTGGAGAATCGCGCTCCCGTTTTCCGTGGCGTGTGAGAAAGGATCTCTCGTGACTCGTGCCGACCGCCGGGACCTGCCCACCGTAGAGCCGGACACACAGCCGTACTGGGACGCGATCCGCGATCGTGGCGTCCTACTCATCGCCCACTGCACGGACTGCGACCGGGTACACCACTACCCGCGTCCCTTCTGCCCGTTTTGCTGGAGCTGCGCCGTCGAGCCTCGTCCTGCCAGCGGCCGCGCCTCGCTGTACACGTTCTCCACGGTCTATGTCAACGACTTGCCGCCGTTCGCCGATCGCGTTCCGTACGTAGCCGCCCTCGTCGAGCTCGAGGAGGGGCCCCGGTTGATGACCACCATCGTGGACTGCGCTCCAGAGGACCTCCACATCGGGATGGCTCTGACCGTCCGGGCCGAGCCGCTCGACGAGACATTGTCGGCTCCGGTCTTCGTACCTGCCTGAGTCCGCGCTGTCCTCACCACATCACCGGCACGCCGGCGACCGCACCGGCCGTGTCACCACAAGGTGACAAGACAAGAAGGAGAATCACCACCTCATGCCTGGACTGTTGGATGGCAAGGTCGCCATCGTCACGGGAGCCGCGCACGGTATCGGCCGGGGTCATGCCCTGGAACTGGCCAAGCAAGGAGCGGCCGTCGTCGTCAACGACCTCGGGACGACGATCTCGGGCGACGGATCCGGCCGCGACGCCGACGTTGTCGTCGACATCATCCGGTCACGCGGTGGACGAGCCATCGCGGACTACGGCGATGTCGGCGACGAGGACCAGGTGGAGGCACTGGTCGATCGGGCTTGGACGGAGTACGGGCGCGTGGACATCCTCGTGAACAACGCCGGCATCGTGCGGGATCGAGCCATCTGGAACATGCCGGTCACCGATTTCGACCTGGTGATGCGCGTGCACGTCCGCGGAACGTGGCTGGCGTGCCGTTCGGTCGCCCGCCGATGGCGCACGACCGCCAAAGCCTCCACGGGTACGACGTACGGCCGCATCATCAACACGGTCTCCGGTGCCGGGCTCCTGGGTCACTTCGGTCAGTCGAACTACGCGACCGCCAAGTCGGCGATCGCAGGCCTGACGCTCACCCTCAGTCTGGAACTGGCAAGCATCGGAGTGACCGTCAATGCGATCGGGCCCGGTGGCCTTACCCGTCTCTCCGCGTCCGGCAAGGATGATGTCGTCCCCGAGCCGGACGAACGTCCCGAGGACTCCTTCGATCCCCTGGACGCCTCCCTTTGCTCCCCTGTCGTCGCGTGGCTCGCGAGCGAGCAGGCCAGCCAAATCTCCGGACAGGTCATCCGAGCAATCGGCGACAAGATCTATCTCATGGGCGGATGGACCGAGGACGCGGTCGCCTGCAGCAACGAGCAGCGCTGGGATGCCACCAGACTCGGTGAGGTATTCGGCACCGAGATCTTCGGGACACGAGCGCGTGGACTCCGGCTGGGCGGCTGACCGCGCGGTGGGAGAAGGTCCGTGACCGGAGGTGGTGCGGCCTGCTGACCACCGGTCGGTAAGACACGGCTCGTTCTCCCCCGACGGAGGTCCGGTCGACGAATTCGCTCAACCGTGGGCTTCCATGGAACAGGGCGGACAAACTGCCTACGCAGCATCAACTTCACCGATTGCAAGGCCGCTTGCTGCGACCTCGCACCCGATCCCGGCTGCGGTCAGGTGCCGGTACAGGTACGAAGCCGGTCGGCCGGTCTCGTAGGCGACCACCACCGCGCCTGGCAGGTCGCTGACCCAGTAACTCAGCTGCGAGAACGCCACGCCGGAGCGGATGTGGTCGCCGCCGGCCGCATGATGCAGGCATCGCTGGAGCATGTCGCCAACTGTGCCTGGTGCAGAAGGTCTTCGCTGGCGCAAGCTCGCGATCTGGGTCGCCGCCGCGGAACAGGCCCTGAGCATGGACGACGTGCGGGAAGGGCCGTGCCTGTTCCTGGAAACCATGTGCGAACTCCAGGCCCGCGACCGGGGCTTCAACGACTTCGCCTCGATCCGGCTGCCTGAGAACGTCTGCCTGGCCAGCCAGCAGACCCGGATCCATGACCCGGCGTGCGCATCGTCGAACGGGCGCGAGAGCAGGGCCGCCTACGACCCGACCTGGTACCCGAGGACCTCGCCTTCGTCATCTGGTCCCACAGCCGGATCATCGAGGCGCCCGACGGGATCGCCCGCACGCATGGCGCCGCCACCTGTACCTGATGCTCGACGGCTTCCGCGCCGAGCGCGCCCACCGACGCCGCACCCGAGACGTGGCGTCGGCTCGTCGCCTGCCTCATCCATCGCCTGGTAGGTGAATTGGTCGAAGAGCGCGTCGTAGGCCATCGTGTCGACCACCATTGTGTAGCAGTACTTGAAGCCGGTCCCGGACTTCGACAGCAGGTGCGGGGCCTGGCTCATCGACTGCATGCCGCCGACAGCGACGACATCATGCTCCCGGACACGGATCATCTGGCCGGCGGTGGCGATCGCCTTCACCCTGGCCACGCAACCTTGATGAGTGTCACCGCCGGCATCATCATCGCGTTACCACCCTTGACGGCGACCGTCGAGCGGTGTTCTGCCCGCATCCGGCCTGGATGACGTGCCGACGACGACGTAGTCGACCTGGTCCCCGCCTATCCTGGCCTTCTCCCGCCGGTTCACGATTCCACCCAGATCGGTGGCGGGCTCGAGCCGGACAGACCGCGGAGCAGCCGGCCCGTCGCGTGCGGGCATCCGCGACGATGACCGCTGTGGGTGCTTCGACTCTTACTACTTGCTCCTCCTGTCGATCAGCGGCCCACGCCGGCGGCAGATACCGGGGCGGTCTCGGTGGTCACGGAGGCCTTCGCCAACTCGCGCAGCGCGCTCCGATTGATCTTGTGCATCGCGTTCGCCGGCAGCTCCTGGATAACATGCAGAACGTCCGGCGCCTTGTAGTCGGCCAGGTTTCGTCGTACGAACTCCCGCAACTCATCCAAGGTGACCGTCTCACCGGGTACCGGCACCACGAAGGCAACACCAATCTCACCGATAGTCGGCGCCGGAGCAGCGACGATGCTGACATTGGCGACTTTCGGGTGGGTGACCAACAGGCTCTCCACCTCGGCGGGATAGACGTTGTAGCCGCCGCGGATGTACATGTCGCTGGAGCGGCCGGTGAGCACGAGGTTGCCGTCGGCATCGAGATAGCCGAGATCGCCCGTCAGCAGCCAGCCCTCGGAGTCGAATGCCTTCGCCGTCCGTGCCGGGTCGTTCCAGTAGCCGCGCATCACGCAGGCCCCACGGATGCGGACCATGCCGACTTCCCCCTCGTCGGCCAGCACGGAAACCTCCATGCCGACTTGGGGGCGGCCCACGGTGCGGAATTGCACCTCCGGCGGGTCCTCAGGTCGGGTGCCGGCGATGCTCGGGCTCTCCGTCATCGCATAGCGGACCACGAGCGGGCAGCCGAGGACCTCCTTGACCCGCTCCACCAACTCGGGTCGTGCGGGAGCGGTCGCGCTGAGCCCCACGCGGACGGAGCCGAGGTCGAGCTCGTCGATGCCGGGAAACTGAACAAGCTTCTCCCACTGGGTCGGTACGGCGCCGATCACCGTGACTCTCTCCTCGACGATCTGCCGCAGCATGGAGTCCACCGACCATGGCATCACGCCAATGATCACGGTCGTCAGGTGGTGGATCTGGTCCCACAGGCGCGCCATGTAGCCGGCGTGCGGGAATGGTGTGGGAACCAGTCTGCGGTCACCGGGTGTGCTCATCGGTCCGGCAGCGTCGGAGACGGCCTTGAGGTTGCGGTGGTCAAGGTAGGGGCCCTTGGGGTTCCCGGTCGTACCACTGGTCCACATGATCACGACCGGGTCCGCGGGGTTGCACTGGCCACGCGGCAGGTCGACCGCCACGCGAGCGTAGATCCCCGCCAGCTCGGAACGAAGGAGGGACCGCGGCTCGCCGGGCAGCGGCGGGGTGGCCAGCGTGCCATCACGCACCACCAGCCGTGGCAAGCATGTCTGGGCGATCGCCTCCATCTCCTGGGGCCCGAGCCGAGTGTTGAGTGCGGTGGTGACAGCACCGAGCTTCGCGATCGCCGCGAACACGACGGCGAAGTCACACGAGTTGGGCATCACGAGCGCCACGACGTCGCCCCGGCCGACACCGCGTCGGCGGAGCTCCTCCGCCACCAGATCGGAGCGGAGATGCCACTCTGCAAAGCTCATCCGATCGTCGGGACCGACGTACGCGTCGCGCTCCCCCTGTTGGGCGGCCGCCGCCGCCAACAGATGGTCGACGGTGTCGAAATCGCCGCTCACCACGAGGGTTTCATGCTGCATGAACTTCCTCTCCGAACGAAGTTATCGAGCCGCGCTCCTCCCCTCGGCACTGTAGGACGGGCGCCCGGGCGCGAGAAGCCTCGCCAGCAGTTCGGCATCCCCCCTACATGTACGAAGAATGCCGGTCGGTGCTCAACCCACATACCGAGACCCCGGTTGCTCGGACCACCGGCTCAGCCGGTCGTCTCCGACCTGCAGATCCTTGTACACGCTGTCAGATATGGCCATACTGGCTATGGCGCACGCCACTCACCGTCGAGTTCGCGGAGGCTTCAGTGCACAACGACCGGCGTACCAATCCGCGCCCTGCGCCCCCGCTGGGCCTGACCGTGCCCACTAGATCGTCTGCGCCAAATGGCGGCCACCGCGGAACGGCCCTCGTGGTCGCGGACACAGAGCTCGGCGCCGCGGCCACATCCAGCGCCTTGGCTGCCATCGGCTGGAAGTGCGTGTGCACCACCGACCTGGACCGGGCATCGTGGCTGGTCTTGGTGCGCAACTTCGGACTCCTCTTCGTCGCCGGCACCTCGGATCCGTGGGCGATCGGCACCGTGTCGCTTCTGAGGCCGCTCTCCCGGGCTCCCATGGTCGCGCTGTCGTCGCCTGGCACGCAGTCCGAGCCCACTTTGCTCAACGCCGGAGCAGACCTGGTGTTGGAGCAGGGCTACTCCGGCGATCTGTTGCGAGCCGGCACCGACGCGCTCCTGCGCCGAGCCATCCCGAACCAGGCCGAGCTGCGGTTCCTGGAGAGCCCGGGCCTCCGGGTCGACCTGCTGGCTCGCAGAGTCACGGTTGACGGCCAGCAGGTCAGCCTTACCCCCACCGAGTTCGACCTGCTTCGCGTGCTGATGGGCCAGCCCTTCGTCGCGATCCGGCACCACGAGATCCTCAAGGAGGTCTGGGACTGGAAGCACACAGACGACCGCAACGCCCTGCGCCTGCAGATCAACCGACTGCGCAAGAAGCTGGAGGCCTCCGGTGAGCGTCGCTACATCCGCGCGGCGCGCGGCATCGGGTACAGCTTCGACCAGCCCGTCACGGAACTGGCCGCCCATCAGAAGAAGGGCACCGGTGTGGAGGACAGCAACTACGTGGCGACCTGGGAAGATCGTCTGAGCACGCTCATCCAGTCGCTCTTCGCCACCCACAGCCGGCTTGAGGCATGCCGGGCCCTCGTTGACCTCGCGGCCGACGACAGCCTGTGTGACGGTGCGGCCGTGTTCGCCCGGCGCCCGGGCTCGAACTTGCTGGATCTGGTCGCGCAGGCCGGGATGCCGGAGGAGTGGCAGACCTCGGTAGCGGCAGGCGTGCCGCTAGACGGCGGATACCTCTCGGCCGACACCTTCAACACCCGGGCGATCCGGCGAGTCGTCGACATCACAAAGTTCAAGCGCCGTTATCCGGCGACGGTAAAGCTGACGCGCTTGGCCGAAACCGAAGTACCCTCGATCCTCTCGATTCCCCTGGCCGATGCCCATGGCACCTGGGGCCAGGTCGGCTTCGTCAGACGCTCCGACAGCCCCTTCACGCCTTTGCAGTGCATAGTGCTGGAGGCAGCCGGAGCCGTTCTCAGCGGCCTGTTTCCACGCCACCTGGGCGAGCCGGACGGCACGCTCGCCGCCATCTGACGCTGTCACCGGGATCATTGGACCCAGTGATCCACGGGTCACGCCAGGAAGAAGTCGGCAGTCCCGGTGATCACGACTCGCCGGTGTGCTGCCTCGCTGCAGTTCTACGGTGGCCAGGCCGCCCTCGGCCCCTCCTCGACGGCAACGACGGTTCCCGAGCAGTTGAGGGTGTCGCCGTAGAAGACCTGAGAGCGGAACCGAACGCCGAAGCGGTGCACGGTCGCGGCACCGAGTAGGCCGGTTGCGTAAGTCGCCGGCAAGGCGCCTGGAGCATCCCGTGGGCGATCACCGTCGGATACCCGGCGCTGCGGGCGAAGTCCTTGTGGTGTAGAGATCCAGACCTGAGCGGACGAGGGCGTCCACAGCAGCGCGACGATGCCTTGGACATGATCGACGCCTTCGTCCACTGGGGCGTACTGATCCTCAGGCATGGCCGGTGACCGTCAGCAGCAGGTCGCGGGGGTCGGGCAACTCGTCGCCGCGCCAGGTCACCATGCCGTCGGGGCGCACCAGCACCCACGGTCGATCGTAGGCTGCGGCGACGGCCGGCTCACTGACTCGGACGACCGTGAGCGGAACGCCGAGACCCGCTGCGGCTGCCTCCGCGCGACCGATGTCGGCCGACGCGGGCTCGTCGCCGAGAACGAGCAACGTGAAGGCGTCACGGTCGAGCAGGTCGATGGTGGCGGTGCCATCGGCGAACCGCACGAACGGGGCACGGTGCCCCGGGCGAGCGGTCTGCACGTAGACGCTGGCATCGTCCGGAGTCGGAGGCGTCCCGTCACCGACGACGATCGGCGACTCGTCGTACCGATAGCCCATCGCCACCCCGAAGGAGTGCCACTCGGGCTGCAGGCGGGCGTTCATCTGGTCCCCCAGCGCCCGGCGCTGCTTCTCCCCCTCGGGCGAGTCCTCGAAGAGCCGGTCCCACTTGGCTTCCTCGACCCACGCGCCGTAGTTGCGACTGGAGAAGTTGCCGTTGCGGATCGCCACCGGCCGACGCTCGGCGTTGTAGGCGTCGATCAGCGATCTGCCACCCCAGCCCTCGATGAGCGCCTGGAGCATCCACGCCAGGTCGCTGACGTCGCCGAGACCGGTATTGAGGCCGTGTCCGCCGGTGGGCGAAGTGGTATGGGCGGCGTCACCGGCAAGGAACAGCCGTCCTTGCGCGAAGCGCTCGGCCGTGTAGTGGCTGCGGCGCCACGGCATCACGCGGTGCAGAATCCAGTCGCCCTCGTCGGTGCCAAGGGCACGGCGCATGGCTGCGTCGTAGTCGTTGCTGTCGGGCTGCTGGCGCTCGGTGAAGCCGACGAGCGTCATCCGCCATAGCTTCCGGCCGTCGACCGATGTGATGTTGGCCCAGGTCTTCCCGTCCTCGCCGACAAACATGAAGCGCTCGGCCCGGCCGTGAGGGTGCAGGTCCTCGAGCGCCTCGAACTCGATCATCGCGCTCACCGAGTAGTCGAGATCGTTGCCCTCGAAGGCGATGCCCGCTGCGCGGCGGACGGTGCTGCCGGCGCCGTCGCATCCGACGATGTACTTCGAGCGGACCGTTAGGTGCTCGCCGTCGGGGCCCTCGACGACCGACGTGACGCCCTCGGCGTCCTCGGACATCGAGCGCCAGACAGCGCCGTAGAGGACCTGCGTCATGCCGAGTTCGAGGACCTTGCCGGCCATCAGCGGGTCGAAAACGTACTGCGGGCAGCGCGCGGGGATCTCCCTCGTCTCGGGAAACGGTATGCGATCCTTCGCCGAGGGCAGCGGGTCGCGGCCGAGCACGAAGCCGTTGAGCGAGGTGACGTAGAGCGTGTCCCGAGGGTAGTCGAGCGGGAACCCGGCGTTGATGATGTCGTCGGCGACGCCCATCTTCCGGAAGTACTCGACGGTCCGCTCGTTGAAGGTCCCTGCCTTGGCGAGTAGCTCGAGTCCGGTCCCGGCGTCGGCCTCGACGAGGACGCACGGGACGCCCCGGAGCCCGAGGTCGTAGGCGAGGGTGAGGCCGACGGGCCCCCCGCCGACGATTATCACGGCGGTGTCGATGCGCTTGCTCATGACGGCTCCTCGCTAGATGATCGCGTCGGTCCGCAGCGCCTCGACCTCGTCGTCGCTGAGGCCCAGCAGGTCGCGGTAGACGGCGGTGTTGTGTTCGCCGAGCTCCGGACCGAGGGCCCGGACGCATCGGGAATTCGCCGAGCACTTCGTGTTTGAGCCGGACGATCGACTCACGTGCCTTGAAGTGCGGGTCCTCCAGCATGTCCTTGGCGCGGTAGATGAGTCCGGCGGGGACACCAGCCTCGTGGAGCGCGTCGAGGAGGTGACCGGATTCCTGCGGACTGCTCCAAGCGGAGATGATCCGGTCCAGCTCCTCGGAGTTGGCACCGCGCGCGTCATGGGTGGCGAACCTCGGGTCCGCGGCAAGCTCGGGCTGGCCCATCACCTCGGTAAGCCGCTGAAAGACCGTGTCGCGGTTGCCGGCCAGCACCGACCCTTCGAGCGCCGGGTAGACGTTGCTCGGCGCGACGCCCGGGAGGATCGAGCCAGTCCGCTCGCGCTGGTAGCCGCCGACCTCCCAGTCGGGAACGAGCGCCTCCATCATCGCAAACACGGACTCGTAGAGGGATGCGTCGACGACCTGCCCGCGGCCGGTGTTCTGCCGGTGGTGGAGCGCGACGAGCGTGCCAAGGGCCGCGAAGGTGCCAGCGAGTTCGTCCCCGATCGAGACGCTCACTCGGGCCGGTGGCGTCACCGGGTCGCCGGTCACGTACCGGAATCCGCCCATTGCCTCGCCAACGACGCCGAAGCCGGCGCGGGGTGCGTAGGGGCCCGTTTGGCCGTATCCCGTCACGCGGGTGACGACGAGGCCACGGTTGACCTTCCAGAGCTCCTCGGGGCTCAGGCCCCACCGCTCCAGGGTGCCGGGCCGGAAGTTCTCGACGAGCACATCCGCCTGCGCGACGAGTTTGCGCACGATCTCCTGGCCTTGGGCGCTGCGCAGGTTGAGCGTGATGGACTTCTTGTTGCGCCCGATGATCGGCCAGTGCAGCGACAAGCCCTGAGGCTTGACCCGACCCCAGCCGCGCATCGCGTCGCCCTCGCCAGGTGCCTCGACTTTGATCACCTCGGCACCAAAGTCGCCAAGGAGCGCGGACCTGGGCCGGTACGCCGACTCCGATCGATTCGGCCAGGGAGATCTCCACCGCGCCGCCGTCGTACGCCTCTCCCGCGAGGCGGGCGACCAGCTCGGGGTCGGCCTCGCCCTCGAAAGGGCAGCCGAACGCGGCTGCGATCGCGACGGAAAGCGGAACGGCGCCGTTGGCCTCGGCGACGATCTGGCGCCAGCGCCCGACCATCTGCCCGATGGTGGCGCCCTGGTTGCGCTGGCTGAGGGTCTCGCTCGCGACAAGAACGACGTTCACCTCGTCCATTCCGGTCTCGATGGCGCGCGTGAGTCCACGGGGGTTGAGGACCAGGCCGCTGTAACTAACACCGGGCACCCGCTCAGTTCGCGCCATGGCCTCCTCGGCGGCCGCCATCTGCGGAACTGCCTTGGAGCTGACGAAGCTCACCGACTCGACCCGGCGAAGACCCGCCGCGGTGCTGCGGCGAATCAACTCGGCCTTGTCCTCCGGTGACAGCGGCGCCTTCTCGTTCTGGAGCCCATCGCGAGGTCCGACCTCGACGATCTCGACGCGCATCCCCCGCCCCTCTCGCTGTGTCACCGACGGTTCGCGTGCGGCCATGTCTCGAACCTGTAATCGTCAAGCCGTGACGTCGATGACGACGCGACCCTGGACCTGGCCCTGCAGGATCTGCGGCGCCAGTGACGGAAGCGCCGACATCGGCTCAACCCGGGACAACGATGCGAGCACATCGGGCTTGAGGTCGCGCGCCAAACGGCTCCAAGCAGCCTTACGCTTCGCCTGGGGGGCCATCACGGAGTCGACGCCGAGCAGCGCAACCCCGCGCAAGATGTGGGGCAGCACGGTCGCGCCGACTAGGTCACTGCCACCGGCCAGCCCGCAGGCGGCAGCGGCGCCGCCGTAAACGGTCTGCGACAGCGCGTTGACGAGGGTGACACCGCCGACGGTGTCGACTACCCCGGACCAGCACTCCTTCTGCAGCGGGCGCCCGGGCTCGAGGAGCTTGTTGCGGTCCACGATCGTCCCGGCTCCCAGCTCCGTGAGGAACTCGTGCGCGGAGGGGCGCCCGGTCGAGGCCGCCACGGGCACTCCGACCGCGGTAAGGAGTGCGACCGCGACCGACCCTACGCCTCCGGCCGCGCCGGTGACGAGCACATCGCCACCGGCCAGTGCGCCCCAGGCATCCAGTGCGTCGACGCACAGGGCTGAGGTGTAGCCGGCTGTGCCGATCGCCATCGCATCAAGGGTGCTGAACGGCTCGGGGATCTCGACGAGCCACTCGCTCTTGACCCGCTGATAGCGGGTGTAGCCACCGGACTCGGTCTCCGACATGCCCCAGCCGTTGACGACGACCTTGGCGCCGACCCTCCACTGGGCATTTGTGGTCTCCACGATGGTGCCGGCCAGGTCGGCGCCGGCGATCAGGGGCGTGCGCCGCGCAATCTTCTGGGCGCCGGAGACGTTGAGGCCGTCCTTGAAGTTGAGCGAGGAGTACTCGACCTCGATCAGGGTGTCGTAGTCGGGCAGGTCGGCGAGGCTGAGCCGGCGGAAGTCGCACACCCGCTTCCCGTCGGTCTCGTCGACGACCAGTGCGGTGAAGGGTTCGTTCATTGCGGCGCCTTTCAGCGAAGTCGGGTGGGGGACGGAGGACTGAGGCCGAGCAGGCCGCGCTTGGCGACGAACTCGAGGGTCAGCTCGGTTGTCTGCTTGAGCAGTTCGGGGGTGCCCGCGTAGTAGTGGTCGGCTCCCTTGACGACCTTGTACTCCTTGTCGGTGCTGGCGACCGCCTCGAAGACCTCATGGACGTGGGCCGCCGGGGCGCAGTCGTCGGCGCTGTTCTCGATGGTGAGGAACGGCACCGTGACGTCCTCGGCACACACCTCGGCCCTGGCGCGGGTGTCGTCGATGGACCACTGCGACAGCCACGAGCGCAGCGTGCAGAACCGCGCGACGCCGACCGGTCCGGTGTTGACCGTCTCGGGATCACCGGAGTAACACCACTCCGGCCGACGGTCGTTGGGCTCCAGGGTCGGGTCGAGCCAGCGCGGGTCGGCCTCGGTCCGGTGGACGACGAAGGCACCCTCGATCTCCTTGCCGCCGCGGTTCTCGAGCATCTCGAGGCGCTCACGCACGGTCGCCGTGATACGGCGCATCCGGGACAGCTGGGCGGCACGGTACTCCGCGACGAAGTCTGCGCTGTAGGGCCGACTGGCCAGGTTCTCGGGCCGGTAGAGGTCCAGGTGCGGGTCGCGGTCCTCGGGGTTGAGCTCATCGCGCACCGAGGCGTCGAGGGACTCCAGCAGCACCCGCGCCCGGGAGGCGTGCGCGGCCTGGAAGACCACAGCGTCGGCGGGTATGAGCCCGGCACCGACGACATCGACCGGGTCGCCGTACGGCGTATCCACGATCGTGGGATTCTCGGCCTGCGACTGGTAGAGCATCGACAAGGAGCCACCACCGCTCCACCCGACGAGCACCACCTTCTCGTAGCCGAGCTGTTCCTTGGCGTAGCGGATCCAGGCGCCGAAGTCGAGCAGCGTCTTCTCGAAGATCAGGGCCGCGTCGTTCTTGAAATATCGGGTGCGTCCGCACAGCACGTGCACACCGGACTCGGCCAGGCTCCGCGGCACGGGCAGCGCGTCCATCGGGGTGACCGGATGCATGAAGAAGAAGACGGTCTTCGAGGTGCCGGTGCGCGGCTTGAGCAACACGCCCTCGACATGGACCATGCCCTGGCTGCCGGCGTAGCCGTACACCTCGTTGAAGGAGCGATGCTCGGGGTAGTCGAGAGCGATGTACTGGTACTGCAAGTCCCCTTGGAGAACGTCGAGGATCACTGGTCTTCCTTCATGCTCGTCGGAGTCGGCAGCCAGCTCCCGGTGAACTGGGAGTCGCGGGCCGCCTTGAGTCCGGTCACGCCCTCCGTGGCCAGAATGTCGGCGAAGCGCCGGCCATCAGGAGCTTCGGCGTAGCGGGCGTTCGAGACGGTCACCACGTCGCGGGTACGCCCGGCCGCGCGGCCGTCGGTACGCCCCATGGCATCCGCGGTGGCGTTGACCGCGGCCTTGTTGAGGATCGCCGCTTCCCGGGGCGTCGCCGCGATCCGTGCGGCGAGGTCACCCGCCCGGACCGACAGCGCGTCGGGTGCGACCACGGCCAGGACGAGCCCGATCCGTTCGGCCACGGAGGCGTCGATCAGCTCTCCGGTGAGGATCAGGAACTTCGCCCACGCCGGCCCGATCAGCGGCACCAGCTCAGTGGCGCCCGGGTGGCCGATACGGCCCTCCACGAGACCGAAGCGGGCGTCCTCGGCCGCGACGACGAGGTCGAACTGGGCAAGCAAGCCCAGGCCCGCCCCCAGGCACAGGCCGTGCACGGCCGCGACGATCGGCCTGCGGACGGCTCGGATGCCGGCGTGGAACCGGTCGACCTCCGCAACCATCTCCGTGACGTCGTACGGTCTGTCGGTCGGCGGCGCCCCGGTCAGGTCACCGCCGGCACAGAACGCCCGGCCCTCCGCGCTCACGAGGATCGCCCCGACGGACGCGTCGGCGTCGGCACGCTGCAGGGCGGCAAGGATCTCGGCCCGGCTGCCGTCCGGGCCGAAGCCCAGGACGTTGAGCTTGTCGGGCCGGTTGAGGCGGACGTGCGCGACCCCGTCCTCGACGTGATACGCGACATGGGCGTAGCCGGAGTCGCTCTCAGAGCTGGCCAGGGCACTCACCGCCCGCCTTCCCTCTTGATCTTCG
Organism: Streptomyces sp. NBC_00461; assembly: GCF_036013935.1. Lineage (NCBI taxonomy): Bacteria > Bacillati > Actinomycetota > Actinomycetes > Kitasatosporales > Streptomycetaceae > Streptomyces > Streptomyces sp. NBC_00461. The sequence continues at coordinate 1,095,865 of NZ_CP107902.1, forward strand.
CGGCGTCGTCCTTGCCATAGCCCAGCTCGACGAGGACGTCCACGGTGTGCTCGCCCAGCTGCGGCGCGTGCCGGCGGAGGCCCGGAGGCGTCTTGGACCAGCCGACCGGACCGCGCACCGTGCGCAGCGGGCCCTCCGTGGGGTGCTCCGTCGTCTGGAAGAAGCCGACCGCGTTCAGGTGCGGGTCGTCGAAAATCGATTCCAGGGTGTGCAGCGGCGTGGCCGGGATATCGGCCTTCTCGAACACCCCCAGCCACTCAGCGGTGGTCCTCGCGGCCAGCTGCTCGCGCACGAAGGCGTACGTGTGATCGGCGTGGGTGGTGCGAACGCCGAAGTCGGCGAAGTACGGGTCATCTAGAAGGTCCGGCCGCCCGACGAGCTCTCCGAAGGACCGCCAGTGGTTGTCGGTGTAGATGATCGCGCATACGTAGCCGTCAGCCGTCTGGTAGGGGCGCCGTTCGGCGGTGAGTGTGCGCGGGTATCCGGGCGGACCCATGGGCGGCTCGAAGGCCATGCCGCCCATGTGGTCGCCGAGCACGAACTGGGCCATCGACTCGAACATCGGCACTTCGATGTGCTGGGCCTCCCCGCTCCGCTCGCGGTGGAACAGGGCGGTCACGATGGCGTGCGCAGCGTACAGACCCGTACCGCGGTCGTTGAACGAAGTGGGCACATAGCCGGGCTCCGGCGAGCCCGTGCGGGCCAGCAGGGAGGGCACGGCGGTGAGGCCCTGGATGAGGTCCTCGTACGCTGGTCGGCCGGCATAGGGGCCGCCCTCGCCGAAACCGACGAGACTGACCGAGATGAGTTTGGGGTTGAGCTCGGCGAGGTCCTCGGGCCCCAGGCCGAGCCGGGCCATCGCCTGCGGGCGCACCGAATACATGAACACGTCGGCGCCGGCGAGGAGGTCGCGCATCGCCTCCATGTGCCGCTCGATCTTGAGGTCGAGCACGACACTGCGCTTGTTCCGGTTGAGCTGCAGGAATGTGCAGCCCATCTCGGGGTTCTGCATCGGCGGAATACTCCGTGTCGTGTCACCAGCCGGTGACTCGACCTTGATGACGTCAGCACCGTGGTCGCCGAGTAGCTGGCTCGCCATCGGCCCCATCACCGTGGCGCTCATGTCGACGACGCGGATACCTGCCAGTGCAGACTCCACCTGCTCCTCCAAATTCATGCCGCTCCCAGGCGGGACGTCCTCAGCCTAGGTGCGAATAGATGTCGATTGGGTGTCCGAGAGAGCGGTCCCGAAGTGGCATCCATTCGACAGGCACATCGGCCTACGGTTCCCCTTATGACAATGGCTCACGGTCACCGGACACTCGGCTCGGTGCTCAAGGAATTCGCCCACCTGCAGCCCAACGCGCCCTTCCTCGCTTACGAGCGAGGTCCCGGGCTGGTCGAGACCACCACGTGGGGGCAGATGGCCGCGCGGGCGCTTTCCTCCGCCGAGCTGCTGTCCTCGCACGGCGTGCGGGCCGGCGACAAGGTAGGCGTCCACCTGACGAATTGTCCCGAATTCTACGACGTGTGGTTCGGCGCCGCGCTCCTTGGCGCAGCCATCGTGCCCACCAATCCACTGCTCACCGCCGACGAACTGCGCTACGTGGTCGACCACGCGGGATGCGAAGTCGTCGTGACCCAGGCCGACTTGGCCGACACAACCCGCGCCGCCGGCGCCCGGACGATCATCGACGTCGAGCACGCGTGGCACGTCAGCGACACCTTCGCCGACTGGGACTCAGTCGACCTCCGTCGCACCGACGGCGGCACGCTCGCGGCCATCATGTACACCTCCGGCACTACCAGCCGCCCAAAGGGTGTCATGGTGACCCACGCGGCGTACCTGAACGCCGGAGACGTCGTCGCCGGTCACTTGCGGCTGCGTCGTTACGACCGCAACCTCATCGTCCTGCCCCTCTTCCACGGCAACGCGCAGTACTACTCGACCATGTCGGCCTTCGTCTCCGGAGCCTCTGTGGCGCTCACCCCCCGGTTCAGTGCCAGCCGATGGTCGGAGCAGGCGCTGGCCACCGGAGCGACGGTCGCCAGCCTTTTCGCCGCTCCGATCCGGATGCTGCTCGCTCAGTCGGTCTCCAATGCCGACCACATGCACCAGCTGCGCGTCGTGATCTTCGCGCAGAACGTCTCCGCGGCCCAGGTCACGGAGTTCCAGAAGCGGTTCGGGGTCGATCTGCTTCAGCTCTACGGCATGACCGAGACGGTCTTCCCGCCCTTGATGAACCCGCTGCTCGGCACGCGGAACTCCCAGGCGATGGGCAGGCCAGTCGCCGGCGCACGCATTCGTCTCGTGGACGACCAGGGCAACGACGTCCCGCTCGGCACTCCCGGGCAGTTGCTCGTCGGCGCCAATCCCGGATTCGACGTGATGACCGGCTACCTCGCCAACCCGGAGGCCACCGCGTCGACGCTCGTCGACGGATGGCTGCACACCGGAGACGTGGCCGCCACGGACTCCGACGGGTTCGTCATCTTCGTGGACCGGGCGAAGGACATGATCAAGCGGGCCGGCGAGAACGTCGCCTGCAGCGAGGTCGAGGCGGTGATCGGTCAGCACCCCGCCGTCTTCGAGTCCGCCGCTGTCGGCGTTCCCGACGAGATGCGCGACGAGGCGCTGGTCGCGTTCGTCGTGCTCTGCAAGGGCGCAGAGGCGACCCCGGACGAGATCCTCGACTTCTGCCGCGAGCGGCTCGCGAAGTTCAAGGTCCCCGACAGCGTCAAACTGGTCCGCGAACTGCCGCGCACGCCCGTCGGCAAGATCCAGAAGCACCGGCTGAAGGGGAGCCTGCCGGCCTGACGGGCCGCACGGCTGAGGCAAGCAGAAGAGGGGCCCGCGGTGGCCCCTCTTCATTGGGCTTCTTCAGCGTTGCCGCTCCAGAGTGAGGATGGCCTTGGCGATTGACGTCATCCGGTTGGGGCTGCATCGGGATCTTCGGAAGATCCGCCAGGACTTCAATCGTGCGATGCCGCGTTCGACCGGTGCCCGTGCTGCGGACAGCGCGCGGTTGAGGGTCTTCTCGGTGAGGGTGAGTTCCTGCAGGGTTTGCGCTTGATGCCTGTGGTCAGCCAGGGCCGGCACCCTGGTAGGCGAGGTCGGCCAGGATGGGGACGCCTTGGCGCTCGCAGATGCGGATGATGCGGTGGGTACGGGCAGCGGTCAGGTCGTGAGCCCGGCCCGGCAACGCGGGCGAGAGCCACAACAATTGGCCGTCCGGATCGGTGACCACCTGCACGTTCACCCCGTGCTGGCGGTGCTTGATGCCCCCTATGTTCGTCAAGCTGCGGCCATCAGAGTCGCTGAAGGATCAGACCGCTGGTGGCGCGTGATCATGTCGGCACGGATCAGTTGTATACCTCGCGGGCTACGTAGCGTTTGAGGCAGCGCATGACCTCACGTTTTCCCTTGCCTTCGGCGGTGCGTCGCTCAAGGTAGAGGCGGGTACGCTCGTCTTGTCTCATGCGCGTGACCACGATGCGGTGCAGTGCGGCGTTGGCCTGCCTGTCTCCGCCGCGATTGAGCCGACGGCGTTGTGCTTTTCCCTGAGGACTTCTCGACGGGACTGACACCGCACAGGGCGGCGAAGGATGCCTCGCTGCCCAGCCGTTCCGGATTGTCGCCTGCAGTGATCAGCAGGGCCGCCGCGCTGTCGGGTCCCATCCCGAGCTGCTCCAACAGGCTGGGCGCGGTAGCCCTGATCGCTATGGTCATCCGCCTTTCGAGCTCGGTGGCTTCGTGTCGAAGCTGCACGACGCACTGTGCCAGCAGCCGCAGCGTGAAGACCGCCGTGTCGGCTGCCGGGTTGCCCTCGCGGGTGTCGGCCAGTTCTGCGCACCGGCGGAGCAGCCGCGAATTCGAGAGCGGCTCCAGCTCCTCGCGCAGGGCGGACAGAGCGTTGACCAGCACGGACTTGAGCTGGTTGAGCGCTTGAGTGCGGGCTTTGACCGCGGAGTTCTTCGCCAGCCGGAGCATCCGCAAGGCTTCCACTTGCCCGTCGCCGCTCTTCGGTAGCGCCCGTGCGATGCCGGACAGCGCGGCCCGGGCGGCAGCCTCGGCATCGACGGCGTCGGTCTTGCCGCGGCGGCGCCGGGTGGATCGGTCGGGCTGGTTCACCTCCACCACCGCAACCTGCTGGGCCGCGAGGTAGCGGGCCAGGCCCGCACCGTGGGAGCCAGTGCACTCCACCCCGGCCCGCAGCACCGTCCCGCACTGGCGTGCCCAGTCGAGGAGCTGGCGGTAGCCGGCCCGGTGGCCGGGAACTCCCCGCTGCTCAGCAGCCTGCGAAGGTGGTCAAGGACGGCCGCGACGTGTACGTCTTTGTGGGTGTCGACGCCGAGCACCACCACGCGCGGCTCGGCCGCGGCCTCGACAGCATGAACAGCAGGAAAGGCAGCAGACTTGCCGAGGGTGGCCACCGTGCTCCTGTTCGACGACTTACCGAAAGTCAGCGCCGGTCGGTGGAGCGGTCAGAACTGTGACGGTGCCTTCGAGGCCATGGCCCCTATCGGGACACGCTCCGCCCGGCCCGGTGCCGGTGCGTGTCACTCCGGCCGGGCTGACAGATCAAACACAAGGCACAAGCGGCCAGTGAGAGTACGAGTCAAGCCGTGGCCGGAACGACACACCGCCATCCTCACAGTGGGAGTAGTCGGCCCGTCCGTCGCCGGCTCGGTCGCACTCGGCGAGCGTGCCGTCCAGCAGGACGAAGTCCGCATCGGCCTCGCGCATGACCTTCAGCAGACCCGGCGCGCGTTCGGCGAGCAGGTGGACGATCGTGCTGGTGTAGGCGTGGGCGGTGGACTCGCTGATCCCGAACCCGGCAGGGATCTTCGCCAGGGTGGTGTGCGCGCAGGTACACCAGTGCCACCATCGCGCGCTGGGACGGGCGGAGCTTGCAGCGCCGGTCACCCTCACGGGTGACGATGAGCATCGTCACCCACTCCACAAGGGCATGGGGCAGGTCGAGTGCGGCAGGATTGACCAACGAGGCCCCCGAGCAGCGTGGTTGAGACGTCAGACATCTCGATCAACAGCCCGGGGGCCTCGCTCGTTGCGCTTCGTGGACCGTCACCTGATCGGAGGCCAAGCCGAAGAAGCTCATTCGGCGGATCTCAGGCCGGGGTGTTGCCGTGCGATTCGTTCCGGTAGACCTGAATGAACTTCATCACCGCCTCGGCGACGTCCTCGTTCCGCTCCGCCGCCTTGTGCTTGACCTCGATCCAGGCCTTCAGCTCCCGCTGGGCCACGGCAGCGTTGTCGTTCCACTTGGGGTCGAGGGGCGTGGTGATCTCCAGGCGCAGGTCGTTGACCGGGTCACGGAAGTAGACGCTGTAGACGATCCCGTGGTCGATCGGTCCGACCGTGGAGATGCCGTTGGCGTTCAGCCACTCCTTCCAGGCTTCGACGCGCTCCTTGCTGTCGACCTGCAGCGCCAGATGGTCGAAGATGTCGTACGCGGGGTGGCCCTTGGGGTTGGCCTTGGGCAAGCCCGGCGCCTCGAAGAAGGCGATCGTCGAGCCGTCGCCTTGGCGGAAGAAGATGTGGAAGTAGGGGAAGTCATCGCCGGTGCTGGGCACCTTGTCGCCGATCACGCTGTCGACCAACGGCATTCCCATGATCTTCTCGTAGAACTCCACCGTCGCCTCGACGTCGTGGGTCACGTACGCCTGGTGGCTGAGCATGTCGGGCTGGCCCGGGTGTTGAAGGCTAGTGTCGGGCATCACATGGCCCTTTCTCCGGAGAATGTCCTTGCGACTCCACACTCACACCCTGGACGTGTCACAAGGATGTCACTTGCCCGAGGCTTGAGCGATCCGGTTGCCACCTGCAGCAGGTCGTGAGCCAGCTGCCGGTCTGGGGCGGCCTGACCACCAGCAGCGAAAGCGGCGAGAACCAAGGAATCCCGAGTGAGCATCCGGACAGCGAGGTCCGGCGGACCATCGCGCCCTCCACGCCTCACCCGGCGACGACCCGGATCACGCGACCAAGGTGCGTCTGAGAAAAAGCACCAGTTGGGGTTCTCAATACCCAACCACTGGTCGTTCGGGGTGCCGGGGCGTCCGAAGTGCTGGGCGATGCGGGCGCCGGCCATGAACAGGGCGGTGGCTGTGGAGGCGATCTGCGGGCCGTTGTCCGAGACCGCGAGTATCACCGGTACCCGTTCGTCGTTGTCCGACACGACGCCGTGCGCGAGTTCGTCAAGCAGCGCCTCGTCGAGCAGGTGCTCCTTGCCCTCGGCGACGAGGGCGCGGGGTGAACGACCTCGGCCTGTGTGGAGGACTCCTGCGCGGAGACCACGGTCGCGAGCCACTTGCTGGACACCACGCTGATAACTGCGACCGCGCAGCGTTTGCTCGCCCCGAAGTGCATGAAGTCGTAGATCCATATCATGCCGGGAACGAGGTTGGCCCACTCCGGGAACGGCCGCTCCTCGCGGCGCCCCCGCGTGGCCTCGAAGGGTGCCTACGGTGTTCCGCGCGTGCACGCCGAGCTGCGGCGACTGGGCCGGACGGTCAACCGCAAGCGGGTGGAGCGGGTCGTGCGCGAACGCGGCATCGTCGGCGTCACGCGTAGAAGACGCCGTTCGCTGACCCGTCCCGACAAGCAGGCACGGCCGGATCTGATCGGCCGTGACTTCACCGCCGCCCGGCCCGGCACCCTCCTGGGCGGGGACATCACGTACCTGCCCACCCAGGAGGGCTGGCTGGACCTGGCCACCCGCGAGGTCATCGGCTACGCGATAGCCGACCACCACCGCGCCGAGTCGAGGGCCGCCCCGGCGACTTCATCGGCGACCGACCCGTCAGCTCCGTCATCCAACCCGCTGGTCGTCCCACAACACACCTCTCTAATCAGGAGTGTTGCTACGACTGGTTGAACCTGGCGAGTACACCTCGGCTCAATTCCGCATGGAAATACGCGCGTTGGGGCTTCGCCAGAGCACCGGACAAACAGGTTCCTGTTTCGATAACGCCGCAGCGGAGAGCTTCTGGGCCGTACTCAAGGAAGAGATCGCACGCGGATCTGGCCCGACCGAGCGACCGCCCGTGCCGAGGTGTTCGCGTTCATCGAGCCCTTCTACAACCGGCGCCGCCTACGCATACACGCTGTCTTCGGGTACCTCACACCCCACGAGACACGTCAGCGGTTCCGGAACGACCAGACGCTCGCAGCGTAGAAGAAGGGTGTCCAGGGTCGCGGGGAAACTTCACGGCCGCAAGGACTCGGACTGGATCAGCATCGTCTGCGCGAGACGATCGATGTCCCGGGCCGTTCGCCGATCCACCTCGGACGCCGCGTCGATCGCAAGCTTGGCCAGACCGAGCGCCTCGGCCGGCAACGCAGCCAGCTTGCGTGCGAACTCGTCAACATCGCGGTCGAAGGTCTCGGACGGGTACACGGCATGCACCAGTCCGATGTCCGTCGCAGCGGAGGCATCCACCAAGGCGTCCGTCATGACCAGCCACTTGGCCCAGTGGGTTCCGAGCAACCGCGTCAGCCGGCTTATCCCGCCGGAGCCTGGAATCATCGCCAGCTTTGCTACTTCCGGCAGACGGAAACTGGCTGCCTCCGACGCCAGCCGGAAGTCACACGACACCGCCATTTCGACGCCGATGCCCATGCAGGGCCCGTTGGCAGCCAGGATCACCGGCTTCTCGACCATCTCCAGCCGGTCGAACAGGTCGTGCCGAGCGTCTGCCCGGTACCTGCGCCGAAAGTCGTATCCGCTCCGCGAGGCGTCGCCGCCTGGATCCACCGTCGCGCCGACCGTCAAGATGTCGATACCGGCGGTGAAGTACCGGCCGCGGCCGCGGATGACCAGGACTCTGAGGTCTGCGCGCTGTTCGAGCTGAATGACGGCAGCGTCGAGCGCATCGAACATCGCCGGCGTGATGGCGTTCAGCTTGGCGTCACGACAGAACGTCACATTAATGATTCTTTCGGACTCCGAAACCTCGACGTCCGACAATGAGCTGTCATCCACCACTGCCTGTGCTCCTTCGTACGGGTGCCCTGCACCACTGGGGTCTCAGGTACTTCACACGTGCACGGACGGGGAGGATCGAGCTCGATCGTCCCTGGCCGGCGCTGCGACGAGCGCCGGACGCATCGCAGTTTGGCGTCCTCAGGAATCGTCTGCTCCTCCTCCAGGTCTCCCAACGAGTATGCCGTAAGTCTTACGGTATAACTATCGGGAAGGGCTGTCGCCACCCCAGAACTCCCTCGTGGGCGCACAGTTTTCTCCCGGCCTGACCGAACGGGCCCTCGTCATCAGCGAGGCCGCAGCGGCTGAGCACACGCTCGCTGCTGCTCGCATCAGGCGATACACCGAGCGCGCGTCCTTCGCGGGCTCAACGCAGGAGAGTCGACCCACGAGATTTTTCGGGATTGGGCGCGCCCGCATACCGACGCGACGAACTGGTTCGGCACTCGCGCCGTAGCCGTGGCTGACCTTATGGTCGGCGGGCCTCCTGAGCAGCGATCCACGACTGGAGAAGTGTCGGTGCCGATCGGGGGTCGAGTCCCGTCAGGTCCCGCCACCGGCCCAAGCGGTAAGTGAGCGTGTTCGCGTGCATGTTGAGCGCCTTCGCCGTGGCCGCCAACGAGAGCGAGTTCTCCCAGTGAGCGATGACGGCATCGGCGAGGTGGGGGTGCTCGCGAGCGACCGCGACGAGGTCGGCCACGAGGGGCACGAGGCGGTCGCGGTGCGCCGCGACACACGCGAGAACCCAGTTGTCCGAGAAGTCACTGACCCGCCGCGGCGCGGTGGCAGCGTCCAACGCCAGCCGTGCGTCTTCAAGACTCGCGGCGGCGCCGTCCAGTCCCTGGCGGAGCATCCCGATGCCCCACCGGCCCTCCCGATGACTTTCCGCGTAGGCGCGAACAGCGGTCGACGATGATTCGTCGGCGAGTACGACGAGGTGAGCTCCTCGCGCGGCACAGATGATCTGGGCACCGAGTCCGGTGATGCTGCGTTGCAGCTCGAAGGACACCTCGGCGTTAGATCGTGGCGGCGCCCACACGAGCACCTGCCAGCTCGCGGTGGCCGGCATGCGCAGCGTCTCCGCGATGGCGCGGACTTCGTCGTCGACCACACCATTGGTGAGCCTCTCGACGAGGCGGTGGATCAGGGTGATTCTGTGCCCTTGGAGGCTCTGCGTCACCTCGGAGTGGGCCGCTGTGAGTGCTGACGAGAGCACGTGCAGCGAATCCATCATCCGGCTGGCGAGCCGTGGCAGCTCGGGGGCGCTCGCTTCGTCGGAAGCGCGCACGAGAGCATTCCAGACCTCGCTGTCACCGATGTGATAGGCGTCGATCAGGCTTGAGATCTGTACGTGCTGCCGCGCGCGAGCCCTCGCTAGCCGTGCGGCGGACTCAAGGTCCGCAGTTTCAGGTGGTCGGTCGTACCGCACCGCCTCGAGGCGACGGCGGAGCTGCTCGTGAACAGCCTCCCAGTGCTCGTTTTCCGCGACAACAAGGTATTCGGGCAGCTCGTGTCGGATCCGTCTAACCGCCTTGGAGACCACCGCGTCCAGGTCGTCCCGCACTCGGGAGCACAGCGCCTGCACCTCCGCCCGGGAACCGGAGTCAAAATGGGGAATCTCACCAACCTGCATGCCGAAACAATACGGGCTTCGTGGGTTCTGCCGTAGCTTCCGCCGAGTGGCGTTCTCGACAATATGGGTGAGATCCCGAAGTGCGGCAGGTTTGCCGCTGTCTCCCGCGCTGCTTGTCGGGCAGCGCCGGAGCCTGAGCAGTCAGGAACTGACATGACGGTCGCCATGCACGATCGCGCCGCGCCGGACCCGGCGGCGTACCGACTCGAAGACCGCTACGAGGTCGGGGGCGGACGCTCACTACTGACCGGCGTGCAGGCGATCGCGCGAGCCCTGATCGAGCTCCGCGCGCGCGACGCGGCTCGCGGTCGAGATGTCGCAGTCTTCGTCTCCGGGTACCAGGGCTCCCCGCTAGGCGGCCTCGACAGTCTGCTCGAGTCCATCCCGCGCCTGCGTGAGAACCACCGCATCCACCTCACCCCCGGGGTCAACGAGGAACTGGCGGCGACGTCGGTCTGGGGTACGCAGCTGCCGCTCCCCGACGACAAGAGGACGGTCGATGGGGTCGTGGGTGTCTGGTACGGGAAGGGGCCAGGCCTTGACCGCGCCTCTGACGCCATCCGTCACGCCAATATGTACGGAACTGACCCCGGCGGCGGGGTGGTGGCCTTCGTGGGTGACGACCCGTCGTCGAAGTCTTCCACGCTCCCGTACGCCAGCGACGCGACCCTGGCGGCGTTGAACATGCCGTTCTTCACCCCCCGCAACGCCGAGGAGGTCATCCTGCACACGCTCGCGGCTGTCGAGCTGTCACGGTTCTCAGGATGCTGGGTCGGAGTCAAGGTGTTGAGCGACGTCGCAGATGGCATGTGGACCGTTGCACGGGACTTCCAGTCACTGGAGTTCGAGCGACCGCTTGTCGAATGGGAGGGACGTCCTTGGACTTACGCCCAGCGACCGGTGCGCACCCCATCCGAGAGTCTTCGGGTTGAATCGGACCTCGTCGGGCCACGTTGGGCTGCGGCCGAGTCGTTCCTGGCGGCCAACGACCTGGACACCGTGCGGCCCGCAACCGCCCCCGCAGTCCTCGGCATCATGGGCAGTGGGACGGCAATCGACGCCGCCGTGCAGGCCTTCCGTGACCTTGGTGTCGACCATGAGGCGCTGTCCCGCGGGGGAATCCGCCTGATGGACGTTGCCGCACCGTACCCACTCGCCCGAGAGCGGGTCGCGGCATTCGCCGACGGCCTCGAGAAGATCCTGGTGGTCGAGGAAAAGAGTCCGGTGATCGAGCGGCAGATCAAGGATCTCCTGTACGCGCACCCTGACCGCCCGGCGATTGTCGGGAAGCGGGACGAGTCGGGAGCTGTGCTGGTTCCTGCCGACGGAGAGCTCGTCGCCGAGCGGCTGTACGGACCTGTGCGTCGCTTCGTCGGCGACAGGGTCCAGTTCACCTCGAGGCCGGCGCGTCGTGTCACCCTCGACCTTCTCAGCGTGCAGCGCACTCCCTATTTCTGCTCGGGCTGTCCGCACAACACCTCGACCGTGGTCCCTGACGGCTCCGTGGCAGGAGGCGGAATCGGCTGCCACACCCTCGCGTCGGTGTCCTCACGACAGGACTCGGCAATCACGGGATGGACCCAGATGGGTGGCGAGGGCGCCCAGTGGATCGGTCAAGCGGCATGGAGCTCGCACCGTCACATCTTCCAGAATGTCGGGGACGGTACCTTCTTCCACTCGGGCCAGCTCGCTGTACAGGCGGCCATCGCCGCCGGCGTCAACATCACGTACAAGGTTCTGTACAACTCAGCCGTCGCCATGACCGGCGCCCAGGACCCGCAGGCAGCACTACCAGTGCCGGCGCTCTCCCGGAAACTCCTCGCCGAAGGGGTAACCCGAATTGTCGTGTGTGCCGACGAGCCGGAGCGCTACCGGAGGATCCGCATGCCTCGCGGCTCGGTCGTGTGGCCGCGTGAGCGACTCGACGAGGCGCAGCGCCTCCTCCGGGACGTCGAGGGCGTAACGGTCCTGGTCTACGACCAGCAGTGCGCCGCAAACGCCCGCCGGATGCGAAAGCGAGGCAAACTCGAGCCGCGTCCGACCCGCGTCGTGATCAACCCTGAGGTCTGTGAGGGGTGCGGGGACTGCGGGGTCAAGAGCAACTGTCTCTCCGTGCAGCCCGTCGAGACCGAGCTCGGCCGCAAGACCAGCATTGAACAGACCAGCTGCAACTCCGACTACAGCTGCCTGCGCGGAGACTGTCCGAGCTTCGTCACCGTGACGGATGCGCCGACCCCCACCAAGAGGCGATCGAAGCGGACAGTTCCTACGGCGCCGAAGGTGCCGGACCTGGACGTCGAGTTGACTGACTCGAACGTTTTCATGGCTGGGATCGGTGGGACCGGGATCGTTACCGTCAGCCAGGTGATCGCCACAGCGGCGATGAGCGCGGGCTACGAGGTCAGGGGCTTGGACCAGACCGGCTTGAGCCAGAAGGCCGGACCGGTCGTGTCGCACCTCCGTCTGGTGGTGGACGCCGACGCCCCCGCGAACCGCGTCAGCGAGCAGGCGGCCGACCTCTATCTGGCCTTCGACCTGCTCGTGGCGGCCGACGCGAAGAACGCAGCGCGCACCGGAACCGAGAAGACCATGGTGATCGCCTCCACCAGTGCGACGCCTACAGGTGACATGGTCGCCGACGCGTCCATCACCTACCCAGACACCGATCTGCTGCTCGAACGCCTCCGCGGCGGCTCGAAGCGGGTCGTCGACTTCGACGCGCTGGCCCTGGCCGAGGGGCTCTTCGGTTCGATCCAGACAGCGAACCTGTTGCTGGTCGGGGCCGCGTACCAGGCAGGCAGCCTGCCGATCCCGGCCCAGGCCATCGAGGCCGCCATCACCCTCAATGGCGTGGCTGTGGACACCAACATCGCCGCGTTCCGGTGGGGACGTGCGATCGTCGCTGATCCTGGGTCGCTGCCGACTCGTGCGGAGACCGCGAAGAAAGACCCCTCGTCCCGGACCCAGGAAGCTCTCGAGGCGTCGGGGATCGAGGGCGAGACCCTTCGGATCACCACAGACCGGGCGACCCGGCTCGAGTCCTACCAGGGCACTGCCCTAGCCCGCTCGTACGTCGGCGTCGTCGCGCGGGCGTGGAGCGCCGAACGGGCGGTGGGAGTCGCCACGGCCTTCAGCGAGCAGGTCGCGCGCAACTTCTACAAGCTCGCCGCCTACAAGGACGAGTACGAAGTCGCGCGGCTCCTGACGGCGCCGGACGCGCTGGCCGCCGTTCATGCCGAGGCTGGGCCTGGGAAACTCCGGTTCAACCTGCACCCTCCGACCCTGCGCGCCCTCGGCTTGGGCAAGAAGATCCAGCTCGGTCCCTGGTTCCACCCAGTGATGCGGCTGCTCGCGACACTCAAGTTCGTCCGGGGCCACTGGTTCGACCCTTTCGGTCACACCGCTGTACGACGACTTGAGAGGAGGCTGGTGAGCGAATACGCGGCAGTGGTGCAGGAGTTGACCACGTCGCTCTCGCCGACCACCTACGAGATCTCGACCCGGATCGCGGCCCTGCCGGACACGGTGCGGGGTTATGAGGACGTCAAGGTCAAGAACGCCGAGGCCTACGAGTTCGAGCTCCGCGCACTCCGAGCCGAGCGGCAGGGGCTGGCCTCGTGACCGCGCGAGATCTCACCAGCCACGATGCGAACTCGTCCGTGCTCGAGGCCATGAGCGATGCCGACAGCCCTCACGAGCAGGTCATCTACTGCAACGACCCGGAGTCGGGGCTGAGGGCGATCATCGCCATCCACTCGCTCGCGTTGGGGCCTGCGGTCGGGGGCTGTCGCTTCCTGCCGTACGACGACGAAGCGAGTGCGCTGGCCGACGTCCTCCGGCTATCGCGTGGGATGACCTACAAGGCGGCCGCTGCCGGGCTCGACACGGGCGGGGCCAAGGCCGTCATAATCGGCGACCCCAGTCGCGACAAGACCCCGAAGTTGCTCGAGGCGTTCGGCAGGTTCGTCGACCGCCTCGGAGGCAGCTACTCCACCGCGGGCGACGTCGGCACCGACTCCGACGACATGGACATCATCGGCCGCGCCACCCGCCACGTCGCCTTCCGCAACACCGGCCGCGGTGGATCCGGTGACAGCGGCAGCAACACAGCGCTCGGGGTCTTCCAGGGCATTCTCGCCGCGGCTGACCACCGGTGGGGTTCGCCCGAGCTCCGTGGCCGACACGTCGGCGTCGAGGGGCTGGGAAAGGTCGGCTTCCAGCTGGCCGTGATGCTGCACGAGGCGGGCGCCAAGGTGACGGCAGCGGACCCGTCCGAGTTGGCCCGCGCCAAGGCGACATCGGCTGTTCCCGATCTGCCGATCGTCGAGTCCGTCCGTGAGCTGCGGACGGACGTGTACGCACCCTGCGGACTGGGCGGCACCCTCGACCACGACCTCGCCAGGCGAATCGAGGCCGAGATCGTCTGCGGAGGCGCGAACAGCCAGTTGGCCTCGTCTGACGTGGCGGAGGTCCTTCTCCGGGCCGGAGTGACCTGGGTCCCTGACTTCGTCGCGAACGTGGGTGGACTGATCCAGGCGGTGGCTGAGCTGCGTGGGGAGATTCCTGCTTCGGCGCGGGAGCGCGTGCTCGGAGTCCGAGCAACGGTGCTCGACATCCTGGAGGACGCCGGCGCAGCCGGGTCCACCACGCTCCATGCCGCCGAGGTCAGGGTTGAGCGACGTCTCGCTGCTGCCCGCTCTCGCCGGAGCGCCGTCTAATGCGCCGGATCGGCGTCGTCGGAGGGGGCCTGATGGGCGCGGGCATCGCCGAGGTGGGCGCTCGCGCCGGACTCGACGTGATTCTCGTCGAGTCCACCACGCAAGCGGCGACGTCCGCGCGGTCTCGCATCGATACCTCGCTTCAACGTGCCGAGGCGAAGGGCAAGCTGGGCCAGGGCGAGACGGCGCACCAGGTGCTGGATCGGATCTGCCGTGGCCACGGATCTCGGCGCCCTGGAGGATCGTGATCTCGTTGTCGAGGCCATCACAGAGGACGAACGGGCCGAGACCGTCCTTTTCGGTAAGCCGGACAGGATCGTCTCGACGCCTGACGCAATCCTCGCGTCGAACACATCGTCGATACCGATCATGAAACTGGGCGTCGCGACTCAGCGGCCTGAGCACGTAGTCGGCATCCACTTCTTCAATCCGGTCCCAGTGCTGCCGCTCGTCGAACTCGTCCCCTCACTGCTCACCGCGCCCGACACCGTGCGGCGATCCCGAGCCTTCGTCGAGGACCAGCTCGGCAAGCAAGCGATCGACTGTCAGGACCGCGCAGGCTTCGTCGTGAACGCGCTGTTGACCCCCTTCATCCTCTCCGCCATCCGGATGTGCGAGTCGGGCTTCGCGCCGCCCCGAGGACATCGACCGAGGACTCGTCCTCGGGGCGGCGCACCCACAGGGCCCGCTGGCGCTCGCGGACCTCATTGGGTTGGACACGACGAAGGCCGTGGCCGACTTGCTCTACGACGAGTTCAAGGAGCCGCTTTACGCGGCGCCGCCGCTGCTTCAGCGGATGGTGGACGCCGGCCTCCTCGGACGTAAGGCGGGACGAGGCTTCTACAGCTACGAAGGGAGTCCGCGATGAAGCGTGTGAACACCGCCTGCGATGTGAGCGACGTACAGTCCGACGCGGCGGGACGCGAACCCACCATTGGGCCGCTGACTCCAGAGGAGTGGCGTGCGGCGATCCTCAGCACGGTTGAGACGGACTGAGCCGTGGACAGTTCACTGACATCGTTCACCTTGTCCGAGGAGCACCCGGCGGCGGCCCCGGACCCGGCGGGGATCGGGTATCCGCCCCAGAACCTCGGCCAGAGAGGTGAACTGCTGCGGACCCGGGCAGGCGGAGTCGATGTCCTCGCAGTGGCGCTGCAGGACACCGATCAGGGAGGATGGCACGCGAACGCGACCCCTGTTCGTGATCAAAGGCTTCGACACCCTTGATCATCAGGGGTCGCGTCTCTCGTTACCGAACCGGGCGAACCGCACGCAGCGGCGCGTACGCAGGCGATCAGCTCATCTCGCCCGCTGAGAACGCATCAGCCCTGGGCCGCGACCAAGACCTCGGACAGCAGGGTGACCTGCGGGACGCCCAGGCGCTCGGCCAGCAGCGCGGGCACCACACCCATCGTGCCGTCGGTGGAAGCCATGCCCGAGACGACCAGGTCGAAGCCGGCCTTCTCGATCGCCTTCGCCAGCACCAGCGAGGTACCGATCGCATCCGTGCCGTGCAGGCCGTCGTCCTCGACGTGGACGGCCCTGTCCGCGCCCATCGACAGCGCCTTGCGCAACGCGTCCTTGGCGTCCTCGGGGCCGACGGTCAGGACGGTGACCTCGGCGTCTGCTGCTTCCTGCCGCCGGCCTTCGGCGATCCGCAGCGCCTGCTCGACCGCGTACTCGTCCAGCTCGGAGAGCAGACCCTCCACGCCGTCCCGGTCGACGGTCAGGTCATCGGCGAAGGGCCGGTCGCCGTGGCGTCGGGCACGTACTTCACCGTGACAACGATCCTCAGACTCACTCGTGTTTCTCCTCACATGGCGGTTCAGGACGCGCTCGGCGCCTGCGGGCGATAGAAGAGCGCGAGCAGGGTCCCCGTCCCGAGGACCGCGGCGCCGAGCGCGACGCCGGTGCCCGGCCAGCCGGTCAGCTCGATGCCGGCGGCCGTGTCCACCGCGTACTCGCCGGGCCCCCAGGCCGCGAGTGCCAGCGACAGCACGGCGAGGACCAGGACGTACTCGTAGCCGTCCTTGAAGACGAAGAAGCCGTTGCGGCGGTGCGCGAGCAGACCCGCGACCAGCATCACCGAGATGACGGCGGCGCCGGCGAGCGAGGTGAACAGCCCGGCGGCCAGCAGGACGCCCGCGCCGATCTCGGTGAGCACGCTCAGGTGCGCCTGCAGGCGTGGTCGGCGCAGCCCGAGTCCGCCGAACCAGCGCGCGGTGCCCTCGATCCCGCCTCCGCCGCGCCAGTGGTTCCAGCCGTGTACGGCCATCACCGCGCCCACAGTGAGCCGTACCAGCAGCAGAGCGGCGTCACCCGCCTCACCCATGTCGTTCCTCCTCGCAGGGCAGGGCCCGCACGATGCGCCGGACCACGTCCGCGGCCGACAGGGTGGTGGCGAGGGAGGGTTCTGCTGTGGTCATGTTCCGTTATGTCCTTCCCGAGGACCTCAGGTGCGTTGTTCGGCCTTCAGCGCCCGTGCCGGACCTGGTTGAAGGGGACGTCGCGGTCGGCGGCGTACTCGCGGGGCATTCCGAGGATCCGTTCGCTGATGATGTTGCGTGCCATCTCGGTGCTGCCGCCGCCGAGCTGCTCGGCCTGGCGGAACAGGAAGGACACGCCCACCTCGCGGGTGTCGGGCCCGTCGGGGGCGGACATCGCGGCGGCCGGGCCGGCGAGTTCGAGTGCGATCTCTGCCTGGCGGGTGGCGCTCTCGCCGTGGAAGAGGCGGATGAGCGAGCCGGCGGCGGGAGGCATCTTCTGCGTGCGCATGCCCGCGGTGACCCGGTCGACGAGATGCCCGTGGATGACGCCGAGGGCGTGCGCCTCGGCGATCAGCTCCCGCGCGTAGGGGTCGTCCGCCCGGCCGGTTCGGCGGACCAGGTCGATGAGCGGATCGGTCTCCGTGCCGCGCCGCCCTTCGGCCCGCGCGCCGCTGAAGTACGGTGAGCCGCCGCCGACGGCGTTGCGCTCGTGGAACAGCTGGCGCGAGGCGACCGCCCAGCCGCCGCCCACCTCGCCGACCACCGCGGAGGCCGGGACGACGACGTCGTCGAAGAACTCCTGGCAGAACTCGTCGCCGCCGTTGACCTGCTTGATGCGTTCGATGTGCACACCAGGCTGATGCACCTTCATCAGGAACATCGTCAGTCCCCGGTGCTTGGGCGCGTCCCAGTCGGTGCGGGCCAAGCACAGCGCGTAGTCGGCGGCGTAGGCGCCCGAGCTCCAGATCTTCGAGCCGTTGAGGACGAACACGTCGCCGTCGCGCTCGGCGCGGGTCGTCCCTCCGGCGAGGTCGGAGCCGCCGCCCGGTTCGGACAGGAACTGCACGAGCACCTCGTCACCGCGGATCGCGGCGGCCAGGTGCTCACGCCTCTGCTCCTCGCTGCCCATGTCGAGGATGGTCGGGCCGCAGATGGTGAACGTCGGCACATTCAGCAGCATCGGCATCTCGTAGTCGGTGACCTCCTCGTTGAAGGCGCGCTGGTGCGCGGGGGTGAGGCCGAGACCGCCGTACTCCTCGGGGTAGCAGATTCCGGCGAAGCCACCCTCGTACAGCGTGCGTTGCAGGACACGGGCCCGCTGCCAGGCGCTCTGGTCGCTCGACACGTTCCTTTGCGCACGTTCGTCGGCGGGCAGGTCGGCCAGGCGCCGCAGGTTCGCCGGGATCCACTCGCGGGCCCGCAGGCGGAAGCTGTCGACGCTCTCCATGCCGGTAGCGTCGGACACGGCCGTCGTCGTCGCGGTCATCTCGAATCTCCTCAGACGTTCAGCAGATCGGCGATACGGCGGCGGTGCGCGGACGGCGTGCCCCACATGAGCCGGTTCACCGTCGCCCGGCGCAGGTAGATGTGGATGTCGTGCTCCCAGGTGACTCCCAGGCCGCCGTGCAACTGGACGCAGTCCTGGATGATGTCGGTGGCCCGCTGGCCGAGGTAGGACTTCGCGACGCTGACCAGCTCACCGGCGTCGGCCCGGCGCTCCTGCACCGCGCGGGCGGCGGCGGCCATCGTCGCCTGGCCGGACTCCGACCACAGCGTCATGTCCGCCATCCGGTGCTTGAGCTCCTGATAGGAGGCGAGCGGCCGGCCGAAGGAGTAGCGGTCGAACATCCACTGCCGGGTGAACTCCAGCACGCGCTCGACGACACCGACGAGTTCGGCGCACTGCAGCACGACGGCGAGCTGGAACTGGCGCTCGACGGCGGCCGCGGCACCGCCGGCCGCTCCCACGAGCGCGGTGGCCGGGACGCGTACGCCGGTGTAGTCGACGCGTGCGAAGCCGCGCACCATGTCGAGGCTCTCCAGCGGGAGGACGGACACGCCGTCCGCGTCGCGCTCGACGACGAACTGGCTCAGGCCCTCGGGGGTACGGGCGAGTACGAGGAACGCGTCCGCGTCGCCGCCGTGCTCGACGCCGTCGTGCGTGCCGTCGAGGACGTACCCGTCCCCGTCGGGCCGTGCCTCGATCGCGCCCGCTTCGGGGTCCCAGCCCCCTCCCGGCGCACAGCAGGCCCAGGCGGCGACCGTCGAGCCGTCGAGCAGCCTGCCGAGGAGTCCGGCGTGCCGGTCCGCTCCGGCCGCTTCGGCGAGGGCGGCGGCGACGACGTTGACCGCGGCGAGCGGTCCGGGCGCGCACCCGCGTCCGAACTGCTCGGCGATGAGCGTCGCGTCGACGACCCCCTCGCCGGATACGCTGCCGCCGCCCGTCTCCTCCGGCACGACGAGCGACGTCCACCCCAGTTCCGCCCCGCGCTGCCAGGTGACCCGGTCGAACGTGCGGCCCTCGTCGTGCAACGCGCGGATCACACCGAGCGGGGCGGACTTCTCCAGGTAGTCCGCTGTCGCCGTCTGCAACAAGCGCTGGTCGGCGGTCAGTTCGAATCTCATGACGGCACCTTGCCCTCCCGACGATGCACTGCGAAGCCGACGGCCATGGCGCCGGGGCTGCCTTGACCGGCAGTCTACACGCCATTACGGTAATGCATACAGTAAAAGCAATGTGCGGCCGGGCGCAGGGCTGACGGGTCGGCACGTCACCCAGCACGGGAGCGTCGCAGATGCCCGACTCGCCGCATTTCGACTCCTCCCAGCAGGTCACGGACCGGCTGCGGGGCACCGGTCATGCCCCGAGTCCGCGCATCGCGGGTGTCGTACACCTGGCCGAACGCCTCGGCAAGCCGGTCCTCGTCGAGGGTCCGGCCGGCACGGGCACGACGCAGCCGACCAAGAGCGTCGCCGAGTCCTGCGGGCCGCGGCTGATACCGCTGCAGTGCTACGAGGGCCTCGACGAGGCGAAGGCGCTGCACGAGTGGGACTACCGCAAGCAGCTCCTGCACATCGCGCGGGCCGGGACCGCGGGCGGGGACGCGTGGAGAGCGAGTTGTTCCACGAGCGCTTCCTGCTCACCCGTCCGCTGCTGGAGGCGATCCGCTCCGAGGAACCGGTCATGCTCCTCGTCGACGAGGTCGACCGGCTCGACATCGAGACCGAGGCACTGCTGCTGGAGGTGCTGTCGGAGTATCAGGTGTCCCCCCGAGCTGGGGACACTGCGGGCGCGTACCACTCCCCTGGTCTTCCTCACCTCGAACAACAACCGTGAGCTCTCCGAGGCGCTCAAGCACCGCTGTCTCTACCTGCACATCGGCTATCCGACCGCGGAGCACGAGCGGGACATCGTGCTGGCGCAGGTCCCCGGCATCGAGGCGGTCCTCGCCGGCAGGGTCGGCCAACTGGTGCGGTCGCTGCGCTCGCTGGAACTGCGGAAGAAGCCGTCCGTGGCGAAGACCCTGGACTGGGCGCGCACCCTCGTCCTGCTCGGCGCCGACGACGTCACGACCGAACTGCTCGCCGACACCCTTCCGGTACTTCTCAAGAACGAGAGCGACATCGCTCTCGCCCTGAAGGAGTTCGGCGAGTGACACCCCGCCCCACGGGGTCAGTCCCCGTCGAGGAAGCGGAGTACGGAGTCGACGCATCCGATGTCACGCGGAATCGCGAAGTGGTCGACACCCTTCAGGACGACCCGCGAGCAGCGTGGTAGCGCTGCGGCGACCTGCTCGGCCGGGCCGCCGCGGTCGGCGCCACCCTCCACGACCAGGCAGCGAGTGGTGATCGCCGCGAGATCGGCCGTTCCGGCGCGTGGCTGACTCGACCGGGCGAACGCGGCGACCGAGGCCCGGTCGTTGCCCGCCACGTCGACGAGACGGCGGATCAGGCGCGGCACGCCGACGGCCTCGACGAGGTGACCGACCTGATCGAGCGGTCCGCGAACGTGCTGGAGGTGGCGAGCGAGATCAACCGGCTCGGGCTCGGCGTCTGGCTGGACGGCCGCTCGGACTACGGCAACGCCATCGAGACCTTCAGCCGGGATCACGCCGGTGAGCTGCGCGCCCGCACCACGGTCCTGGTCCTGGGCGACGCCCGCTCCAACTACCACGCACCGCGCGCCGACGCGCTCGGCAGGATCGCCGGCCGCTGCGGGCACCTGTTCTGGCTCAACCCCGAGCCACGGGCCGCCTGGGACAGCGGCGACTCCGTGATCGGTCGGTACGCCGGGTACTGCGACGAGGTGGTGGAGTGCCGCAGCCTGCGGCAGCTGCGCGCCTTCGTCGAGCGCCTCGCCTGAGCCACCCCATGCCGTCCACACCACAGACCGAAGAGAGGTGACCCGCATGGCAGATGACGTGCTGGGCCTGCTCCGGCCGGCGTACCCCGCCAGCAAGGCCTTCCTGCCGAACGGGCACCGTAACCCCACAGGAGCAGTGCAGTCATGACGGACACCACGAAACCAGCGCAGGCCGCGGTGAGTCACATCTCCGGCGAGATGCTGGCGGCCGTCGGCCGCACCCTGTCCCGCCGCGTCTCCTTCCCCGTCTCCGAGTCGGACATCCGCCGCTGGGCGCTGGCCGTCTACTACCCCGACGCCCCGCCCGAGCGCTTCATCGAGGCGGAGACCGCCGCGAAGCCGCGCCACGGCGGGATCACCGCACCGGAGGACTTCAACCCCTTCGCCTGGCTGGCGGCGCTGCAGAGCGCGGCTCCGTCCGGCGGGAAGGAGAACGATCCCGGCTCCCTCGAGCGCATGCTCGGTATCACTCCGCCGCCGTTGGAGTTCCAGCTGAACGGGGGCCTGGAGGCCGACTACGGCGTGCCGATGCGGCCGGGTGACGTGATCACCTCGGAGAACCGGCTGATGTCGTACGCCGAGCGCCCCGGCCGGCTCGGTCTGATGCTGTTCACCGTCACCGAGGACACCTGGACGAACCAGGACGGCAAGCTCGTCAAGCGCAGCCGTACGACTCTCATCCGCTACTGACCGCGTCGAGGAATCATGACCACCATACTCAGTCCGGCCGTCGGCGACAGTCTGCCGGAGTTCACCCGCACGACCGATTTCGCCCACTGGAACCGTTACGCGGCCGTGAACGACGAGTTCGTCCCGATCCACATGGACGAGGAGGCCGGGCGGGCCGCCGGCTACTCGGGGGCCTTCGGGATGGGCAATCTGCAGTGGGCCTACCTGCACAACCTGGTGCGCGACTGGCTCGGCGGCGCCGGCCGAATCGTGTCGCTGCGCTGCCGGTTCCGGGCCGTCAACACACGCGGCATGACCGTCTGCGCACGCGGCAGGGTCACCGCGGTGCGCGTCGAGGACGGCGTGCGCCTGGTCGACCTCGACGTGTGGACCGAGGACCAGGACGGCAACCAGATCGCTCCCGGGAAGGCCGTCGTCGAGCTCGAGTGACGTCGTCACATGGCGGGCCCGTCCCCGGTGACCGGGGACGGGCCCGCCATGTGACGCTCCCGGCCCGGTCAGCGCACCAGTGGGTCGCGGGGCAGGCCGAGTATGCGTTCGGCGATGACGTTGCGGGTGATCTCCGAGGTGCCGCCGGCGATCGTCAGGCACCGGTCGAACAGGTACTCCACGGCGATCTCCGGTTCGTCCCCGGTGACGGCGGCCGTGCCGCACAGCCGCAGCGCCAGCTCGCTCACGCGCTGGGCGTGCTCGGCCGACAGCAGCTTGGTCACGTTGCCTTCCGCGCCCGGCCCCGCCCCGGTGACGGCACGCGTCGCCTGCCGCAGGTTGATCACCCGCATCGCCTGCTCCTCGACGATGAGCCGGGCGATCGCCCGCCGGCTTTCGGCATCGAGCGCGCCGTGCCGCAGCGCGAGGTCGGTCAGTTCGAAGGCCGACAGGCGCTCGGGCGACCCGCCGCCGATCGTCACCCGCTCGTTGCCGAGAGTCGCCCGGGCGACCTTCCAGCCGCCGCCCGGCTCACCGACGATGTCGGCGTCGGGGACGAACACGTCGTCGAAGAAGACCTCGTTGAACAGCGCGTCCCCGGTGATCTCGCGCAGCGGCCGGATCTCGACGCCGGGCGCGGTGAGGTCGACGACCATCGCCGTGATACCCCGGTGCTTGGGCGCCTTTGAGTCGGTCCGTACCGTCGCGAGGCCCCGGTTGCAGTCCTGCGCGCCGCTGGTCCACACCTTCTGGCCGGTCACCCGCCAGCCGCCCTCGACGCGTTCGGCGCGGGTTCGCACGGCGGCCGCGTCGGAGCCGGCGTCCGGTTCGCTGAACAGCTGGCACCACCGCAGTTCGCCGAGCAGGCTCGGGGTGATCCACCGCTCGATCTGTTCCTGGTCCGCGGTCTGGGTGAGCGTCAGCAGCACCCATCCGCCGATGCCCAGCGAGGGCATCTCGATCCCGGCCAGCTCCTCCTCCAGGACGAGCTGCTCGATCGCGCCCGCCCCGCGTCCGAACGGCTCGGCCCAGTGCGGCACCAGGTATCCCGAGGACACGAGCAGCGCCCGGCGTTCTTCCTCCGGAGCGGCGCGGTACCGGTCGAGGAAGGCAAGGGCCTCGGCACGATAGGCGTCGGCCTCCTCGGGCAGTTCGACCGCGAACTGCCGCCGTACGCCGGCGTGGGTGGCTTCGTAGACGTCGTCCTCGGCCGAGCCCAGGGCGGCCACCACGGCCCGGAGCGCCGCCGCGCGCCTGAGGTGGAGGTGGGCGTCGTGCTCCCAGGTGAAGCCGATGCCGCCGAAGATCTGGACGGCCTTGTGCGCGCACTCCTGGTAGCTGCGCAGGGCCAGGCCGGCCGCCGCCGCGGCCGCCAGCTCCGCTTCGGCCGGGGCGGCCGCTCCTCGGGCCGCGTCCCAGGCGAGCGCGGTGGCCAGCTCGACGGCGACCAGCATGTCGGCCAGGTGGTGTTTGACGGCCTGGAAGCTGCCGATGGTCCGGCCGAACTGCTCTCGTACCCGGGCGTATTCCAGCGCGAGGTCCAGGCAGCCCCGCGCCCCGCCGGCGGCCTCGGCGGCGGCCAGCGTCCGGAACACCGCGGCCGCCGGGCCGAGGGCGCCGGCGAGGACATGGCCGTCGGCCGGGACCAGCCCGGTGACGGAGACCTTGGCGAGCCCCAGCGACGGATCCAGGCCCTTCACCGGGACCACGTCGACCGCCGCGTCGGTGGTGGGGGCCATCAGCAGGTCGTCGCCGGCCGCGAGGAGCAGCACGTCGGCCCATCGCCCGGCGAGCACCGTCAGCTCGCCGCTGTACGCGCCGTCGTCGTCGCGGGTCAGTCCGGCTGTGAGCCCGAGTCCGGCGACGGCCGAGCCGTTGCCCAGCCGGGTGACGAACTCGTGCAGCGAGTCGCCCCCGGTCGCGGACAGGACTGCGGAGGCGGTGGCGGTGGCCAGCAGCGGGCCGGGCGTGATCGCGTGACCCAGTTCGTCGACGACGACGGCGAGTTCGGGAAGGCCGAAGCCGGAGCCGCCCGCCTGCTCCGGCAGGTGAAGGCTCAGCCAGCCCAGGTCGCCGATCCGCTTCCACGTCTCGGGTACGGCGGGAGCGTCCGCGTCCAGCGCGGCGCGCGCGCCGCTCCTGACCCGCTGATCGGCGGCGAAGGAGCGGACGACGGCCGCGAGCGCCTGGTGTTCCTCGGTGATGGCAAGCCCCATCGGGCGACTCCTCGATGCTGGGACCGGCCGACCCACCGTCGGCCACTCCTTATACCGTATGACTTACAGTAGGGAATTTCGAGGTGACCGTTCAGCCGATTCAGACCTCGATGAGGACCGCGCCGCCCTGGCCGCCACCGGCGCACATGGTCGCGAGCCCGAGACCGCCGCCGCGCCGCCGCAGCTCGTGCACGAGCGTGACGACCATGCGGGCACCGGACGCGGCCACCGGGTGGCCGAGGCTGCACCCGCTGCCGCTGAAGTTCACCCGCTCCTCGTCCAGCCCGAACTCCTTGCAGGCGGCGATCGGGACGGCGGCGAACGCCTCGTTGATCTCCCACAGCGTCACATCGGCGTACGTCAGTCCGGCTCGCCGCAGCACCTTGTCGGCCGCGCGCAGCGCCCCGAAGCCCATCAGCGCCGGGTCGACCCCGGCCGCGCCCCAGGCGAGGATCTTCGCCAGTGGCGTGAGCCCCTCGTCAAAGGCCACTTCCGCGCCGGTCACGGCCACCGCGGCGGCGGCGTCGTTGATGCCGCTGGAGTTGCCCGCGGTGATGGAGAAGCCCGGGATCTCGGGGTGCAGCACCTTCAGCGAGGCCAGCCTCGCCAACGAGGTGTCGCGCCGGGGGTGCTCGTCCACGGCGAACTCGACCGGGGCGCCGCCCGGGCCGTCCAACTTGAGCGGCACGATCTCGTCGGCGAACTTGCCGGCGTCGATCGCCGCGACCGCGCGCTGGTGCGACCGGCAGGCCCAGGCGTCCTGTTCCTCGCGGGTGATGCCGACGGCCTTGGCGGTGTTCCAGCCGACCGAGATCGACATGTCAAAGTTGGGCGCCTCGGGCGAGTTCGGGTGCGACGCGGGATACCAGTCGGCGTACTCGTCGGCCGTGCCGGCGACCCGCTGCCTGAGCCGCGGCGCCATCGAGGTCGCCTGCACACCACCGGCCACGAGCGCCGACTCCATGCCGGACTGCACCGACGCGGCCGCCAGGCCGATGGAGGTGAGACTGCCGGCGCAGTGCCGGTTGAGCGCGACGCCGGGCACGTCCAGCATGCCGTTCACGACGGCGGCGTAGCGCGCCAGGTCACCGCCTCCGTACTGACTCTCCGCGAGCAGGATGTCGTCGAACCGCTGGGGTTCGAGCCCCGATCGGCGCACCGTCTCCTCGACGATCGCCGAGGCGAGGGTCTCGCCGTCGGTGTTGGCGAGAGTGCCCTTGCGGGCGGTGCCGATGGCAGTGCGTACTGCGCTGACGATGACTGGAGCGGACACGTGCACCTCTCTGGGGTGATGGCCTCGGGTCCGCGGCGCCCTGATGGCCGACGCGAAACAGTAGTCAATACTGTTGCTGCAACAGTACAGTACTTCCGGTGAATCGAACCCTGCTGTTTCCAGTCGGGGCATCGACCCGCCGCCGCCCGACGGAACGCCGCCGGGGCGCGTCTTCCCCAGGAGGAATCGTGGATCTTTCCGGATCGTCCGCACTCGTGACCGGCGGCGCCGGCGGCTTCGGCGAGGCGACCACCCGCCGCCTGGTGGAGGCCGGCGTGAAGGTGGTGGTGGCCGACCGCGCCGAGGACAAGGGCAAGGCCCTGGCCGCCGAACTCGGCGACGCCGTGGTCTTCGTGCCCACCGACGTCACCAAGGACGAGTCGGTGGACCAGGCGGTCGCCGCCGCGACCGAGCTGGGGCCGCTGCGCACGGCCGTCATCGTCCACGGCGGTCCGGCGGCCGGGCGCCGGATGGTCGGCCGGGACGGCATCCCGTACTCGGCCGACATCTTCGCCCGGACGATGGACATCTTCCTCACCGGCACCTACCGCGTGATGAGCAAGGCCGCCGCGGCGATGACCCACAACGAACCGCTCGACTCCGGCCAGCGCGGCGTCGTCGTCTCCACCGCGAGCATCGCCGGCTTCGAGGGCCTGGCGGGGCAGAGCGACTACTCCGCGGCCAAGGGTGGCGTCATCGGGCTCACCCTCACCGCGGCACGGGACCTCGTCCCCGCGGGGGTGCGCGTCATGTGCATCGCCCCCGGCACTTTCTTCACGCCCGCCTACGGCATGACCGAAGAGGAGGCACAGGCCAAATGGGGGCCGGGGGTGCCCAACCCCAAGCGCATGGGACACGCCGACGAATACGCCCGGCTCGCCGTGCACATCGCCGAGAACGACTATCTCAACGGCACCGTGATCCGCATCGACGGCGCGCTGCGGTTCAACCTCTGACCCAGCGATTCAACCTCTGACCCACGCCCGGTCGGCCCGGCGGGTCAGGTCTGCTCGCCCTGCTCGGCGAGCGCCACCTCGAAGCCGCACAGCAACCGGGCGGCCGAGAAGGCGAAGTCCTCGTCCGTGGTGCCGGCGAGCGGATGCCGGTCGAGCAGACTCGCCAGGACCGGCATCGAGGACCAGTCGGTCATGCGCTGTTGCCGCTGGTCCAGGGTGGGCGTGTTCGACCGGCGCAGGAGGCGGTCGTGGATGATGTGGCCCCGCGTGTACACCGAGAAGGCGTTGTACGCCAGCATGGCGGCGTCAGGGGTGAACCCGGCGTCGACGAGCTTGCCGACCATGGCCTCGATCAGCTCCATCGTCCGCCGCGTCGCCTCGGCGCCGTAGCTGGACGTCCGGGTCAGCAGCAGGTCGGAGAGAACCTCGTCCTCCCGGTGGACGGTGCGCTGCGCGGTGAAATGCTCAAGCATGGCCCGCTGCCAGCTGTCCTCGGTACGTACCGCGGGCATCCGGGTGAGGAACCGGTCGACCGCGACGTCCGTCATCGCGCCGAGCAGGTCGGACTTCTTTCGGAAGTACCAGTAGAGGCTGGTCACACCGATGCCCAGATGCTCGGCGAGAGACGGCATGCTCAGTTGGTCCAGGGAGCGCCGACGAGCGACCGCGAAGGCGCCCTCCACTATTTCGTCGGCACTGATCGACCCGCGCTTGCGACGGTGCCGGGTCGTCTGCCGCTTTTCGTTCGGCACGATTCGATCCTCACCGGGAGTCTGAGCGCGAGGCGCTCGAGAGGGCGACCAGAGACCTCGACGAGGATACGGCATGGCTTACTGTATGACACGCTAGCAATGCGTTCCCCCTACCGACAGGCCTACCGACAGGGAGACCGGGCATGACCGAGTCACCGCCCCTGCTGCCCGCTCCGGACGAGCTGACCAGCTTCTTCTGGGAAGCCGCCCGCCGCCATGAGCTGATGATCCAGCGCTGCTCGGCCTGCGGCACCTACCAGCATCCGCCCGAGCCGGTGTGCCACTCCTGCCTTTCCTTCGACCTCGGCGGAGCCGAGGTGTCCGGCCGCGGGACCGTCTACAGCTACACGACGGCGACGCAGGCGTTCCACCCCTCCTTCGCCGACAAGCTCCCGTTGTGCATCGCCGTGGTCGAACTCGACGACCGACCGGGGCTGAAGCTCCTGACCAACATCGTCGATCTCCCGGCCGACGGCGTGAACGTGGGTGATCCGGTCGAGGTGTGCTTCCGCGCCCTCAGCGACGAGATCGACCTGCCCGTCTTCCGTCTGGTACGGGCCTGACCGACAACCACCCCCAAAGGACTCCCGTGCCCAAGAAACAGCGCGTCGCGATCGTCGGCGTCGGCTACTCGACGGTGGGCCGTGACACCGGCCTGTCGCTGGACACCCTCACCGCCCAGGCGTCCATCGCCGCGATGGAGGATGCCGGTGTCAAGCCGGCCGACATCGACGGCGTCGTCGTGCACAGCTTTCCGCACCAGTACGTGTCGGCGACACACACCGCGGCGATGCTGGGCATCCCCGACCTGGCGTTCTACTCCGGGTCGGTCGACGGCGCCGCCTACTCGATGGCCGCGCAGCACGCCATCGCCGCCATCGCCTCCGGCAGCGCCGAGACGGTCCTGACCCTGCGCACCGTGCATCGCGCGGGCGCGGCGGGTGGCAGTTCGCTGGTCCCGGGCATGGAACGCGGCGCGCCCGGGCCTTTCCAGTTCACCATGCCCTACGGCTCCTTCACCGGCTCCCACTGGGCCGGGCTGTACATGCAGCGGCACATGGCGATGTACGGCACCAAGGAAGAGGACTTCGGCGCCTTCGCCGTCGCCCAGCGCGAGTACGCGATCGCCAACCCGTCCGAGTCCTTCTTCACCGAACCGCTCACCATCGACGACTACCTGAGCGCGCGCTACATCGCCGCGCCCCTGCGGTTGCTGGACTGCGACTACCCGGTCGACTCAAGCTCGGCACTCATTTTCACCACCGAGGAGCGGGCGCGCGACCTGCGCCAGAAGCCGGTGTTCTTCGAGTCCTGGGCGATGGGCACCACCCAGGAGAGCGACTTCAGCCTGGTCGAGGACATGACGCAGTCGTCCCCGTTCCGGGCCGCCCGGCGCATGTGGTCGCGCACGGACCTGAAGCCGTCGGACGTGGGCGTGGCGGGGCTGTACGACGGCTTCTCCTTCATCGCACTGCAGTGGCTGGAGGCGCTCGGCTTCTGCGGCATCGGCGAGAGCGGTCCGTTCGTGTCGTCCGGGCACACCCGGGCCGACGGGGTCATCCCGACCAACACCGACGGCGGCGCCTGCAACATCGGACGCCGGCACGGCGCGAACTACTTCATCGAGGTCACCCGTCAACTGCGCGGTACGGCGGGTGAGCGCGCGCTGCCGGGCCGGCCGACGGCCGGCGTGGTGAGCAACGCCGTCGGCCCGTTCTCCGGCTGCGCCCTCATCACCGCCGAGTGACGCGCCTTTGCGTACCCGGACAATGTCGGGCCCGTGCGGAGGGACTCCGCACGGGCCCGCCGCATACGCGGGATCACTCCTCGAACGGATCGCCCTCCAGTACGTCCGTGGTGAACAAGTACGGCGCGTTGAAGGTGTCCTGCGGGTCGGCGGCGAGCAGGCCGGGGCGCGGGCGGGAGGTCCTGATGCCCTTGCCGTTCAGCCACTTCTGAGCCGAGTCCAGGTCGTTGACCCGGAAGGTGATCGAGTAGATCATGTTGCCCCACTGAGCGACGTGCCTGCCCAGCGGCGAGTGAGGCCCGAGCGGTTCGGCGAGCTGGAGCAGGCAGTCGCCGAGGTGGACGGTCGCGAACTTGTACTGCCCGCCGTCGTCGACGCCCTCGGCGATCGGCACGGCCTGCATGACGTCGACGTAGGTCTTCACCGCCGATTCGAGGTCCTTCACCCCGAGGGTCACGTACAGCATGCGCTTGATGCCGAGCGGGTGGCTGGTCTCCCAGAACTTGCGCTGTGAGGACCAGGTTCCGAGCTCGCGCGGGTCGTCCGGCATGTGGACCTTGCACAGCTCGACCATGAGGCCCGCGGTGTCGCGTGGGCTCGGGTAGAAGTACTGCGTGTCGGGGTCCATCTCCTCAATCTGGCCGCCGCCCGGCCTGCCGATGTAAAGGCCCTTCCCGATCATCCGGTTGCCCAGCCCGACCAGGTCGTCCACCAGGTAGCCGACCGAGTGCAGGTGCTGACCGAACTTGGTGTAGAACTTCCCGACCGGCTTGGTCGCATCGACCGGCGTGTTGGGTGCCATCGTCTCGATGCACAGGTCGCTGATCATGATCAGTCCGGCCCACCTGTCCTCCGGCGGGAGGAAGTTGGGCTCGTCGACGCCCATGTAGACCAGGCCGCCGAACACGTCCTCGTAGAACTGGTTGAGCTTCGTGACGTCATCGGTCATGTGGACCGCGTGGATCATCATGCCGATGCCGAAGTCACCGGTCTTCTTCGCCTGCTTCCGCACGACCGTCCCTCCGACGGGTAACCCTTCCGTATTGCTTATCGTAAGGCTTACAGTCTCATCTTGCGCAGCGCCCGGACATGCCGGCGCGGCACATCGGACCGAGGGGTCAGTCGACCGGGACGAGGAACTGCAGGTCGGGTGGCGCGGTGGTCGTGTCCATCGCCGGGGACATGTCGAACCGGCCGTTGTCGAAGGCCGCGGCCAGCGCCTGCGCCGCGCTCGCCGCATCGGCGTCACTCAGCTCGTAGCAGCACAGGTACCGCCGGGGTCCGGACTCCTCACCGGTGCCCAGGACCGCATAGCGGCGCACGGCCGTGACGGCCGGGACGGCCTCGCGCACCTGCGGGACATGCGTGTTGACGTACCAGTCGTTGAACTCGTCCTCCGCCTCGGGGCCCGCCGGGCTGCTCCAGGCCAGGAACATCGCAGTGCTCATCCCACCATTCCTTTCACGGTGTGCCGGGTCGTGCGCCGTCCGCCCGGACTCACTCCGGGCGGCACATCATCGAGGGCCTTCGCAGGTGGCTGCGGGCGAGCCTGTCCATGCGTGCGTCCCGCTCGCCGGGGTGCGCCTCGCGCAGGGCCACGAGGACCGCGGACCGGACCGCGCCCACGTCACCGTCCGGGAGCACGTCGTCGACCACCCCGAGCCGTGCGAGTTCCACGGCGGTCAGCCGGAACGACCGCGCCAGCTCCGCCGCCCGGGACGCGTCGCGAAAGAGGACCGCGGCTCCCGGCTCCGGACCGATGACGGAGAACACCGATCCCTCCAGCAGGAACAGGCGGTCGGTGTACGCGAAGGCCATGGCTCCTCCGCTGCCGCCCTCCCCGACGCACACGGCCACCGTGGGCACGGTCAGGCCGGACATCGCCAGCAGCGTCCGGGCGATCTCACCGGCCACACCGTCGGCCTCGGCCGCCGGTCCGGGCTCGGCGCCGGGAGTGTCGATCAAGGTGAGCACCGGCAGCCGCAACCGTTCGGCGAGGTCGAACGCGCGCTGGGCCAGGCGGAATCCGGCCGGGAGTACGCGCGCGGCCGCGTCAGGTCGGCTGTGCCGGTCCATCGCCACGACGACGAGGCGTTCGCCCGCCATGACGGCCAGGCCGGCCCGGACGGCCGGGTCGCCTCCCCGCAGCTCCACCCAGCCCTCGGTCAGCAGGGCACTCCACTCCAGCCCCGAGGGGCGGCGGGGATCCCGCGCGTGCAGGACGGCGGCCCAGGGGTCGCGGGGCATCGGCTTGCGGGGAGCCGGCAGCGGACGCCCGGGCGGGAGTCGCAGCGCCGGCCCGGGACCGTACAGCGCGTCGCCCAGCCACACCCAGTGGGCCTCGGGTCCGACGAGTGCGTCGACCCGCCCCTGCGTGTAGGCGGCCTGCGCGGTGTGCGAGTCGGCGGGCGGGAAGGAGCCGGTCACCTGCGCGACCACCCGGGGACCGGCGAATCCGATCGTGGCCCCGGGCTCGGCGGCGAGGACGTCGGCGAGGGAGGCCCAGGACGCGTAGACGCCGCCGGTCGTGTGCGGCCGCAGCACCGCGGCGAACGGCAGGCCGGCGCGGCGAAGGCGCCCGACAGCGCCGGCCGTGCGCGCCATCTGGGTCAGCGAGACCAGGCCCTCCTGCAGCCGCGCACCGCCGCTGGCCACGAACGCGGCGACCGGCAGCCGCTCCTCTCGGGCTCGGTCGAAAGCGCGCACGATGCGTTCACCGGCGGCCACACCCATCGTGCCGCCGTGCCGGTCGAACCGGCACTCGATCACCACGAGGGGACCACGGGGATGCTCGGCGACACCCGTACGGACGGACTCGTCCTGCGGGGCCGGAGCGTCGTAGCCGGGGAAACGGAGCGGGTTCGCCGAGGCGAGATCGGCATCCCACTCGTGCGTCAGCGAAGGCATGGACAGGCCCACGTGATTGCGCTCGACGGTCATGGAGTTCCCATCGAAGGGGTGCCATCGAGCGTGAGGCTCGGGCGAACAGATTGATGGTCCACCAACCATCTCAATTCCCGAGCCGCCCGACAACGCGGCAAACGTCACACCCGCGACATCGGAAAATGCTGGTCACACGCACTGACAAGGCATCCCGAAAGGTATACCGTAAAGCCCATCCGACTTCCATCTGGAGGCCCGCTCCATGACTGCCGAGAACTCCGCCCGGTCGACCTCCGCGGCCACGCTGTACATCGACGGAACGTGGCGGGCAGCCGCCTTGGGCCGGGAGTTCGACGTGTTCAACCCCGCCGACGGGTCCGTGCTGGGCGCGGCCTCGGACGGATCGGCGTCCGAGGCGCGGAGCGCGGTCGACTCCGCCGCGGCGGCGTTCGCCTCGTGGTCGCGCACGACCGCCTACGAGCGGGCGGCGTACCTAGAGCGCGCGCACGCGTTGATGCTGGAGCGCGCGGAGGACCTCGCCGTCCTCATGACCAAGGAGCAGGGCAAGCCGCTGAAGGCGGCCCGCAACGAGGTGCGCTACGCCGCGGACTTCCTGAGCTGGTACGCCGAGGAGGCCAAGCGGGTCTATGGCGCGACCATCCCGAGTTCGCGGGCCGGCCACCGCTTCATGACGATGCGTCAGCCGGTCGGCGTGGTCGCCGCGATCACTCCATGGAACTATCCGGTCTCCATGATCACACGCAAGGTGGCACCGGCGATCGCCGCGGGGTGCACGATCGTGCTCAAGCCGGCGGAGCAGACCCCGCTGTGCGCCGTCGCGGTCTTCCAGGTGCTGCACGACGCAGGCCTGCCCGCGGGTGTCGTCAACCTGGTCACCACGAGCGACCCGGCGCCGGTCGGCGACGCCCTGCTGGACAGCCCGGCCGTCCGCAAGCTGACGTTCACCGGGTCGACCGAGGTCGGCATGATGCTGGGCGCCAAGGCCGCGCAGACCGTCAAGCGGGTGTCGCTCGAACTCGGCGGTCACGCCCCGTTCCTGGTCTTCGGCGACGCCGACCCGCGGCGCGCCGCGAAGGGCCTCGGCCTGGTGAAATTCCTCAACACCGGTCAGGCGTGCATCTGCCCCAACCGGGTGTTCGTCCAGCGGGAGTTGGTCGACGACTTCCTCGACGTCCTCGTCCAGCGGGTGAGCGCGATGAAGGCCGGCAACGGGCTCGACCAGGACGTCAGCATCGGCCCGCTGATCGACGAGGCCGCCATGACGAAGATGCGGCGGCAGGTGGCAGACGCCGTCGGGCACGGAGCGAAGGTGCTGACCGGCGGCGAACGGCTCACCGACCCGCGCCTGCCGGGCGGCCGGTTCTTCGCCCCCACCATCCTGACCGACGTGACACCACGGATGGACATCTACCACGAGGAGACCTTCGGCCCGATCGCCCCGGTCATCGCCTTCGACGACGAGGACGAGGCCATCGCCATGGCCAATGACACGGCCTACGGTCTCGCGGCGTACGTCTACACCGAGAACCTCTCCCGCGCCTTGCGGGTCACCGAGGCGCTGCGCTTCGGCATCGTGGGGATCAACGACATCAACCCGACGAGCGCCGCCGCGCCGTTCGGCGGCACGAAGCACAGCGGGCTGGGTCGCGAGGGCGGACCGCAGGGCATCGACGAGTACCTCGACACCAAGCTGGTCGGCATCACGCTGTGACTCCTCGCGGACGTGCCTTTCCGGTGCGTGCACGGCGCACCCGTCGGCCCGCGCCGCTCTTCAAGTACGGCGCAGCCGCGGGCGTCAGACGCAGCCCCGCCCGGCCACCGACACTGTCCCCTCACATGTCGGTGGCCGGGCGGGGCGGTGCTGTGCCTCAGGCGTGGGAGCGCGGGAAGTTGTACAGACGGCGGGCGTTGAGTTCCACCATCAGGCGGACCTCGTCGTCCGGAACGTCGAGCATGACGTTCTCGAGCAACTTGCGGGTCTGGGGCCAGTTGCTGTCGGAGTGCGGGTAGTCGCTCTCGAACATGATGTTCTCCACGCCGATCAGATGGCGTGTGAACACACCGGCCCGGTCGGAGATGAAGCACCCGTAGACGTGGTCCTTGAACAGTTCCGAGGGACGGACGTCCTTGTTGACGTCGTTGTACCAGCGGTGCCGCTCCCACACCACGTCGATGCGCTCAAGCATGTACGGCATCCAGCCGATCCCGCCCTCGGACAGCGCGACCTTGAGGTTCGGGTGCTTGTGGAAGACGGGCGAGAGCAGCAGTTCCGCGGTCGCGGACATCGAGTTGAGGCCGAACAGCGAGATGCCCACGGTGAAGTTCGTGCTCATCGCCTCCGGTGAGGCCTGCGGGCTACCGCCCGACCCGAAGTGCAGCGAGAGCGGCAGGTCGTGGGCGGCGGCGGCCGCGAGCACCGGGTCCCAGTGGTCGCTGTGCCATGACGGCAGATCCCGCCGGTCGGGCAGTTCCGGGAAGGTCACGCTCTTGGCACCCTTGGCCGCTGTCCGCTCGATCTCGGCCACGCTCTGCTCGACGTTCCAGTACGGCACCATCACCAGCGGAATCTGACGTTCGGGATAGGCCGCGCACCACTCGTCCAGGATGAAGTCGTTGTAGGCCCGGACGCACGCGGCCGCGAGGTCGAGATCCTTCGACTTCGCAAATCCGCTGCCGGCGAATCCGCCCATGTTCGGGAAGCACATCTGGGCCCAGACGCCCTCGAGGTCCATGTCCCGGATGCGGTCGTGGATGTCGTGGCAGCCCGGAAGCATGTCGTCGTAGCTGCGCGGATCGAGCCCGAAGTCCTTGGGATCCTTGCCGGCCACCGCGTTGAGGGCCAGTGTGCCGGCGAGCGCGCCCTCATAGATCCATACGTCGCTGCCGTCCGGCCGGTGCTCGATCCGGGGGCCGGCCTCCCGGTATTTCTTGGGCAGGCGGTCGGTCCAGACGTTCGGGTGCTCGATGACGTGGTCGTCCACGGAGACGATCTGGGCATCAGGTGGCAGCATGCGGTCCTCCACATTCCAGTCAGCAAGGTGTCACCCACCTCGCCTGAACTCCGCGATCACACGCGGAGGCGGCTCAGTCGGTGTCGGTGATCTCGATGCGCGCTCCCCCGGCGTCGACCGGGGCGAGGAGGAGACTGTGCCGGCCGAACTGCTCGAACCGCACATCCCTTCCCACCAGGAACGTCCGCGCCGCGAGCAGATCCCGCACCGTGAAGGTCAGGCAGAAGATCCGCTCCCCGCGCTCGACGAGATGGCCGCCGGCGAGGTCCGCCCGCGAGCCGGTCGCCGAGCCGACGAACTCGACGGCATGGTCGTCGAACCGCACTCCGTGCCCGGCCATGTTCAGGTGCCGTCGCTCGACGACGTACGCCTCCCGGCCCACCAGCGCGGCGAGATCGGCGGCGGCCTTCTCCGGCTGTGCCGCGACCACCTTGACGGTCGCGCCGCCCACGAGCCCGAGGGCATGTTCGTCCGACCAGAAGGCGGGTTCGCGGTCCACGAGGTCGCGGTCATGGCTCTCGGCGCGGCGGTCAGTGAGCCCGATCGCCAGGCCGTGCATGTCCTTTGGGCGCACGAAGGCGCGGCCGTCGGCGTCTTCGCCGACCCGGACGCCGTGCTCTCGCAGCGCCGTGACGGCATCGCCCAGGGAGGACACCTGCCACTGCAGCGAATCCCAGCCGTTGCCGTCGGACCGGAGTGCGACGGCCCCGCCCGGCGCGGTCGGGGCGAACGTCTCGACACCGGTGCGATGGATCAGGACCAGGGCATGCCTGCTGCCCGCCGGCCCGTCCCCCCACCGCCGGAGAACCCGTGCGCCGAAAACGTCCTGCTGCAGAGTCAGCTCCGCGTCCAAGGACCGCGTGAACAGGTTCACCTGCCCGAGACGTTCGACCGCGAGAGGGGCCCGCATAGTGGCCCTCCGTCCTCATCGACGATACCGATAGCCCTACTGTAACTACCTCGCCACATCGGGGCAAGGACGTGGGAGCCCGCTGCGCCAACACGCCCGGACTTCGGCCGACAGCACTGCGCACCACCACTGGAGGGAGCTTCCCGTAATTGATACGGTATGGTGCACCACAGCCCCTTCGAAGCCCGGAACGGTTCAGGTTCCGCTCGACGTCGTCGCCGGAAAGGTCCGAGCCGTGGCCCAGACTCCCCCGCCCCGAATCGCCGTCATAGGCGCCGGCCCGTCAGGGTTCTACGCGACCGATCACCTCGTGCGCGCGGGCATGGCCGTCGATCTCTTCGACTGCCTGCCGACCCCCTACGGGCTGGTGCGAGCCGGCGTCGCACCCGACCATCCCAAGATCAAGTCTGTGGCCCGCGTCTTCGAGCGCACGGCCGCGCATCCCGCTGTCCGCTTCTTCGGCGGCGTCGAGTTCGGCGAGGCGATCACCCGCGCCGAGGTGCTCGAACGGTTCACGGCGGTCGTGTACGCGATGGGCACCGAACTCGACGCACGGCTGGGCATCCCCGGCGAGGACCTGTCCGGATCGCATCCGGCCACGCACTTCGTCTGCTGGTACAACGGCCACCCGGCCCACGCGCACCGGAGGTTCCACCTGGGCGGCTCCCATGCCGTGGTCGTGGGGAACGGCAATGTCGCGCTCGACGTGGCACGTATGCTCGTACTGCCCGAGGAGACCCTTCGCACAACCGACGCCTCTGACCGGGCGATCGACGCGCTCGCCTCCTCATCGCTGCGCCGGGTGAGCGTGCTCGGCCGGCGCGGCCCGGTCCAGTCCGCCTTCAGCACACCGGAGTTGCTGGAGCTGGGCCGGCTCGACGGCGTGGATGTCGTCGTCGATCCGGCCGAGCTCCAGCTCGACCCGCACAGTGCCCGGGAGCTGGCCGCTCACGGGGCCGACTCACCGGCGGCACGGCGGCTGGCGCTGCTCACCGAGTTCTCCCGGCGCCCGGCCTCGCCGGGCAGCCGGCGCATCGAACTCCGCTTCCTGCGCTCGCCCGTCGAACTCCTGGGTGATCCTGCGGGCGAGCGCGTGAGCGCGGTCCGCACCGCGCACAACGTACTGGAAGCCGATCTGGACGGGCGCGTCGTCGCGCGGCCGACCCACCGGCACGAGGTGCTGCCCTGTGACCTCGTCATACGCGCGGTCGGTTATCGCGCGCGCCCGGTCGAGGGCCTTCCGCTGGATCCGCACACCGGCGTCCTGCGCAACGTCGCCGGCCGGCTGGTGGGCCCCGACAGCGTGGCCCTGACCGGTGAGTATGTCGTCGGCTGGGCCAAACGCGGGCCCTCGGGGGTGATCGGCACGAACAAGTCGGACGCCGAGAACACCGTCACGGCCCTTCTCGACGACCTGCGCCGGGGACGGCTCAACGGACGTGCGAGTGCCGCGCCGGACGAGGTGCGGGCATGGATCCGCCGTGGTGTTCCGGCCTCCGTCGACTGGAACGCGTGGCTGTCGATCGACCGTCACGAGCGGGCGAGGGGCGAACCGCTCGGGCGACCGCGCGTCAAGCTCACCTCGCTCACCCAGATGCACGACGTCGTCGACCGGGCGCGCGCCGACGCGGTTTCGGATGCGGCGCGGCTCGCGCCACGAACGTGAGGAGGCAGTCCGTCATGCCGTATGTCATCACCACCAGGTGCGTCGACCTCAAGGACCGCGCGTGTGTACGCGAGTGTCCGGTCGACTGCATCTACGAGGGTGCCCGAGCCCTGTACATCAATCCGGAGGAATGCATCGACTGCGGCGCCTGCGCACCGGTGTGCCCGAACGACGCCGTCTACTTCGATCAGGAAGTGCCGGAAGCCCTTCAGGCGTCGATCGCCGACAACGCCGCCTTCTTCTCCCTTCCGCTGGTCGACGGGGCGCCGCTCGGCAATCCCGGCGGAGCGCGGTCCGTGGGTCCGGTCGACGCCGACACCCCCCTCGTCGTGGCGCAGCCACCGCAGGTCGGCGCCGGGGCCTGACCGACTCGAACCTCACCCGGCGCGGGGCCGACACACGCCCCGCCGCCCCCAGGAAAGGACACAGCACATGAAAGCATCCGTCGACTCGGCCAAGTGCAGCGGTCACGCGCGCTGCAACGCGGTCGCCCCGCAGGTCTTCACCGTGGACGACGACGGCTACAGCGACATCGGCTCCGACAAGGCGGTGCCCCCGGAGCTGGAGGCCGCGGCGCGCGCCGGGGCCACCAACTGCCCGGAGCGCGCCATCACGCTCAGCTCCTGACACGCGAATGCGGCCGCCGGCGTCGTCCTTCAGTCGTCGGCGGCCGCGTCGAGCCCGGCGATCGCCGCTCGGGCTGCCGAGAGCAGAAGCCCGCCCTCGCGGGCGGACACCATCGAGTCGGCCAGCAGTGCGACGTCCTTGCCGAGCGTCGGCCGGGCCTGGGACCGGGCGACGGCCGCCAGTCCGCCGGCACGAGCGTACATTTCGACGCCGAAGCTCCGGCCCGAGCCGCCCGCGAGCACCTTTCCGAAGGCCACGGGATCGATCCCGTGGCCTTCGGCGATCCGGAAGGCGTCCGCCGCGAGGGCGAGGTGCGCGGCAAGCATGGCGTTGTTCAGCAACTTGGCGTGCTGGCCCGCACCCACGGGTCCCACGTGCACGACCTCGGCGGAGAACGTCCGCAGCAGCGGCTCGAAGCGGGCGAACGTGCTCTGCTCGCCGCCGACCATCGTGATGAGTTCGCCCGCCTCCGCGCGGATCCGGCCACCGCTGACCGGGGCGTCCAGCAGGTGCAGACCGTACGTCGCGGCCTCGCGGGCCAGTGCCCGCACCTCGTCGGGCGAGATCGTGCTGTGCACCGCGATCGTCGCGCCGGCCGGCATCGCCGGTGCGACACCGGCCGGCCCGAAGAGGACCTCCCATGTGCCGGCCACGTCGAACAGGCAGGTCCCGAGCAGGTCGACGCCCTCGCCGAGGTCGGCGAGGGCGTCGGCCACCCGGGCCGGACCGGCGCGGAAGGGGTCGAGCGTCTCGGGGCGGCGGGCCCACACCGTGCAGTCGACCCCC
Source organism: Streptomyces sp. NBC_00461 (assembly GCF_036013935.1). NCBI lineage: Bacteria > Bacillati > Actinomycetota > Actinomycetes > Kitasatosporales > Streptomycetaceae > Streptomyces > Streptomyces sp. NBC_00461. The sequence goes on from NZ_CP107902.1 coordinate 1,134,816, forward strand.
GCCGCCGCGATGCGCGCGGCGATGGGCGCGCCCTGGTCGCCCAGGCCGACGAAACCGACGCGCATCAGTCCTCCTCCGCGCTGTGCAGCCGGATACCGCTCGATCAGATTTTGAGATGTCCTCCGGCGTCGCAGTTGATGAACTGCCCGGTGATGTAGCGCGACTCGTCCGAGGCCAGGAAGACGATCACCTGGCTGACGTCCGAGGGTTCCACCCACGGCACCGGTATGGCCTGCATCACCGGGAACGCCTCGGTCGCGTCCTCGCGCGTGGGGTGCTCCAGATCCGGCCGGAACGTCTGGTACATGGCCTCGTGGTGGAGCATGTCGGTGTTGCAGTTGGTCGGGTGCACCCCGTTGAGGCGAATGGAGTGGGGCGCCAGCACGAGCGCGAGGTCATGGACAAGCGAGACGAGCGAGCGCTTGGCCCAGGCGTAGGCCACGCCGCCCGGCTCCTTGCTCGGGCCGCCCTTGACCAGGGCGGCGAGGGAACCGGTGACCACCAGCGAGGCACCGGCACCGAGGTGCGGAATCGCCGCGTTGAGGGTGTTGAGCACGCCGCCGAAGTCGACGCCGCTGACGTCCACCCACGCCTGCAGGGGCTGGTCCTTCGTCATCGCGCAGATACCGGCGTTGGCCACCACGACGTCGATCTTGCCGAACTCCGCGACGCCGTCGGCCACCGCCTTCCGCATGGCGGCCCCGTCGCGGACATCGGCCTGGATGGTGAGGATCCGCCGGCCGAGCGCCTCGACCTCCTTCACCGTCTGTTGCTGATCCTCCTGCGTCGCCATCGGGTAGCTGATGGTGTCGAAGGAGGTGAGATAGTCGACCGCGATGATGTCCGCGCCCTCGCGGGCGAGCTGGACGGCGTGACTGCGTCCTTGCCCGCGTGCGGCACCGGTGATCAGTGCGACCTTGCCCGTAACCCGACCTGTCATGTCGTTTCTCCTCGCCGACGGGGCCTCACCTGGACGGTGACGCGCCGTCTTCCTCATGCTGGTGAATTCGTCCGTGACGGCGCCTGCGGGTGCAGTCCGTCGACAACGTCCAGGGCGTCCCCGAGTGCCGTCCGTTCCGTGACCAGCGCCCGCAGCCGCGTCACGACGCGGGCGAGACCGAATCCGAGGACGCCGGTCAGCTCGCCGTGACGGCTGTAGAGGTACAGCGGCCGGTCTCCGCCCGCACCGGTCATCCGTACGGTGATGTCGGCGCCCGCGTCCGGTTCGCCGACGCACTGGATCTTCGTGCCGTACTGGTCGCTCCAGAAGTACGGCACCTCGTCGAGCACCCGGCGCTCGTGCCCGGCGATGCCACTCGCCACGATCGCCGCCTGCTCGGTCGTGGTGGTCCAGTGCTCGATCCGCCGGTGCCGACCGGTGCGTGCATTGACCCAGCGCGCGACGTCGCCGACGGCGTAGACGTCCTCGTGGGACGTCCGCCCGGACGCGTCGCACACGACGCCGTCGTCGACCGCGATCCCCGAGCCCTCGACCCACTCGGTGTCCGGGACGACGCCGAGGCCGACCACCAACGCGTCGAGCGCGACACTCCTGCCGTCGGAGAGCCGGACCGCGGAAAGGTTCTCACCGTCCAGGACGACCTCGTCGATCGTCACCCCGCACCGCAAGTCGACCCCGGCCGCCCGATGGCGTCTGGCGATCTCGGCTCCCGCTTGCGGACCGAGCGCGTGTGACAGTGGCGCCGAGCGGACCTCTACGAGGGTCACGTCGCAGCCCGTCTCCCGGGCACTGGCCGCCACCTCGCACCCGATGAAGCCGGCACCGAGCACGCCGATGCGGCCCCGGCCCGCGACGGCCGCAGCGATGTGGGCGGCGTCCTGTGCGGTGCGCAGGGACCAGACGTTCGCCGCGGCACCGGCGGCTTCCCACCGGCGGGCCCGTGCGCCGGTCGCGATGACGAGCACGTCGTAGGGCAGCTCTCCGCCGCCCTCCAGGTGGACTCGGCGAGCCGTGGTATCCACGCCCCTCGCCACGGTGCCCAGCCGCAGATCCAGTCCGAGGGCGTCCAGTTCCTTCGGCTCGCGCAGCAGTGGCGGGTTGGCGCGCGTGCCCTTCAGTACCTCTTTCGACAGCGGCGGCCGGTCGTAGGGCGGCTCGGCCTCCGCGCCGACCACGACGACGGACCCGCCGAAGCCGAGCCTGCGCAGTTCCTCTGCCACGGTCAGACCACCGAGGCCGGCGCCCACGACCACCACCTGCCGCACGTCGGCCCTCACGTGCTTTCCTCTCCGCTGCACGCCCCGCTGTGGCCGGTGCTCGGTGCGGTCACGTGACCGCACCGAGGAGTTTCAGATCGATGATCTCCTCCTCGGACTTGCCGAGGTCGCGCAGTACGTCGTCGGTGTGTTCGGCGAACTGCGGAGCCCGTCGGCTCTTCACGGGTGTCTCGTCGAACTGGACCGGGTTGGCGACGAGTTCCCGCTCCACCCCGTCGGCGTCGACGACCTTGGTGATGAAGCCGTTCTCGCGCAGCGCCGGGTCCATGCCGACCTCGTAGGCGTTCTGCACGAGTGCCCACTGTCCCTGCGCGCCCTCCATCCGCCGGCACCACTCGTCGAGGGTGATACCGCCGATGATCTCCGCGACGATGTCACCGCCCTCGGCGCCGTGCTCCAGGACGGCGCCGCCCGCGAAGCGCGGGTCGGTCACCAGTTCCGGCCGTCCCATGCGCTCGCAGAACTCGGGCCAGTACCTGGTGGGCTGGAGCATGGTCAGCAGCAGCCAGCGGCCGTCGGCCGTGCGGAAGGACCCGGCCAGCGGGTTCGACGACGAGCCGTGCCGCGGCTCCTGGACCTTGGGCAACGGGCCGCCGACGAGCAGGGCCTGGTTGACGGAGTACTGGGTCGCCCAGGCGCCGAGGCCCAGCAGGGACACGTCCACGACCGACGGCTCGCCGGTCGCCTTGCGGGCGTACAGCGCGGCCGCGATGCCGCCGGCCATGGTCAGGCCGCCCATTGAGTCGCCGTACGCGCCCGACGGCATCCTGGCCAGCCGGTCGGCGCCGACCGGCGTGACGCCGTCGGCGCTCCCAGCCCTTCCCCAGAACGCCGTGCTGTCATATCCGCCCTTGCCCGCGTCCTCGCCCCGGGCGCCGAAGCCGGTGCCGCGGACGTAGATGATGTCGGGATTGACCGCGCGGATGTCGTCGACGTTGATGCGCAGCTTCTCCCGCGCGCTCGGCAGGAAGTTCGTGACGAACACGTCGGCCGAGCGGATCAGCTCGTCCAGCAGCGCACGGCCTTCCGGCACCTCCAGGGCGATGCCGACACTGCGCTTGCCCCGGTTCGGGCCCTCCATGATCGGGAAAAAGGATGTCGTCGGCACGACGTCGAGGCCGAGCAGTTTCACCAGGCCACGCTGCGCGTCGCCGCGGACCGCGTGCTCGATCTTGATGACCTCGGCCCCCCACTCGGCGAGGACCCCGCCGGACGCCGGCACGAACGTGTACTGGGCGACCTCGACGATCCGTACGCCTTCCATGGGACGTTTCACGGGTACTCCTTGCTTGTCCGGTGCCTTGCTTGCCCGGTGCCTTGTCCGGTGCTGAACGCGGGATCTGTGGCGCGGCGGTCGAGGACCGCTCAGCCGATGTACCCGATGAGCTTGGTCTCGAGGTAGGTCTCGAACCCCTCGACGCCGTTCTGCCGTCCGATACCGCTGGTCTTGTAGCCCCCGTACGGTCCGTCGGCGCCGTACCACCTGCCGCCGTTCACCGAGATCGACCCGGTGCGGATGCGGTGCGCGATGGCCATGGCCCGCTCGGGCGAGGCCGAGAAGACTCCGCCGGACAGCCCGTAGCTGCTGTCGTTGGCGATGCGGATCGCGTCCTCGTCGTCGTCGTAGGCGATCACGGTGAGGACGGGGCCGAAGATCTCCTCCTGGGCGATCGTCATGGAGTTGTCGACATTGACGAACAGCGTGGGCTCGATGAAGTAGCCCTTGCCGAGGTGAGGCGGCCGGCGTCCCCCGACGACCAGTTCGGCGCCCTCCTCGACGCCCTTGTGGATGTACGCCAGGACGCGGTCGCGCTGGTTCGCGCTCACCTGCGGGCCCTGGATGTTGCCCGGGTCGGTCGGATCGCCGTACGGGATGTTTTCCATGACCGACTTCAGGATCGCCACGCCCTCGGCATACCGGGACCTGGGCAGCAGGACGCGGGTCTGCAGCGCGCATCCCTGCCCGGCGTGCGAGCAGACGGCTCTGGCGCCCGGCAGCACCTGGGCCAGGTCGGCGTCGTCGCAGACGATCATCGCAGACTTGCCGCCGAGTTCGAGGAACACGCGCTTGAGCGTGGCGGCGCCCTTCTCCATGATCCGCTTGCCGGTGACCGTCGAGCCGGTGAACGAGATCAGGTCCACCCGCGGGTCGAGGGTGAGGGCCTCGCCGACCAGGTGGTCGGAGGACGGAACGATGTTCACCACACCGGCGGGGATGTCGGTGTGCTCGGCGATGAGCCGGCCCAGGCGGGTGGCGTTCCAGGGGGTGTCCGGTGCGGGCTTCACGACGACCGTGTTGCCTGTGGCGAGGATCGGGCCGAGCTTGTTGGCGGTCACCTCGAACGGGTAGTTCCACGGGATGATCGCGCCGACGACACCCTGCGGCTCCTTGACCACCTTCCGCTTGCTGGCCATCCCGAAGGCGTTCCCGTCGGGCAGTTGCCGCTCCCATGGGAACTGCTCGATGTACTTGGCCGGCCAGCGCAGGGCGTCCTCCAGAGGGGAGTCCAACTGCAGCCGGGTGACCGCCACCGGGGTGCCGGCCTCGGCGACGAGCTCGGCGCGCATGTGCTCGCGTTCGGACTCCAGGGCCTCCTGCAGCTGTTCGAGGCAGCGTCGGCGGAAGGCGTGGTCGGTCGCCCAGTCGGTCTCGTCGAACGCCCGCCGGGCCGCGGTGACGGCCTGCGCCATGTCCTCGTGCCCGGCGTCGGCGACGCTGCCCAGCACTTCCTCGGTCGCGGGGTTGATGTTGTCGAAGAGCTTGCCGGACGCCGCTTCGACGAGCTTGCCGTCGATGAGCATGCGGCGTTCCGGTGTGAACGGACCGACGCTGGTCTCGATCATTTGCGCTACCTCTCCGTGGGTGCGGACATCGCGGGTGACGTCACGGTCGGCAACGGCGGGGGGCGGCGCTTGACCGTGGGTACGCGGCGGCGGTCCCCCCGGCAGGGCTCGGCCGACGCCCGGTTCCTGCGGTGACACCGCAGGTCGCAAGGGCGCCAGCCCCTCCGTCCACGCTAACGAAAGGCTTTCCGGAAGCCATATCGTATGGCTTCCAGGCAGGGGTGTCGAGATCCGTGCACGCCTCAGCTCGGCGTGTGTTCCCGTGTTCCGGGTCAGGCGCCGGTCGGGCCGGACGGGCTCAGTTCGTCGACCAGACCCCAGTCCAGGGCGCGTTCGGCGGTGAGCGGGCAGCCGGTCAGCACGAGATGGAGGGTGCGCCAGCGGCCGATGCGGCGCGGAACGCTGACCGTTCCGCCGGCGCCGGGGATCAGGCCCATGCCCAGTTCGGGCAGGCGGAAGACGGCTCCCGGGTCGGCGACGACCCGGGAGGCGAAGGCGGGCAGCTCGATCCCGGCGCCGATGCAGTTGCCGTGGAGGCGGACGGTGACGCGGTCGCGCAGCTTGTGCAGGGGAAGGGCGGCGCCGGCGCGGGTGCGGATCAGATGTGCGGTGTCCAGGTCGCGGGCGACTCCGAATTCGCCGAGGTCGCCGCCGGAGCAGAAGGAGGGCCCGTTGCCGCTCAGGACGACCTCGGTGAGGGTGTCGTCCAGCAGTGCGAGGTCGAGCGCGGCGACGAGGGCGTCGCGCAGTTCCCGGCCATAGGCGTTGTGCCGTTCCGGCCGGTTGAGGGTCACCCGCAGGACGTCCCCGTCCCGGCACACGAGCACGGGATCGGCCGGGGCGGGCGGCGGCGGCCGGCGGGGAGCGCGGGCGGCCTGCCAGCGGGCGAAGCGACGGCCCGCCAGCAGTGTGGAGTAGGCGAGCGACTCGGCGTCGAGGGCCTGTCCTACGGTCAGCCGCGGGCCGGTGCGCAGCAGACGGCCCAGGATGACGGCCGCCTGGGGGCTGTCCGCGGCCGCGCGCACCAGGGTGCGGGCTGTCGCCTCGGGGTCGTCGACTGCGACCAGACGCCGATCGGCGCTGTCGACGGGCACGAGTGTCAGGTCCAGCGCGTCCAGCAGCGGTGGGACGAGGTGGCGTGTGCCGTCGGTCGTGCGGGTGAGGCCCACCAGCAGGCGGTCGCACTCCGCGGCCCGGCGCACCGCCCGGCGCAGCACTGTCTCGTCGGCGGCCGGCTGGTCCAGGTCGACGACGACCAGCGGATCCTCCACGGTCCCGTCCGCACCGAGCAGCTCCGCCTGTGCCGCGCCCGCGGCCAGGTCCTCGACACGGATCATGGTTGGTGCAGCCACCTCCTCGTTCTACCATCCGGGCATGGTCACTGGGGCACCGCAGTCAGCCGCTGCCGCGGCAGACGCCTGGGCACGCAGTGGAGTGATGTGGCTGACCGGGCACGCCGGCGGGACTCCGCTGGTGCCCATGGGCGAGGCGGCCGCTCTCGCCGCGCGCCTGGCCGCGCACATCGGGCGGGCCGGCGCGGAGGCGGGCCGTCCGGTACGGGTGGACGGAGGGCGGCTGCTGGCCGAGCGGGCGGCGCTGACCGGCGCCACTCGCAGGGGGCGGGTCTCGGTGGGCGGCGGGTGCCGGTTGCTGCCCACGGCGGACGGCTGGGCGGCGGTCTCCTGCGTACGCCCGGACGACCCGCTGCTGTGGAGCGCGCTGATCGGGCATGAGCTGGACGAGTGGCTGCCGCGGCGACTGGCCACCTGGCTCGCCGCGCACAGCACGGCCGAGCTGGAGGAGCGGGTGGCGCTGCTGGGACTGGCGGCCGGGGCGGTACGCGGGTGGCCGGGCGGGGGGCTGGAGGCGGATGCCGTACGCGTGCCGCGCCCTGGCCGGCCCCGCTCGGTGCGCGGCATGCTGGTCGTCGACTTCAGCGCACTGTGGGCCGGTCCGCTGTGCGCGCACCTGCTGGGGCTGGCCGGGGCGGAGGTGGTCAAGGTCGAGGTGCCCTCGCGTCCGGACGGTGCGAGGTTCGGCAACCGGGCCTTCTACGACCTGCTGCACGCCGGGCACCGCGCGGTGGCACTGGACCCGGCCGACCGGGCCGACCGAGCGGCGCTGCACGCGCTGGTGCGCGCCGCGGACGTGGTCGTCGAGGCCTCCCGCCCCCGGGCCCTGGCCCGGTTCGGCCTGGACGCGGCGGCCGAGGTGGAGCGCGGCTGCACCTGGGTGTCGATCACCGCCTACGGCCGGTCCGTGGACCGGGTGGGGTTCGGCGACGACGTGGCCGCGGCAGGCGGCCTGCTGGCCACCGACGACCAGGGAACGCCGGTCTTCTGCGGGGACGCGATCGCCGACCCGCTGACCGGTCTGACGGCCGCCGCGCTGGCGATGTCCGAACCCGAGGGCGGTGGCGGAGTGCTGTGGGAGGTGGCGATGGCCGATGTGGTGGCGGCGACGGTACGCGCGCATACGGCCCCCACGGCGCGCGCGCTGCCCTTGGACGGCGGTGACGGCTGGCAGGTGGACACCGGCGCGGGCCTGGTCCCGGTGGCGGCGCCGGTGGCCCGCACGCCCGCCGGTGCCGCGCCGATGCTGGGCGCGGACACCGGTGCGGTGCTGCGCCGGCTCGGGATCGCCGTACCATGACCGGCCTGCTCATCCGCGGCGCGGAGATCGACGGAGAGCTCCTGGATGTGCGGATCGGACGCGGCCGGGTGCTGGAGACGGGCCGCGCCCTGCCGCGCGCGGGCCGTGCGGAGCACGAGCTCCAGGCGCACGGTGGAGCCCTGCTGCCCGGGTTGACGGACCATCACCTGCACCTGTTCGCCACCGCGGCGGACCTCGCCTCCGCCGCGTGCGACCCGGCCACGGTCCACGACGCGCAGGGGCTGGCGCGGGCCCTGCACCGCGCCGGCCCCGACCGGCACGGCTGGGTCCGGGGGGTGCGCTACCACGAATCCGTGGCGGGCGAGTTGGACGCGGCCCGGCTGGACGCGCTGCGCGCTGACGTGCCGGTGAGGGTGCAGCACCGCAGCGGCGCGCTGTGGATGCTCAACTCCCGTGCTGTCGCGGCCGTCGGCCTGGCCACGGCCGATCACGCCGGGGTGGAGCGGGACGCCGACGGCCGCCCGACCGGACGGCTGTGGCGGGCGGACGCCTGGCTGCGCGGTCGCCTGCCGCCCGGCGCCCCGCCCTCGCTGGCCGACCTGGGCCGACGACTGGCCGGATACGGCATCACCACGATCACCGACGCCACGCCCGGCCTGGACGCCGCCACGGTCGCGGCCGTGTCCGAGGCGATGGCCCGCCAAGAACTGCCGCAACGGGTGCATCTGCTCGGCGCACCGCTCACCGGCAGCCCGCCCGAACGGTCCGGTCCGCGATCCGGCCCGTGGAAGATCGTCATCGCCGACTCGGCGCTGCCCGGCTTCGACGAACTCGCCGAAGCCGTCGAGGCGGCGCACCGGACCGGCCGGCCGGTCGCCGTGCACTGTGTGACCCGCGAAGCGATCCTGCTGCTCCTGGCGGTACTGGAGGAAGTGGGTACGCTCCCCGGCGACCGGCTGGAACACGCGTCCCTGACTCCTTGCGAAGTCCTGCCGACCGTACGGCGCCTGGGCCTGCGGGTGGTGACCCAGCCGGGCTTCCTCGCCGACCGCGGCGACGACTACCGGCGCGGCACACCCGCCGACGAGCACGGCGACCTGTACCGCTGCGCGTCGCTGCGGGCGGCCGGGATCCCGGTGGGCCTGTCCAGCGACGCGCCCTACGGGCCCATCGACCCCTGGGCGGTCATGCGCGCCGCCGTGCAGCGGCGCACCGGCTCGGGCGCCGTCCTCGGCCCCGGCGAACGGCTCACTCCCGCCCAGGCAATTACGGGCTACCTCTCCACTGCCCAGCGGCCGGGCGACTCGCCACAGCGGATCCACCCGGGGGCGCCGGCCGATCTGGTGCTGCTGCGCGCCCCCATAGCCCAGGCACTGGCCCTCTTGGACGCCGAGCTGGTACGGCTGGTGCTGATCGGCGGTCGTCCCGTGGCCGGCGATGACACCGGACCCGCACAGGACGCGTGAACAGCTGCGCGGTTCACCGGCGCCGTGGGCTTGATCCGCTTGGACGGACATCCGAGATCAGGAGTTGTGCGCCGGGTGACGCAGCAGAGCACCGGAAAGAAAGCGGCAGGCATCGACGGGGACGTTGCGCTGAGAGGTCGTTTTCCTCTATTTTGTGCAACTTCACGCGCCACAGGCAGGCGCTTGCGTCTCTCACGTATCGGGTTCCTGCGCAGAGCGGCGGGAGTAATCGCTGATATCAACTCCCCTTGGAATGAGACGGGCTTCCTCGGATGAGACGGGCAATGTGGGCCTCCCTCGCGCCCCGTCAATCGCTCCAACCCCTGAGGTATCTCAAGGCCCACTCCGCCGCGGGGACTTGTTGGGATGAAACGTAATCTATAGAGGAAAACGACCTCTTAGGAGTCATTAGAGCCAGACAACGACGCGTGCCGACGGTCAGGCGCCGCAGGCCCCGTTTCCGCCGAGGCTGGTCATGGCGCGGTACAGCTGCTCCCCGGTGAGCGGCGGTGCCGGCAGCGGGTGGGCGCGGTCGGTTCGGAAGCCGTCGAGCAGGAGGTAGAGGTGGCGGCGCCAGGCGTTTGGGGCGATGGCGTGGGTGGCCTCGGTGACGCGGCTGTGCGACCAGATGACGAAGGCGAGGTCCTGGGGGGTGAGGTCGGGGCGCAGGCTGCCCTGCTCCTGGGCACGCTCGACGATGTGTACGCCGAGTTCGCGGATGCGGGTCTGGGTGCCTGCCAGGCAGGCGCTCTCCGGCAGTCGTATGGAGGCCAGGTCGTTGAACCCCCGGTCCTGTGACTGGAGTTCGCACATGGTCTCCAGGAAGTGGCACAGCCCCGCCCAGGCGTCGTCCATGGTGACGGCCTTCTCGGCGGCCTCCCGCCAGGCGGCCAGCTTCCCGGCGAAGGTTGCCTGCACCAGGTCCAGCCGGGTGGGGAAGTGCCGGTACAGCGTGCCGATGGCCAGCCCGGCCCGCTTGGCCACCTGCTCCAGGGATGCCTCCAGGCCCTGCTCGGCGAAGCAGGAGCGGGCCGCGGTGAGCAGGGCCTCGCGATTGCGCTGCGCGTCGCGCCGCAGGGGGCGGGCAGGGGCCGGGTTTTCGGCGGAGGCGGACGGACGGTCGATGGCCATGCCACTCAGCCTATCAACCGGAGGGCAGCCTCATATTCTCTGCTACGCTCCAGAACATGAGGCCGCCCTCGACTTTCAGTCCTGACCGCTGTCGTGGCGAGAGGTGCCCCTCATCCGTCCAGTCCGTCCGACCACAGGAGCACCACCCATGCCCGTCATCGCCGTCATCGGAGCAGGCCCAGGCCTGGGCCTGTCCATCGCCCGCCGCTTCGGAAGGGAGGGTTTCCAGGTCGCCCTGGTCGCCCGGACCCAGGACAAGCTCGACGCGCTCGCCGCACAGCTCGCCGAGGAGGGCATCGAGGCCGCGGGCTTCGCCGCGGACGTGACGCGTCCCGACTCGCTGCAGTCGGCGCTCGCCGCGGTCGCCGACCGGTTCGGCGCCATCGACGTACTGGAGTACTCACCCGCCGACCCCACATTCGCCGGCGCCGCCGCCGTCGACGCCACCGCGCAGGACCTCCACAAGCAGCTCGACTACTACCTGTACGGAGCGGTCGCCGCGGTCCGTCAGGTGCTGCCCGCCATGCTCGAACGCGGCAGCGGCACCCTGCTGTTCTCCACGGGCGCCTCCTCCATCCGGCCGAGCGGCGGCGCGTTCGGCAGCATCGGCGTCGCAGCGGCGGCCCTGCGCAACTACGCCATGGCCCTGGGCATCGACCTCGCCGAGCACGGAGTGCACGCCGCACACGTGGCGATCGGGGTGTACATCGGCAGCGGTCCCGGCACAGAGCCCGAGACCATCGCCGAGCACTACTGGGACGCGTACACCAAACGCGACCAGGCCGAGATCGTCCACACCGCCCCCGGCGGCACCCGGTGAACACCTCCGGCTTACCCGCGGCGAACACGGCCACGCCACCCATGGTGATAGCTCTCATTGCACACGATGCGAAGAAACATGAACTGGCCAAATGGGCCCAGGCGCAACACGCCTGGCTCATGGGGAAGCGATTGGTAGCCACACGTAGTACGGCGCGCGTTGTGACCGAGTCGACGGGGTTACCCGTCGACTCGGTCGAGTCGGGGCCGTTGGGTGGAGACCAGCAGATCGGCGCGCTGGTCAGCACCGGACAGGTGACCTGCCTGGTGTTCTTCTGGGACCCGCTGGGAGTCCACCCGCACGCTCACGACGTGTATGCACTGCTGCGCCTCGCGACCCTGTACGACGTTCCCACCGCCACAAACCCGGCCACGGCACATGCTCTTGCCGACTCGCGGTTCCCCTCGCGGATGCCGCAGCCAGGGCGATTGCAAAATCATGATGATCCGGTCACCGGACCCGGCTCTCGGCGAGAGCGCCTCGGCACCTACCGAACCACCCACCCCTGAACGTGGAGCCCCATTGTCTACTCTCGCACGCTGGTGCTACCAACACCGGGTCGTCGTCGTGCTGCTCTGGCTCGGCCTGCTCGGCGGACTCGTTGCCGCTTCGCAGAGCGCCGGAAGCGCCTACAACAACAGCTTCTCACTGCCGAACAGCGAGTCCAACAAGGCCCTGAACCTGTTGAGATCGTCCTTCCCCGCTCAGGCCGGCGACACGGACACCGTGGTCTGGCATGTCGACTCCGGCTCCGTCCGCGACAGCGCGACGAGGGAGCGGATGACCGACACCCTGGACAAGATCGCCAAGCTGCCCGAGATCAGCGGTGTCACCAGCCCCTACAGTGCGCAGGGCTCGGCCCAGATCAGCAAGGACGGCCGCACCGCCTACGCCCAGGTGAACTTCGCCAAGGTCCAGCAGGACCTCGACGATGCGGACGTCCAGCGGGTGATCGACACCGCTGATGCGGCCAGGACCGACGGCCTGCAGGTCGAACTGGGCGGCCAGGCGATCAAGAGCACCGAGCAGGCACCGCCGGCCACCAGTGAACTCATCGGCGTGTTGGCGGCCGCCGTGGTGCTCTTCATCGCCTTCGGCTCGCTGTTCGCCATGCTGTTGCCGATCCTGACCGCGACAGCCGGGGTCGGCACCGCCATCCTCGCCACGGGCCTGCTCAGTCATGGGATGACCATCGGTGAGATCGCCCCGACCCTGTCCACCCTCATCGGCCTGGGTGTGGGCATCGACTACGCCCTGTTCATCGTCACCCGGCACCGCAAGGGCCTGCAGTCCGGGCTCGACGTCCAGGAATCCCTGGTCAGGGCGGTGAACACCTCGGGACGTGCCGTACTCTTCGCCGGCGGCACCGTTTGCATCGCCCTGCTGGGCATGTTCGTCCTGCAGACCGAATTCCTCAACGGAGTCGCCGTGGCTTCGGCGCTGACGGTGGCGCTGACCGTCCTCGCCGCGGTGACCCTCCTTCCGGCCCTGCTGGGACTGCTCGGCATGCGGGTTCTCGGCCGGCGGGCGCGGCGCAGGCTGGCAGCCGGCGAGCCACTGCCCGAGAACGCCACATCCGGCCCCTGGGTCCGCTGGGCCGCTGTGGTCGAGCGGCGCCCCCGTGTGCTGTCCCTGGTCGCGCTGGTGGTGATGGTCGCCCTCACCCTCCCCGTCTTCTCCCTGCGCCTGGGGTCGTCGGACGCGGGCAACAACCCGGCGTCCACCACCACCCGCAAGGCCTACGACCTGCTGGCCGACGGATTCGGCCCCGGCTTCAACGGGCCACTGCAGCTCGTCGCCCAGGTCCCCTCGGCCGCGGACAAGGCCGCCCTGACGAAACTGTCCGCCCGGCTGGAGAACGTCGAAGGCGTCGCGAGCGTCACCGCGATGCCCATCCGGCCCGGCTCCACGGTGGGCATCGTCCAGGTCTTCCCCACCGCCTCCCCCCAGGACAAGGAGACCTCCGACCTGATCGACCGCCTACGTGACGAGGTGATCCCCACAGCCGAGAAGGGCACCGCCCTCAAGGTCTACGTCGGCGGACCGACCGCGATGTTCAACGACTTCGCGACGGTACTCACCGGCAAGCTGCCGCTGTTCATCGTGGTGATCGTCATCCTCGGCGGGCTGCTGCTCATGCTCGCCTTCCGCAGTCTGCTGATCCCGGTCGTCGCGGGGGTGATGAACCTGCTGGCCGCCGGAGCCTCCTTCGGCATCCTGATCGCGGTGTTCCAGTGGGGCTGGGGCTCGGAAGCCCTGGGACTCGGCAGGGCAGGTCCGATAGAAGCCTTCCTCCCCGTGATGATGATCTCCATCCTGTTCGGACTGTCCATGGACTACCAGGTGTTCCTGGTCAGCCGAATGCATGAGGAGTGGGTGCACACCAAGGACAACGCCCGCTCGGTGCGCGTCGGCCAGGTGGAGACGGCGCGGGTCATCACCGCTGCCTCCGCCATCATGGTCTGCGTCTTCATCGCCTTCGTCTTCGGCGGCCAGCGCACGATCGCGGAGTTCGGCATCGGCCTGTCCGCCGCGGTCGCCCTGGACGCCTTCGTCCTGCGCACCATCCTGGTCCCGGCATCCATGCACCTGTTCGGCAAGGCCAACTGGTGGCTCCCGGCCTGGCTGGACCGCAGGATGCCCCACCTCTCGGTCGACCCACCCGACGAACCCTTCCCGGCCTCCGCACAGGACAGCCCGGCCCCCGAACCCGAGCCGTCCGCGCGTTCCTGAAGCCCGCCCCTGCGCCACAAGGCGGAACAGGCACCCGTGGTGGGGCGTCCCGGAGATCATGAGCCGGGACGCCCCACCAGAAGGCCATAGGCCGTATGAATCTCTGCCCGAGGTGACGGCGCCCCCGTGCCGCGCCCCGCCCGGTCGCACCACTCCCACGCCCCTGCGCCTATGCCGCCGCCGAGGCAGTCGCCTCCGGACGCGCGGGCGTCATACCCAAGATCCACGCCGGCGCCGCCGAGGGACTGCGAGTCCTGCACAACGCCCGCACCTCGGCCGTGAAGGCCAAGCGGTTCTTCCGCCGTCTGCTCAAGGAGTACGAGTACGTGCCCCGGGTGATCGTGACCGACAAACTGCGCTCCTACGGCGCCGCCCACCGCCAGGTCATGCCCTCGGCCGAGCACCGTCAGTCGAAGTACCTCAACAACCGGGCCGAGAACAGTCACCAGCCAACGAGGCAGCGGGAACGCGCCATGCGGCGCTTCACCTCACCAGGGCACGCCCAGAGATTCCTGTCCGCTTTCAGCGGCATCTCAGCCCACTTCCGCCCTCGCCGCCACCTGCTCACAGCCCGTGACTACCGCACCGAAATGACCCACCGTTTCACCATCTGGCGCACCGTCACCGGCTGCGCCCCCGCGAATGCCTGACGGCACAACACCGGCCACACGAGACCACCCCAGCCTGCCCCAACTACCCCATCACCCACACAAATTGACAGTGCCGGGCTATGGCTTCTGAGCTGCGGTCGACATGTTCGTCAATGATCGTCGCCTGTCGTGCTTCGCCGGTGTCGTGTTGCACGAATGTGGTACAGGGAGTGGGTGCGCTCGATCGCTGGAAGCGTCCCCGGTTGGACTGGGTGATGAGATCGCGTCTGGGGTTATGCGCTGATGCCGCGGAGGAGTCGTTCCATGGCGGTGGCGGATTCTTCTTTGGCTGTGTCGGGGTCGGGGGCGTTGGCGATGTAGAGAGCCGCCTCGTCGAGTGCTGCGAGCAGGATGTGGGCGAGCGCGTCGAGGGGTTGTGGGGCGATGGTGCCTTCGGTGACGGCGCGTTCGAGGAGGGTGCGGATGGCGCCGAGTCCGTACTTTTCCTCCAGGGTGCGCCATTGTTGCCAGCCGAGGACGGCGGGTCCGTCGATGAGGAGGATCTGCTGCACGTCACGGTGGCTGGCGGCAGCGTCGAGGAATCCGATCAGCCCGGATCTGAGCTGTTCGGCGGCGCTGCCGATCTGGTCTGCGCCTGAGGCGGCGGTCAAGAGCTCGGTCTCGACGGCTTCGAATACCGCGTGGAAGAGCGCCTTCTTGCCGTTGAAGTGGTGGTAGAGCGCACCCCTCGTCCCGACCCCCGCTTCGGCCACGATCTCCTCGGTCCCGGTGTTGAAGTAGCCCTTGGTCACGAACAGGCGCCTGGCCGCCTCGAGTAGGGCCGCGCGGGTGGCCTCTGACCGCTGCGCGATCGCGGAGGCCCGGGTGGGGGGTTGCTCGTTCGACATGCCCTCAGTATGGTCCACATACAGGTTGTATGTTGACTGATTCGGAGGACATGATGAGCACCAATACAGCGCTGGTGAGCGAGTTCTGCGACCTGATGGTCAAACGTGACGCGGAGGTCCTGCGCCGTTTCTTCACTGCCGACGCCGTGTACCACAACGTCGGTATGCCGCCGGCGGTCGGCGTCGACGCCATCGTAGAGAACCTGGCTCAGCAGATGACGGCGTTCCCAGACAGCTATGAGTACCGGATGGTCAACCTGGCTGGGGACGGTGATGTCGTGCTCACCGAGCGGGTCGACATGATCCGTACACCGGACGGTATCAAGCACGGGGTTCCGGTGATGGGCACCTTCGTTATCACTGGCGGCAAGATCAGCCGGTGGACCGACTACTTCGACACTGCGCTCCTCGTCAAGATGAACACCGGCGAGGACTACAGCGCCCTGGTCCCGCAATCGTCCTGATCCAGGGGCCGCGCCGCCCTTCTGTGCGCCCGTCGAGGTTTGGCTGTCATCCCGTCGCCTGATGGCGCCTCGGTCACGCCGTGCTGGGACCGCAACCCATTTCCGATCCGCCGGCCGAATTCGCCAAGCTTGCGGTCCCAGGGCGGCGTGATAGCCACCAGATCGGGCGACGGGATGACAACCGAACCGGCCACCATGCCAGCGTGACCGTTCCGCTTCTGCGCGCGTCATCCTGGAGCCTGCCTGCCCGGCGAGGGGAGTTGTTCTTCTCCTGCAGGTGTACGCCGACACCTGCGGGCTCTCCACGTTGACCCGTCCTCCGGTCGGTGTGATCGGCGCCTGGGAAGGAAGGGCCCGGTGCCGTCAGGAGACGGCAGCGGCCTGCTGGCGGGCTTTGGTGTGGGCGAGTCGGTAGGAGTCGCTGCCGGTCTCGATGATGTTGCCGCCGAAGGTGAGGCGGTCCACGATGGCCGCGCAGAGCCTCGGGTCGGTGAACGTCTTGGTCCAGGAGGAGAACGACTCGTTGGAGGCGATCGCCACGCTGTTCTTTTCCTCGCGCTCGGTCAGAACCTGGAACAGCAGCTCGGCGCCGCGCCGGTCCAGCTCCATGTAGGCCCAGCTCGTCAATACAGAGAAGATCGACTCGTCCGTAGCGGGCGATCGTCTCGGTCAGCAGTTTCTCGTCGGCGGCCTCGACGAGCTCGTTGACGAGCTTGGTGGCCGGGACGTGCTTGACCCGGAAGCCGGCCATCGCGGCCTCGGTGCCCAGCGAGATCAGCAGGTGTGACTTGCCGGTGCCGCTGTCGCCGATCAGACACAGGGGCAGCCCTTTGCGGACCCAGTCGCACGAGGCCAGGGTGTGGATGCAGCTGGGTCGATGGCGTGGTTCGCGTCGAACTCGAAGGTGCGCAGTGCCTTCTCGCGGGGGAAGTCCGCGGCTTTGATCCGGCGCTCGCAACGGCGGCGGTTGCGGTCGTCACACTCGGCCATCAGCAGCTCGGCCAGGAACCCGCGGTAGGTCATCTGATCGCGGACCGCGGCGTCGGCGAGCTCGGAGAACTGGCCGCGCATCGTGGGCAGCCGCAGGTTGCGGCAGGCGGCATCGATGGCGGCATCAGCAGCCTGTTCGGTCAGGCCGCGGTGACGGGTGACGCTCATGGCGGGGCTCCTTAACTGGTGGGACGCCCGGCTGACGGCCGAGTGTGACGCAGGAGTTGGTCGTAGGCGGCCACCGACGGCAGCGGACGTGAGTCTGGCGGCAGTGCGGCCAGGCGGCGTTCGGTTGGCCAGGACGTCCCCGCGCACGTCGGTCACGATGACTGCGGCGTCGGCGACCGGGGCCCCGCTGTCGGCGGAGCGCACCACCCCGGTCAGCCCGCTGGTACCGCTGAGCAGGATGTCGAACGCAACCGGCTCGTCGCCCACGGCCACTGTCGTGGCCTGCGGCTGGTATCCGTCTGCGGACGCGATGAGGACGTAGGATCCGGCGCCGGGCGCGTCCACGCCGTACGAGCCGTCGGCGCGGGTGACGGAGCGGCCCACCTGACGTCCTGCGAGCGGGATCAGCGTCATCGAGGCTCCGGCCAGGGGCGTCTTCCCCGCGCCTCGGGCGCGTCCACCGTCCGGTAGCCCTCCGGCAACGGCCGCGGCGGTGGAGGGCACCGGCATCCGCTGGGCGGCGGACGGGAAACGGTGACCCACTACTTCTCCATGGTGTTGGCCCCGGTGGCCGGTACGGCGGCCCTGTCCGGGATCGCGGTCGGTATGGCCGACTCGGCTGCAGTGTCCACCGCCCTGGCGGTGGCGGGGCGGTGGCGCGGGATGAAGGAGGCGAGGACGCACGCGAGGAGGCCGGCGCCGGCGCCGACGGCCATGACCGTCTTGAAGCCGTTCTCCGACGGCAGGGAGACGGAGCCGACCGTCGTCGTCATCTGGGAGAGGATCACGGCGGCGACCGCGCTGGCGGACGACGTGCCGATAGACCGCATGAGGGTGTTGAGGCTGTTCGCGGCACCCGTCTCGGACGCGGGGACCGCGCCCATGATGAGGGCAGGCATGGCGCCGAAGGTGAAGCCGATGCCGGCGCCGACGATGCAGGACGCCAAAATGAACTGCCAGACCTCGTCCATGAGGACGATGTTCAGGCCGTAGCCGGCGGCCACGATCAGAGCGCCGGTCATCAGGGTCGTCTTCGGGCCCCGGGCCTTGGAGAGGAGGGCGGACACCGGAGCCGCGGCCATCATCACCAGGCCCATCGGCGCCAGGACCAGGCCGGCGGTGAGCAGCGACCTGCCCAGACCGTAGCCGGTCGCAGTGGGCAGCTGCAGGAGCTGCGGCACGACAAGCATTATCGTGAACATGCCGAACCCAACGGCGATCGAGGCGACGTTGGTGAACAGCACCTGACGGCGCGCGGCGGTGCGCAGGTCCACCAGCGGTTCCTTGACGCGCAGTTCGAACAAGCCCCACAACAGCAGCACCACGACGGCCGCGGCGAACAGGCCGAGGGTGGTGCCGCTGGTCCAGCCCCAGTCGGCGCCCTTGGAGATGGCAAGGAGCAGGCAGACCAGGCCGGCCGCCATGCCGATGGCGCCGACGACGTCGAAGCGTCCGCCAGTGCGCACCTGCGACTCCGGTACGAGCGCCAGTACCAGGACGGTGGCGAGGGCGCCGGCGCCGGCGGAGGCCCAGAACAGCGTGTGCCAGTCGAAGTTGTCGGCGATGGCCGCGGCGGCGGGCAGGCCGAGGGCACCGCCCACGCCCAGGGATGCGCTCATCAGTGCGGTGGCGGAGCTGAGCCGCTCCGGGGGCAGCTCGTCACGCATGATGCTGATGCCGAGCGGGATGACGCCGGCAGCCATTCCCTGCAGCACCCGTCCGACGATCATTGGTGTCAGTGAGTCGCTGAGTGCGGCGATGACCGAGCCGGTCACCAGCATGACCAGGCTGACCAGAAGCATACGGCGCTTGCCGACCATGTCTCCCAGCCGGCCCATCACGGGGGTGGCGACGGCGCCCGCGAGCAGGGTGGCGGTGATGGCCCAGGAAGCGTTCGACGGCGAGGTTCCCAGCTGCTTCGGAAGGTCCGGGATGATGGGGATGACCAGGGACTGCATCAGCGAGAACACGATTCCGCCGAAGGCCAGGGCCGCCACCACGGCCTGGGGGCGCGGTGCTGTGGCCCTTCCGTCATCGACGGTTCGGGGACGGGAATGGGGCATGGTCGAGCCTCCGTAGGGGCGATCGGTAACAGGGATGGAGGGGACGTCGTGCGATCGTTCATTCGTCAGAAAGCGGGCAGCCCGTCAAGCGCTGCACAAGCGGCCGGGCACCTTGAGTT
This sequence comes from Streptomyces sp. NBC_00461, assembly GCF_036013935.1. NCBI lineage: Bacteria > Bacillati > Actinomycetota > Actinomycetes > Kitasatosporales > Streptomycetaceae > Streptomyces > Streptomyces sp. NBC_00461. The sequence continues at coordinate 1,153,963 of NZ_CP107902.1, forward strand.
GAGCGCGTCCGCGAGACCCTGACGGTCGAGGCCTTCGCCGACGAGACCGCGGTCTCCCGGCGCACCCCTCCCGCCACGTCGCCGGCGGAGCAGGCACGGCTGTACGGCGCCCCGGGTGCGCCTCGCCGTCGCAGATCGAGCTATTTCGTACGCCCCCCGAAAAGGCTGCCGCGGAGTGTGCCGCTCCGGCTGCCCGTGAGCATGCGCTCTCCGTGGCCGGACGCAACACGGTGATGTCACCACTGATGCGGCGGAGGCGACCCGGCACGTCCTGCGAGAACACCGAGCGCGCACCCCCATTCGGCCGGCCCGTCGTCCCATGGGGTGCTTTACAGACCCGACGGCCAAAGGCCGACGGGCGGAAGTTGACTCCCCCGTCGACTTCGATGATCTCGCCGGTGACCTGGGAATTCGCGGGTGAGGCGAGGGAGAGGATCGTCGCGCTGTGGGCGATCGCTCCGCCCCCGGTTTCCTGCATGAAGGGCGCGGCCACCGTGGTCAGATCCTCCTCGGTGCGCGAAGCGATGACCCCGTCGGCGCCCGCTTCGGCGAGTGCCACCACCGTCGCGGCGCCAATGACCGGCCGGACCCGGTTGCCACGGCGACCTTGTCTGTGATCTGGAAGAGGTTGCTCATCACACCTGGACCGTAGCACCGCTCTGGCGATAAGTGTTAGTTGGCTTTCACTTATTTTCATGATGGTCACAACCCAGGGAACGGGTCACAACGAAAGCACCGGAGGTGCCGCCGCACTGGCGGTGTACGGCTTGACGTCGCCGCACGTGGCCTGACGGCCAGGTTGTGGACGGCCGACGGCCCGGCAGCGCGTACTACTGTGCAGTCATGGCGACGCAGGGACGGACCTTGAGGGCTGATGCGGCTCGTAACTACCAGCGGATCGTCGGTGTCGCGGTCCAGGCGTTCGAGGAGATCGGGCCGGAGGTGACCCTCGAGGAGATCGCTCGGCGCGCGGAGGTAAGTGTGATGACGGTCTACCGGCGTTTTCGCGCTCGCGACGAGCTGGTCCGAGCCATCCTGGACCACGTTCTCACCACGGAGATCCAGCCCATGGCGGCGGCGCACACCGAAGATCCGTGGCGAGATCTCGTCGACGTGCTCGGGGCCAGCATCGATGTACTGGCTCAACGGCAGGTCATCCTCTCCCTTGCCCGGGAGTCCGACGCGTTCGATGTCGAAAGCGTGCACCGCTACCTGCGCTCCCTTGAACGGCTGCTACGACGTGCCGTCGAGGCGGGGGTGGTGCGACCGGAGCTGGAGATTCGTGACCTGGCGGCGGTCATCGTCATGGTTCTGGCCACGGTGCGTCTAGGCGATCCCGACGGCGCGGGCCGCAGGCGCTACCTCGCCCTGGTCGTCGATGGGCTGCGCATCTCGCCGACCCCCCTGCCCCCTCCCCCGGCACGGGAGTTCCCCGGGTCTGCTGCCTACGCACAGGGACCGGAAGCCTGATCTCCCCATGCCACGACAGAGGGCCGTCGGCGAGGTGCCGGGGTGCGGGCTTGCCTCGGCCGTCTCGCGGCGCGATGAGTCTGCTTCACCTCCGATACGACCGGCCATCTGGTGACGAGTGAGGTCTACCTGGACCGCACCGCCTCGGGTACGACCGACTTCGACCCCAGCTTCTCCAGCACCGAGCGCGCCCCGCCGCACTCGACGGCAAGCCCCCAGCCTGCACATCCTGGCCGACGCGTCCTCCGTCGAGGTCTACGCAGAGAACGCCTCAGGCCAGCAGGACGTCCTCACCCACCAGATCTTCCCCGACCCCTCCAGCACCGGCGTCGACGTCTTCGCCGACAACGGAACCGCCACTCACCCACCGGAGGCCAGCCCGCCACCAACATCGGCCGCCACGCGAGCGCCGGAGCAGCCGCCACATTCGCTGCCAACGACACCGCGATCCCGAGGAGGAACGCCAGCCACACCACCGTCCGCGCCCGACGCCCCGCGCTCCGGGACGAGTTCAGCAGCCCCACAGTCGCCAGCAACAAGAGGCCGTCAACCGACAACGGCCACAACGTTGCGCTCACTGCGTCAGCCCCGCCCTGCAGGGCGAACTCCCGCTGATGCACATACGAGGCGTACCCGGCCACCGACGCCACCACCAACGCACAACCACGCCGCACCCACACCTCAGCCCGGATACCCGCACCAGCGCCACTCGGAGGAGCATCACGGACACTCACAGACGCACCGCGTGGCGTTTCCCTCGGGCCGGTCACCGGGAACCACCCCTACGACGACGCCGACGCACCCGCGGCACCGCGACCGTGCCGGAAAGAACCAGCTCACGGCCGGTACGGGGCCGTACAGATGCTGTCGGTGCCCAGCCGGGGGCTCGAACCTGCGCAGTCTGATCAAATGGGTGCAGCGTTCGCGGCGCTGCTGTGCGTGACGGTTCCCGTAGCACCGCCGAGACCAGGAGGGGGCCCATATCGCGCGCTCGTTCAAGCGCCGTCAAAGCGGAACCCTGCTATCCAGTTCTGGCAAGATATCTACGCAACTCACTCGCTTGCCGTCAGTTCTGTCCGTTCACCGGATCACGAAGCTCGTCAGCACCGCGGCTCTCGCCACGGCTGTCCCGCACAAGCGTGGCCAACCGCCTCGACCGACTCGAACCGACCCGCAGTTCCTTCCGCAAGGTCTCGGCCGAGACGGGTCGCTGATGCAGACGCCGATGCCTGGCATCGATCGTCCGAGCCTGAGCGAGCAAGGGATCATCGCCGTTCGGTTCACCACCGTCCACTCGTTCCGGCCCGGCTTCTCCGATCAGTCGATCGATCGGGCGGTGCACCAGAAGCTCCACCGACAGCAGCAGCGCGACCGGCGGTCACCCGGCCACCAGCACGGGCTTCCACTTCAGAGCTGGTGCCGCCGCGACGTTCGCCGCTAGCGAGACCGCGATCCCCAGCAGAAACGCCGACCACACAGCACCCCGCGCGCGACGTGAACGGGGTCCCGTCGGCTTCAGCAGACCGGCTGTCGCTGACGGTGTGAGGTCCCGCGAGATCTTGGACAGTTTGGTCCCAGGAGACGCTGGACGTCACCGGTAGATGCTGGACAGTCGCTACTTCCTCGTGCGCGCGACCGCCTTGAACTGCCTGATCGGCTTGTCGCTGGTGCGGGCATGGGTGGACAGTTCGACGTCACCGTCCAGGACGCGGAAGACGGTGTCCTCGATGAGGATGGTCACGGCTTTCCCGGCGTGAGCCCGACCGATCCGCAGGCGCTGGCCGCCGACCATCACCACGCCGTCCACCGGCACTTTGCGCTGAGCCCGCAGGGCCTGCGCCGAAGGAGGGATGATCGCCGTGCGCGGGCTGCGGACTCCGCTGATCTGCGCTCGTTGCTCCGGTGGGATGGGCGCGGGCAGCGTCTTGACCACGCGGCCGTCGGCGATGACATGCATCAGCTGGCCGTCGAACCGCAGGGTGACCTGCTGTCCGGCGAGCTGGGCCGCGAGCTTGACGCGCTGCCCGCCGAGGCCGACGTCGCCGTCCCGGCCGACCAGCCGATCGACCTCGACCACGAGCGGGGCCTGCGGCCCGTCGGGCAGGGCGGGCGTCGCTGGTTCGAGGCCGGCAATCCGCCCGCCGCGCTGCACCAGCGCCTTCAGGTCGGCAGCGGTGAACTGGGAGGTGCGGGTGCGGGCGAGTTCGCCGTCGATGAAGACGTGGATGCTGCGCTCATCAGCCCAGACGGTGGCGGTGCGTCCGCCCAGCGCGGCGGGGAACTTCAGCTGCTGGCCGGAGGGCAGACACAGCCTGCCGATCGGCGAGATGAGCGCCTCGAACTCCACTGCCCTGATGTGGGATTCGTCGACGGGCAGCCGCGGTGAGGGCAGCGGCGCGGGCAGCTGCGGCGCCAGCAGCCCGTCGCAGGCGTGGTCTTGTCCTGCGGCTCGGGCAGGTGGACCTCGTGCCGGTCCTGCTGCGGGTCCTTGGCCGCAGGGCGGAACCTGGCGGCGGGCACGGCCATGTCGAGTGCCTGGTGCGGCCGGCTGTGGTTGTAGCCATGCACCCAGGCGTCGATGGCAGCCTGGGCTGTTGCCTGGTCCGCGAACAGACCGACATGATCGAGCAGTTCACGCCGCAGGGACTTATGGAACCTCTCGATCTTCCCGGTGGTGGTCGGTGATCGGGGTTTGGTCAGCCGGGCGGTGATGCCGTTCTCCCGGCAGATCCGCTCGAAGAGGACCTCGGCCGGGACCGGCTTGGTGAAGCGGCCGGTGAACTGCTTGCCGTTGTCGGTCAACACCTCCGACGGCACCCCGTAGGTGGTCATGGCCTCGGCGAAGGCGGTGCACACCGCGCGGCTGGACGGCTCGGCGACCACCTTGGCGATCACGATAAACCGGGAGTGGTCATCGATGCCGGTGACCAGCTTGCACTCGCGCCCGCCAGCCAGGAACACCCCGCCCATGATGTCCAGCTGCCACAACTGCATCGGAGCGTCGCGCTGCCAGCGGCGGTAGACGCGGCGGTGGTTCTGCTCCTGGTGGTTGATCAGCCCCTGTCGGGTAAGGATCCGGTGCACCGTGGACCGGCCGGGCACCGGCACCAGACCACGCTGGCCCAGCTCGTGGACGATCCGGCGAGCGCCCCACCGTGGATAGGAGCGGCGCAGTTCACAGACCAGTGCCTCGACCTCGGCGGGCACCTGGTGCGGCGAGACGTGCGGTCGGCGCGACTTGTCCACCAGAGCGTCCAGCCCGCCGACGTGGTACCGCTCGACCCAGGTGTACACCGACTGCCGCGACGCACCGAACTGCCGGGCCACCTGCGCGACCGGGGCCCCGTCCAGCACTTGGAGCACCGCCCGGTACCGGTGCTCGGCCATCCACCGCCGGTCGTCCACCGGCTCCGGCTCACGCGTTTCCGTCACGGAAGGACCAACGAGCCACGGCCGTCCAGGATGTGCCGAGACCGTCAAAAGTGCCGTGGGACCGTCCAGGAACAGCCGGGACCAAACTGTCCAACAGCCCGTGGGACTTCACACTCCGGGGAGAACTGAGTGGCCGTTGACAGTCGCCAAGAGCAAGAGGCCATCGACAGACAGGGGCCACAACGAAGCGCTGACCACATCCGCTCCACCCTGCATCGCAAGCTCTCGCTGATGCACATACGAGGCGTAGGCCGCCACCCCGGCAACGACCAAAGCGCACAGCGGTCGAATCCACGCATCCGGATCGACGCCTCGGCTCCTGACGGTTCCTTCCTGGGGCTCGGTGTCAGCGCTCATCGAACTCACCGCCCGGCACCTCGCCCCAGTGCACAACGCGTGCACACCTCGACGGGAACTCTCGGGAACTCGCAGGTAGAAGCGGGATGTGCCCAGACACGGCAAAGGGCTCCGACCAGGCTATAAGGGCAGGTCAGCGATCCAGCGCACCTTCGGTGCGCGCCGGGGGCGTGGTAAATCCTGTGGCGCGCGCCGGGATGCCTCCGTCCGCCTCTGACGTGGGCTGATACCGCTGCGGGACGCTGGTGGGGTTCGTTCCGGCCGAAACCGATTGCTCTGTGATGCCGGTGAGCTCGCAGGTCAGCGTGGTACTGAGGGCCGTCCACGGGAACCGTGGAGTGTTGCTGCGAGCACGTGCGTCAGAATTCCTGATTCACCCTGGTCCTCCCGGAACGGCATGCCACTCGGCCGTTGAGGGAGGGGATCGGGACGTGGACGTGCTGCACGAACGCTGCGCCGGTGTGGACATCAGCAAGAAGGACGCCAAGGCGTGCGTCCGCGCCCCGAGCACCAAACGGCGGGGATCGTTCACGACCGAGACCACGACCTGGGGGTCAACGACGAATGCGGTGCTCGCCCTGCGCGATCACCTGCTCGCCGCCGAAGTCACCCTGGTTGTGATCGAGGCGACCTCGGACTGCTGGAAGCCCTTCTACTACCTGCTGGCCGAAGACCTGAACGTGATCCTGGTGAACGCCCGTCAGGTCAAGAACCTGCCCGGCCGCAAGACAGACGTCTCGGACGCGGCCTGGCTGGCCCAGCTCGGCGCGCACGGCCTGGTCCGTCCCTCCTTCGTACCCGATCAGCACGTGCGCGAGCTGCGGGATCTGACCCGGGCGCGCACCCAGATGACCCGTGAACGCGGCCAGATCGTGCAGCGGCTGGAGAAACTGCTGGAGGACACCGGGATCAAACTCGCCGCCGTCGCCTCCGACATCATGGGCGTCTCCGGCCGCGCCATGCTGGAGGCGTTGACCTCCGGGGAACGCGACCCACAGGTCCTCGCGGAGCTGGCCAGGCGCAGGCTCCGCAACAAGATCCCCGAGCTTGCCGAGGCGTTGACCGGACGCCTCCGCGAGCACCACGCGTTCCTGACCCGGCTGCACCTGGACCACTACGACCGACTCACCGACGCGATCCGGCAGCTGGACGAGCGGATCGAGGAGACGATGGCCCCCTTTCGTCCCGCGCTCGACCTGCTCGATACCATCCCCGGGATCAACCGCGTCGTCGCCGAGGTGATCATCGCGGAGACCGGCGGCGACATGAACCGGTTCGCCTCCGCCCAACACCTCGCGTCCTGGGCCGGGGTCTGCCCCGGCCACCATGAGTCCGCCGGCCGCACCAAGAGCGCCAACGTCCGCCCCGGCAATCCGTACCTCAAAGGCGCCCTCGGGCTGGCCGCCTTCGGCGCGGTGCGAATCAAGGACACCTACCTCCAGGCCCGATACAAGCGGCTCACCGCCCGCCGCGGCCCACTCAGGGCCCTGGTCGCCGTCGAGCACTCGATCATCACCGCGATCTGGCACATGCTCACCGACCACAAGCCCTACCACGAACTCGGCGGCAACTACTTCGCCCAGCGCGACCCTCAACGCGCCACCCGCCGCGCGATCAACGCACTCAACCAGCTCGGTTACACCGTCACCCTCAACCCACTGGAAGGCGCGGCCTGACCGACCGAGCCGGCACACCCGGCGACCACCCGGGTCACCCGGCCCTGCCCGAACCTGTCCTGACCTGCACCTATTTACGCGTCAGAGCCCTGCTGGCAGACGAGTCGGGCTGTACGCCGGGTTCTGTGTGCAGACAAATGCCCGCCCTCTGGCTGTCCCCTGTCGGCGGCCGGATGGTTTTGGATCCCCGCGAGCACTCCGAGGTCATTCTGGCGGCCGTTGGCTTCGATCATGGCACCGACGTTGGTGCGGCTCCAGCCAGCAGGTTGTCCAACGCGGCTTGTTCGAAGGCGTCGGCCAACGCCTTCGGGACACTCCCGACACCGACAGACGGCCCCGGCGGGCTCATCGAGCCCACGGCCGCCCGGCGCCTGGCTCGAAGAGAACCACTATCCACCCCCGGAAGTGGATCACCATCCAGTACTCCTCCCGAAGGTCGTCGGCGGGCCGAGGCGGCATCCACAACAGGAACGAGGGTTGCGTTCTCACTCAGAGACACAAAGCAGGGATGCCAGCCTGTCGGCTACTGAAAGCAGAACGCGCTCCGAGTACGGCCGCCCGATGATCTGAATGCCAATGGGCAGCCCCTGAGTGGTCGTGGTCACTGGGACGACCAGACTGGGGAGGCCAATGTGGCTGGTGAGGTTGGCCCAGCCGGTCTGGTCGAAGAAGTTCTGCTCCTGGCCGTCGACCGTAAGGGTGCGACTTCCTGCCGGGATCGCGGGTGTTGGTGCGGCCGGTGTGACGAGGACGTCGTGTTCTGTGAAGAACCGCTGCCAGTCCGATCGGAGTCGGGCGCGTTCTTCGTTCGCACGCAGCCAGCTGCGGTGGGTTTGGGTCCGATGGCGGAGGAAGATCGCGCGGGGGCTGGTGTCGTCGTCCTGCAGTTGTCGTGTGGCAGCGAGTTCAGTGGCAGCGGTTTCGTCGTTGGTGGTGGCCGTCGCGGTGGCGTGCAGAAGCTGTTGGAACAGGCGCGTGGAGTCGGCGAAGCCAACAGGTCCGGGTGTGTGTCGGACCAGGGCTCCGGCTGCGATCAGCGCCTTCTCAAGGGTGATGAGGGCTTGTGCGGTCTCGTGGTCGACGGGGCAGTTCGGGTCCTCGGCCCAGATCGCGATGCGCAGTTCGTCGACGCCCTTCCTGGCCGTCGGCAGGTCTAGGTGCCAGGGTGTTTCCTCGGCCGGTGCCGGTGTGGTGAGCGCGGTGAGGAGCAGGTCGAGGTCTCGGGGGTGGCGAGCCAAGGGGCCCGGTGTGACCATGTCGCTGCTGGTGAGCCAGCCCGGCGGCCGGGGAATGTGGCCGCGGGCCGGGACGAGTCCGTGTGTCGGCCGCAGTCCGTACACCCCGCAGTAGTGGGCCGGCAGACGCAGCGAGCCGGCAAGGTCGCTGCCGAGATCGGCGGGGGTGAGGTGGGCGGCGACCGCCGCAGCAGGTCCACCGGAGGAGCCGCCGACCGTCCGCGCTGGGTCGTGCGGGTTGAGCGTGGAGCCGAAGGGAGCGTTGTCGGTGTGGAGGTCCTGGCAGTAGGCGGGGGTGTTGGTCTTGCCCATAATCACCGCGCCTTGGTGGCGGAGCCGCGCGACAGCGTCGGCGTCCTGGTCGGGAATGTGGTCCGCGAGTTCCTGGGCTCCGCTGGTTGTGCGAAGGCCAGCCGTTTCGAAGCTGTCCTTGATGGTGATCGGGAGGCCGTCAAGGACCCCGCTGGCCTCGCCGCGGGCTCGGCGCTCGTCGGAGGTGTGAGCGGCTTGCCGGGCCGCGTCATCGTCGCGGGTGATGACGGCATTGAGGGTGCTGGCGTCGATCCGATCGAGGTGGAGGTCAAGCAGCTCGCGGCTGGAGATCTCCCGGCGCTCCAGAGCCTGCAGTTGGACATGCGCAGGCTGGCGGGTCAGGTCGGTCATGTGAAGGCTCGCTCGAGGTGGGGGGTGCGGGCGCGTTGGCGGGGAAGGTGGCGGGCGACGGCGAGGAGGGCATCGATGTCGTCCATCGGCTGGCTGGTCTCGGGGTTGGTATCGGCGAAGTCGGTGAGCTGGTCGGGATGGGGACGTTCCCCCGTCTTGCGGGCGGCGATTCCGGCGAGTATCTGGTCAGCAGAGACGGCGGCGTTCAGTTCCTCACCCGAGAGCCCTCGCACCCTGTGATGGGCTTCGCTGCTTTCACGGACGCCCGCTTCGAGGTACTGACGGATCACGAAGCGGCCGTCGCGGATCTCGACCGCCCGTCGGTAGAGCTTGAACCCGATGCTGCGGAAGCGGCGGCTCTGGGCAGGGGCGCCCTGGTCGACCGACAGGCGGATCTCGGGGGCTTCGCTGTAGAAGGCCAGCCACAGGCGGCGCAGGCGGTAGTAGCTGACGTACTGCCTGAACCGGTACTGAACGTTCTTGGCCTGGTCGGTGATCGTGGGCACCAGCCACCCGATCAGGGTGAGCATGGCGCCGACGTCGCCGCACGTCCAGGCGAAGTTCTCCCAGCCGGCGAGAGAGATGCCGAAGGCGCCCGCGATGACGTTGCCGGTCCGCACGCCGCTGTATCCGAAGGTAACGATGGCGCCCAGGGCGACGACCCGCAGACCGGCGCGGACGGAGGGGCGCTTACTGCGCCGGGCCAGGCGCCAGCAGCCGCAGGCGAGGAGTACCTCGCCGATCGTGTACGCGGTGACGTACAGGGTGAGGTACGCGGCGTACGTGTTGTCATGCGCGTAGTACAACGTGAAGTCGATCGGCCTCGGTGCGCTCGGCGTCAGCAGGGCGAAGAGCACCAGCAGCCCCGCGAACACTGCGAGGCCGGCACCTAGCCAGGTCCGCGCTCTCCTGCGGGCGATGTCCGGGGGCGATCCCCAGTAGGTGAGTACCACCTGCTGGCAGGCGATCAGCGCGATCACGCAGCCCTGGGCCAGGGGAACGGAGAGGTTCACGGTGCCCAGGACGCGGTCGAGGTAGTTCCACATCGGAGTGATGGAGAACAGGAACGACAGGCCCGAGAGCAGGAAGACGGAGGCCAGGGCCGTGGTGGCGGGATCGCGGCGACGGGTGGGGATATCCCTCAGAAGGCAGAGGAATCCGAGGATGGCGACCACGAGGCTGATCGGGTGGAGTAGGTCTTTCACGGTCGGGCTACCCGCCTACGCAACAGGGTGTGCGCGACGCGGTCCTGGACCGCGTCGCCGGAGGACTCGTCGCTGCGCAGCCACCGGTCAATGATCCGGCGCTGGAGGAGCGAGGCGAGGAGCTCGGTCTCGTGCTCCTCTGCGTCGTCGTACTTGGTCCGCCCCAGCATCATCCGCACGACGGCCGGGTCCATGGTGGTGACGAGCGCCGGCGCCGCGGCGGACAGCGGGCGGGCCTCGTGGTGTCCGAGGAACAGGTGCATGAACTCGTGAGCGATGATCTGATCTTGATGCAGACAGCTGGTCCGCGGGTCGTAGAACACATAGATAACGGCCTCCAGGACCGCACATGCCCCGCAGACCGACGGCGCCTGCTCTTGTGGCTGCAGTATCACCTCGCGCCCTGTACGGCGGGAGACCTCGTCGCGGAGGTCGCGGATGTTCGTGACGTCGGGAAGCTCCAGCGCGGCCAGGGGGTCATCCTGGCGCCACCGACCCGTGGACCACATTGTCATTCCTTGATCATTTGCTGAACTATAGGTGGAATACAGCTAGTTGGAGGGTGGCAGCCCCTCCATCTTTCGCACGCCATCCACGAGACCGAGGACCGCTTCCTTTCCGTCCGCTGAGACGTCGGACAGACGCAGGAGCACGTTTTTGATCTTCGAATCGCGGAGCAATTCCAGCAACTTCAGTTCCTCCGCGGTCTTTTCGGCGACCTCATCGTCGAACCAATAGGCGGCAGGCACGCCGAAAAAGCTTGCCAGGGCTTCAAGATGACGCTTCGTCGGATTGTCCCGACGACCGGTGCGCAGCATCCAGAGGTAGGTGGACGTCACGGTTTCGAGCCCTCGCTCGGCCATCAGCTCGGCCACTTCAGAGTTGCTGTACGGGCCACGGCCGGGCGGGTGCACCACTTCAAACAGGCGGTTGAGCCGGTCACTGAGCTTCTTCGCGTGAAGACTCGTCGGCTCCTCTGCTGGCTCTTTCATGATCCTTTCCAAGGCGGTGCGGCTTAACGGGCGTTCAGCCACTGTACTCCGCGATTAACACCAGTTGACGCGCCGATCTTGCGTATGAAAAGTTCTACCTCGCAAACGCTCCCCGCGTTTGCGCGTCCACCCTTCGGGATGGTCTGCCCGTTTCTACCGATAGGCGTGCACGGCATGCGTGACGCACGTCACTTTTACCTAGCGGCATTAGTTGCGCCTGTAATTACAGGACGAATTTGATCTTCGAATGGAAGGCGCAGAGGCAACAGTGGGAAGGCTCGATCCCCTTCGCGATGCCCGCGCGAGTATTTCCGTCGGGTCATTCCGGCGCTGCGGTGAGCGGCCAGTCCTCGCCATGCTCGTGGACGGACGACTGACTCTGCGCGGCCGCGCCGGAATGGCACAGCCGTCTGCGCCGGCGGTGCGGGGCGCCGCCCTCGCCGCCATCGCCCACATCCCAGACGCCAGTCGGCGGTACGCCGCCGACAGCCTCGACATGGCGAGTAGCGCCAGGCGCGCCGTCATGGTCGGCGCCGCCGAACCAACACGGTTCGCCGCTGCGCCGCGTTGTGGCACAAGACACGAGGGGGTGCTGTGAGGGTCATCTCCAAGTGGGTCGGGGCGATCAGCCTGCTGCCTGTGTCGCGGCCCGCTGCCTCCACAGGTACGCGCAGGTTCCGCCGCCCTGCGGTGCGACTTGTAGAGAGTCCTTTAGCAAGGTCTGGATCTTGCTGCAGGTCCTGCATATGTTCGTCGTCCCTCGCCGGGCTCCCTGCCCGGCAGTAGACGACGCTAGGAGCCAGATGCGGAACGCCCGATCCAGCCGGGTGAGATAGCCCCGAACACAGCGACGGCGTCCAAGGAGCGGTAACTCCAGGACGCCGAACGCCAAATGGCACTCCTGCCCCGGCAAGGGCGGAGATTTACCCACCTTCACCGCACCGGTCCTTTCCTACGAGGCACACCGGCGCGGGTTTCACTACGGAGGAGAGTCTTACATGCCGCCTGCCCTGCGCAAAGGGCCGGTGTCCCCGGCTCGCGCGGCAGCCGTCCTCGCTTCGCCGTCTGGCTCCCTGGACACGTACCGGTTGCCCTGCGCCCTCGCGCCGGAGCCGGCCCCCAGCGTCCGGCCCGTTTGGGCGGTGACCCGATGAGCCGTGACACCCGCGAATGGGCGTGGGAGTACAGCGCCAGCCGCGGAAACGCGCGCCTGGTCCTATTGTCGATCGCCGACCGGATCCCCGACGAGCAGTGCGTCGCCTGGGCGTCCCTCACCTCGCTGATGAAACGTACGAACGCGAGCCGCAACGCCGTGCGCGGCGCCCTGGTCGCGCTGGCCGAGAGCGGCGAACTCGAGGTGCTCGACGACCTAGGCGGTCCGCAGCACAGCACGGTCTATCGGCTCCCGCGCGCCGCTGCATGGCTGGCCAAGGTCGCGGCGACCCGGGAGAACGACCCCGGCGCGTACGTCGAGCCCCTGACGGACGCCGACCCGGTACCCGCGTTGGACGACGAGCGGCTGCGCAAGCACGGCATCTGGCCGAAGACGGGGTCCGAATCCGACCCCCGTCGTCAGGATCTGACCGGGTCAGAATCTGCACCCCCTCGTCAGAACCTGACCCCTCCCCGGGTCAGAATCCAACCCCCCTCCGGGTCTGAACCTGACCCCCAGAACCCTAGTGAACCGAAGGTGAACCGTAGGTACAGCAGCAGTAGTGCTGCCGACCTCACCTCCGCCGCGGACTGGCAGGTCGACAACGCGAGCCTGTCCTGGGCTCAGCAGCAGGGGCATCTTGCCCGCCTCGGCGAGCACGGCGTACAGGCCGCTGACGCAAAGTGGCGCCACCACCGGAGCACCTGGAGCGCTCGCTCCGCCGCCGCCTGGGCCGCCGACTGGCGGGCCTGGATCGCCCGCGAGCACAGCCCAACCCCCCACCGACCGAACCTCTACGCCCTGCCCGGCGGCACCCCCGCGCCGCAGGCCGGCATGACCCGCGCCGACGCGCACATGGCCGCCCTGCTCGCTGCCGTCGATGAACCGACTGGAACGGAGTAACTGCCTTGGACCGCCGCGAAGTTGCTGCCGTGCTCACCTATGTCGGTCGCCTGGACCCGCGCACCATCCGCACCGACGCGGGCGAGGCCCGCAACCAGCTCGCCATGTGGCACGAGCTGCTCGGCGACGTCCCGATGGCCACCGGCCAGGGCTGGGACGTCCGCGAGATCGTTCGCAAGCGCATCGTGAGTTCGCCGTACCCGATCCTGCCGGCCGATGTGGCCCGCGAATGGCAGGCGCACCGCCGCGACCGTCTGTCTCGGCACACCGACCCGACCCCCATGGCCGACCCGGACAATGCGGAAGCCTGGCGGGCGGAGCTGCTGGCGGCGCGAGATGCCGTGGCTGCCGGAGTGGCCGCACCCTCGGCTCACCGCGGGATCACGGCGGGGCGACACCGGCCGGGGCTCAAGGACCAGCTGGCCGCCGTCGGCTCCTACATCCCGCCGGCCGTGCGCGCCGAGCTGGCCCCGTACCGCCCGGCCCGCGCCGCCCGCGAAGCCGCCATCGCCGCCGGAGGACCCGACGTCCTGAGCGTGCCGTGCGACTGGTGTCACGCCGACAAGGGCGAGCCCTGCCGCCGCCGTCGCATCAGCCTCGACGGAAGTGCCCGGGGCAACGCACCGCGCGTCACGGCCCACCCCGGCCGCATCGACCGCGCCCTGGCTGCGCAGGTCCAGCAGGCATCCGCCGCCTGACCGCAGCCCCCTTCTCCACCAAAACGTTCCGCCTGCGGTACAGCCCCACGCCGTACCCTGAGCCCGCCTCGCAGCGCCCGCCGCACCCCGTCCCGCCACCGGTGCCGAGCGACCCGCACCCGCCGAGGCGACTTCCGGAGACCGTCATGCGCACCATCACCACCAACGACACCCCACCCCCGACGATCCGGGGTATCGCCGACCACAGCTGGCAGGAACGGGGCTTGTGCCACGGCCTGCCGGCCAAGGAAATCGACGAGCTGTTCTTCCACGCGGCCCGCGACCGCGCGGCCATCGACGCGGCCAAGGCGATCTGCGGCAGCTGCCCGGTGAAGAAGGCGTGCTTCGACTACGCCCTCGACAACGAGATCCGCCAGGGCATGTGGGGCGGGCTCACCGAGGACGAGCGCCGCCCCTGGCACGCCCGGGTCAACAAGCGCCTGGACTACAGCCGCGTCAAGGCAGCGTTCGAAGGCCGCGACGTCCACCTCAGCGACGCCGAGCGCGAAGCCGTCACCCGCCACGCCTACGTACGCGGCTGGAGCCCCGAGCGCCTCGCCTACGTACTGCGGCTCGACCTCGACTGGGCGCGCGACCTGATGCGCAACGCCGCCCACGCCGTTGCCGACCGCGACCGCTACTGGGGGCAAATCGACCCGGCCGAAGCAGCCGACGACGAGTACGTCGAGGACGAAGGCGCCGAGGCCGCCGCCTCAACCGTGCAGGTGCCCCGCCAGGCGCAGACCCACGCCCTGATCGCCGCTCTTCGAAAGGCCGCATGACTCACCTCCTCGCCGTGCCCTCCCTCCTCTCTGCCATCGAGCCCGTCCACCTCGTCGCAGCCGTCGGCGTGCTCGCCCTCGTGCTCGGCGGATGGTCGATCCGGCGCAACCGGACCCGGGCGAGCGGCCCGCGCGCCGGCAACCCCGCGGTCTGGGTCGCGGCCCTCGCCGCCCTCAACTGCACCGCCTACAGCGCCGACACCAGCTGGCGGTTCGCCGCCGATTACCTCGACATGGCCGGCGCCTTGGAGCGGGCCATGATGTTCAGCGCGGCCGAGCTGGCGCTGTTCGCGACGGCGCTGATGGCCCGGCAGAACCTGAAGACCCAAGGAGCACCCGGCCTGCCGGGTGGCCTGGTCTGGGTGATTACCGGGGTGCAGGTCATCCCGGCGTACGCAGAGTCGGGCACAGTGGGCGGCACCGTGCGGGCCTTCGTCGGCCCGGTCATGGCGGCCGTGCTCTGGCACCTGGCCATGGGCATCGAGCTGCGACTGCACAAGCCGGACGCCGCCTCCCAAGGGCTCCTGGCCACGCTCGGACGTGAAGTGCGGGAGCGTCTCCTCTCGCGCCTGGGCGTCGCCACGCGCAACCGCGACGCCGCGCAGATCACCAAGGACCGCGCGACTCAACGGGCCGTGGCCCTGGCCTCCCGGCTGGCCGGGATACCAGAGAAGGAGCGTGAGGACGGCCGTGGCAGTCGGATCACGCGTCGGCTCCAGTCGGCTCTCGCACGATCCGGTGTCGGCACCGACCCGCAGCAGCGTCGCGCGCTTCTGGAGCAGCTGGCCGCCCGTCGGCACGCCACGGCGCTCGCCACCGTGGTCCTGCCGTCGCCCTGGATTCAGCTCGCGCGGGACCAGGACGCCGATCACGGGGACCGGTCCCCTTTCCCTACGTCGATCGCGACTCCGTCGGCGAACGGGACGCAGGCGAGTGCGTGGGTGAGCTCGGTCCCCGGCGACGGTCCCCGAAGCACCGCATCGATCGGGGACCGTACAGAGGGGGACCGTGCGGAGCCGGGGACGGACCGTGAGCCCGTCGGGGACCGTCCCCACCCGGACTCCGTCGGCAACGCGGACCGAGCCGCCGAGTCCGGCTCGAGTCTGCTACGCGAGGGCCAAGAGGCGGCAGTCGGGGACCAAGACACCGTGCCCGCCGGGGCCGAGGAGCCCGACGACGGTGCGAGCGGCAGTGCCGCAAATGTGCGCGAAGCCGCTGCTCAGGAGGGCACAGGCCCGTCCCCGGCGGCCATCACCATCGGGGACGAGGGCCGGGAGTACCCGGACGCCGAAACGGGGACCGGGCCAATCGGGGACCGTCCCCACACCGTCCCCAACGACGACGGGGACCGCGAACACCCCGACACCGAAACCGGGACCGAACCCAACGGGAACCGTCCCCACCCCGTCCCCGTACGGCGGACGCAGAAGGCGAGGGCTTCCCGGAATCGGCCGCACGGAGGTCAATCCCAACGGTCCCGGAAGCAGCCGAAGCTGAGCGTGGAGGAGATGGTCGAGCGGGTCCGTCCCCATGTGCCCGCGCTGCTGGAGCGGGACGGCAACGAGTCGCTGACTCGGGTTCAGCTGCGGGAGATCCTCCGTTCCCAGCAGATCCGAGGAGGGCGGAACGAGCGTCTGACGCCGGTTCTGCAGCGGCTCCGCGACGAGGCGGGCACCACCACGGCACGGAGTACGGCCCGATGAAGACCTGCCAGCGTTTCGCACACATCAAGGCCGGCTTCGAGCAGGACATCCGCTTCCTGCGCGCTCACGCCGACCGTCACCAAGGATCCGCGCCGGCGAAGACCAGCGCGAAGAACGCCATGTCGGTGAAGCGGAGCATGGCGCGGGCCTTGAACCGGCACCTCGACCGCTGCCCCGAGTGCGGCTGACGGTCACAAACAAGCAGGTCAGGAGCCTGCTTCCGCCTATCCGTCCGGTGGCCCGGCCGAGGCCGGGCCACCGCCCCCGCACTGAAGGGACCCGCTATTCCTGCCCGTCACCGCCCGCGTATGCACCCACCGTCCACCGCCGAGGCCGCCGCCTGGGCGGAGGTGCTCGTACGCCACCAGCTCCTGTACGCAGCCGTGCTGACCCCGGGCGGCCAGTGGCTCGTCCAGGACCATGCCGAATCCCTTGTCCACGTCCTCCACGGCCCGAGAGCCATGGTCGATCTGGCCGCCGAAATCCAGCACCGCATCCGCACCACGAGGAACCGCACCCGATGACAAACCCGACCACAACCCCCACTCCCGCGCCAGGTGAGCCGGAAACCAACTCGACCTCGTCGCGAGCAAGTTGGTGCAAGAGCATTGCTCCCGGTGGGAGCAATGCTCTTGCGTCTCCCGCCCCGGGGGTGGCGGGAGCGGATCGGCACCAGGGGGCGCCGATCCGTCAGGATGCGACCGAGGGCGGCTCGCATCCTGACGAAGGGGAGAACCACTCCTGCCACAGCACCGACTGCGCCCACACCATGCCGCCGAAGCCCCACGTTCAGCAGCGTGAGCGCCTGCGCGACGAGAAGAAGCGCATGCACCAGCCGAGCTGCCGCATGAACGACGACGAGTACCAGCTCCTCGTCCGTGCTGCTGCCGCCTGCAATATGAGCATCGCCAACTACCTTGCTCGCGCCGCGCTCAAAGCCGCCCGCAACCTCGACCGCACCGCCGCGGAAATCGCCGGCGAACGCGAGATGCTGAAGGAGCTGTTCGGCCTTCGAATCGCACTGAACCGGATCGGCAACAACCTCAACCAGGTTGCGGCAGCCCTGAATTCGGACGAGCCCGCGCCGCAGGCCACGGCGGTTCTCTCTGCCGTCGACCGGATCTCCCTGCGTGTGGACGCCTTCCTCCGGCGCTACCTGGACGGCGAGCGTCCGGCTGCATGATCCCCAAAGTCCACGACATGGGCACGGACACCCGCGGGCTGGTGGCCTACCTGTACGGCCCCGGCAGGGCTGAGGAGCACATCGACCCCCACCTCGTCGCGGCGTGGGATCGTCTGGCCCCCGACCCCGGCCGCGACCCCGAGGCGACATACGGCGACCTGCAGCGTCTACTCGACCAGCCCGTCATAGCACTGCCCGAAAGCGTCAGGCCCGCCGAGCACGTATGGCACCTGTCCGTACGCGCCGCCCCCGAAGACCCGATCCTCACGGACGAGCAGTGGGCGGACATCGCCCGCCGCATGGTCGCCGCCACCGGCATCGCCCCCGAAGGCGACGACGCCGCCTGCCGATGGGCAGCCGTCCGCCACGCCGACGACCACATCCACATCATCGCCACCGTCGTCCGCCATGACGGCCGCCAAGCCCGCATCCGCAAGGATGGCGCCCGTTCCCAGGCGGAAGCACGGAAGATCGAAGTCGACTACGGGCTACGCCGGTTGAACACCGGCGACGGAACCGCCGCCAAACGCCCCGCCAGCGCCGAACGCCACAAGGCGAACCGGCAGGGCAAGGAACGAACACCACGCGAGGAACTGCGGGAGACGGTGCGCCGCGCCGCCGCCGGCGTCGCCAGCGAGCAGGAATTCTTCGACCGCCTGGCCGTCGCCGGCCTCCTGGTCCGCCAGCGCGTCGCACCCTCCGGCGATCTACTCGGCTACAAGGTCGCGCTGCCCGACGACCGCAACGAGGACCAGGAGCCGATCTACTATTCGGGCTCCACCCTCGCACCCGACCTCTCCCTACCGCGCATCCGCGAGCGGTTGGCCGGCAACGTCTCCGGACCCGGCCCCGAAGCCGTCGCGGACCGCTCCTCCGGCTCGGCGCATGTCAACCCGTCGACCGCGCGGCGCCAGGCGACGACGGCGGTCTGGCAGGCCGTACTCGTCGTCGACCAGAGCGACGACGGGCAGATCGCCGCGCAGCTCGCCGCGGCCGGCGAGGTCCTCGACGCGCTCGCCAAGACCTCGGCCGCGCACACCCGGCGCGAACTGCGAGATGCCGCCTGGGCGTTCGAGCGGGCTTCCCGCTCCCACATCCGGGCCGAACGGGGCCACGACCGTGGTCTGCGGCAGGCTGCCCGTGACCTCGTCTACGGCGGGCCGGCGCTCGGCCGTGGGGAGGACGGCGCCACCACCGCCATGTTGATCGACATGGTGTTCTTCCTGGTCACCGCCGCCGCCCACTGGCACGGGAAGAAGGAGCACGCCCAGCAGGCCGCTGCTGCTCGCCAGGCCGCCGAGCACCTACGCGCCGCTTACCAGGCCGCCGCGCCGATGTACCTGTCCGTCATGCACCAGCGCGGTAGGCGACTGTCCCAGCCCCTGCAGCGCAAGCAGGCCGCCTACCTGCGCCAGGCCGTCCCCGAACTGGCCGAGCAGGTCCTCACCGAGCAGGGCTGGTACGCCCTTGCCGCCACGCTCGCCGATGTCGAGCACGCTGGGCACGACCCGGCCGCGCTCCTGGCCGAGGCCGCCGAGCGACGGGAGTTGGACACCGCAGACTCGATCAGCGACGTGCTCGTGTGGCGGCTGCGGCGCATGGCCGATCTACCCGCCGACCCTTCCGCCATGCCCGAGCACACGGCCACCGCGCCCGCCGCCGCCCGCGGTGCTGCGCAGCGTCCGACGCACCGCACCGACCGTCCCGCCAAGTCCCGCTGAATTCAACCTTCTTAGAGTTGCAGCAGGTCAGGGACTTGCGGCACTCTCCTCGTGCAGGCGAGACGACAGAGATGGAGACGGCATGTTCCGACGCAATCGTGCGGACCGAGAGTTCCGTGAAGCCCAGCGTGCCGGCCAGGCCGTGCTGGCGATGCACACCGAGCTGCCGCTGCCGGACGCACCCGGCCCGGTCCCTGCCTCGGCTGCGCCGACGGCCACGGTGGTGCCCGACTTCCTGCCGCCGGACTTCCGGGCGCCGTCCCGCCAGGACGTCTCGGGGTTCATGATGCGCTGGGACCTGCCGCTCGTCATCGACGGCGAGGTCCACGCGTGCCACTGCGGTGCGTACCGAAACTGGATCGTCTTCAACATGAGCGACGACTCGGTGTGGCTGCGCTGCCCGGCCGGCCACGAAACGGAGGAGACCCGACTGGACACCGCCTGGTACAACCGCAACTCCGGTCCGGTCGACCACTTCCACCCCACCCTCGAAGACGGACTGCACCACCTCGGCCACTGAAGCCACGAAACCCCTTCCCTCACCCCTGCGTTCGTCGGCGCCCGGAGGGCCGACCCGGTCAGACCATCCGTCTCGCATCACCAAGGGGTTTCCGCATGCGCCGTTCCACCACGACCGCCCTCGGCCTCGGCACCGTCTTCACCGTCCTCGCCCTGACCGGCTGCTCCAGCCACACCGAGCCCGCCGACGTCTCGGCCGCATCCTCCGCACCCGCACACCGGGGCGGCAGCTCGGCATCCGCGCCGCTGTCCTCGACCCAGCTGAACCAGCGGCTGCTGAACGAGAGCGACCTGGGCGAGGGCTACACCCGCAAGCCCGAGCCCGCTCGCAGCAACGACGACGTCACCGTCATCGGCTGCCCGGCGCTGGAGGAGCTCGGCAGCGACGCGGCCACCGGCTCCGGCCTCGACTTCAGCCGCAAGGCGAAGGCGTCCTTCACCTACACCGGCAGCAGCAGCTCCGAGGTGAGCGAGGAGCTGTACAGCGACAGCGCCGCGAAGTTGTCCAAGGGCATCGGGAAGATCTTCGACGCGATGCTCTCCTGCCCCTCCTACCAGGTGACGTCGGGCAGCACCGTCGTCGACATGGGCACCGCGAAGGCGTCCGCGCCGGGCCTCGGCGACGAGCAGTGGAGCCAGCTGCTCACCTTCTCCGCCGGCGGGCAGCGCAGCGTCGTCAAGCAGACGGCGATCCGCACCGGCAGCATCCTGCTGATCGTCTCCGGCTCGCCGGGCCTCGTGGACGCCCACCTGGGCGAGGCGGTCGCCAAGGCGCGCATCGCACGCTGACCGGCTCCTCCACCTGCCCCGGTGTCCGGGCCTGTCCTCCCGACAGGCCCGGACACCGGGGTGTCGGCGTATGGGGCGATCAGCCGTCGAGACGGAGTTCGCCTGGCTCGTAGCGGAGTTGGAAGGTCTGCGCGTGCTCCCCGTGCATCCAGTACAGGGTCATGGTCGACAGCATGCTGCGCTTGATATACCGGGTTCGCGAAGGCATTCCTTCGTCCTGTTCGACGATCCAGGCTTCCACCCGCTCTGGCAGCCCGAACCGCAACGCGTATGCCTCTGGGTGCTCCGCGGAGCGCAGTTCCCAAACCGGATGTGACGCTGCCTGATTGATGCGACGCAGGCGCACCGCGTGCGTGGGGTGCGCTCTCGCGTAATCCACGAAGGCGTACAGATCATCCGAGGCCAGTCCCAAGACGAACGGCGCGGCAGGGAAGGCCAGGACAAGACCCAGTTGCGACCGGCTGTGCAGGGCCTGCGCCAGGTAATCGAGTGGGCCTCGAATCGCATCGGGCAGGTCCACGTCGCCCGCGTCCATTTCCAACAGCGGGCCACGAAGATACGTCCGTATCTCGTGCACCTTCGGCCGCTCGGCCGCGGGGGTCACTTCGAGCGCTGCGTGAATGGTGTCAGCCGTGGTCTTGACGAGATTCCGCAGGACGGCGAAGTCCGGTGCGGAGAGGTCGATCAGGGATATCTGGTGGGCCAGCGCGTAATCCTGCGCCTCCGGGCTGAAGCCGGACGTAGAGAAGATCGCGTAGCTATAGCGGTATCGCGTCCGCGGCCGGCCTGTCCCCGGAGCGGTGAGCGTGGTGGTCTCGCCCTCGTTCACATCGTGGATCACACCGTGGCCGTTGCGCACAGTGGGCAGACCAACTGGAGCTGTGGTCAGGTACTTTGCCTCGACGAACAAGCGGACCGGCAGCGAGAACGGCGGAACGTACCGGAACTGTCCGAGCGCGTCGACCTGGTGCCACGCCCCGCGTCCACGGACCAGCAGACCGTTCTTGTCCTTCTTCAGCACCTTCCACGGCTCTTTGTCCTTGTCGTCGTCGGCAGTGAGGACTTCGAAGCCGCTGGAGCGCAACAGCCAGGCCAGCACCTCCTCCAGGAGGTAGCCGCGCAAGGGTCCTTTGCCGATCACTTTGCCTGCCACGACGGGGATCCTATGCGCGGTCTGGATCTTCGTTCCAGGGTCCCCTCAGGCGCGCGGCTGCCGGGGTACGGCGAAGGCCCGGCGGTTCTCCTCCCGCGAAGAGAGTGGAACCACCGGGCCTGGAAAAGGGGCATCACCCCGCCGATCCCCCGCCTCGGCCACCGGCTCTGAGCTGCCCGTCAGCCGCGGCGGACGACGGTGAGACGGTCCTTCGCGCCTTCGGGGAGCGTGCGGCGCGGTACCGGGCCGGGTGCGGCGAGCGAGGAAGCGAAGGCGGCGACGAGCTCGTGTGGGGCGCTCGCGCTGAAGCTGGCACACCACAGATACGGCGCCCCGAGCACGGGCTCCGCCCACGCCTGCCAGCCCAGCAGGTCATCGCGGGGGTCGGCGTCGTGGATGAGCGGCGGCAGCATCTCCAGCGAGACGTTCGTGGAGAAGCCCGGGTCGGTGGCGGTCGTACGCGGGCGGTCCATGTCGCGCCGCCAGCCCCGGGTGCCGAGTGCGGTGAGGACCGACTCGGCGTTCTCGAGCCCGGCGTCGGGGGTCTCGCTGGCGTCGAGCGCGAGCAGGAAATCGGTGAGCGCCTCGTGCGGTACGCCGACGGTGAAGTACGCGTTCCACTCGGTCAAGGCCGACGCAGGGTACGGACGGGCCGACAGCTGCCAGGCCACCGGGAGGCCGCCCAGCTCGAACGGGTAGGCGGCGAGGATCCACTCGGCGCCGCGCAGGCCGTCGGGGCTCACATAGAGCAGGGTGCTGCGGGAGGTCGGCCACATGCGCCAGCCGAGCTCGGTCAGAGTGTCGCCGATCCGCTCGGCGAGGACGCCGTCATCACCGGCCAGGTGGCGCGGGGTGACCCAGTACATCGAGTCCGGCGAGTGGGGGTGGGAGGGATCGATGGGGTGGTGCGGGTGCAGGGGCGCCTCCGTCAGTTCGAGGTTGGATCACTGGCTGGTGTTCGGCCCGGTTGCGCCGCGTCGGCGGCGCGAGGGTCCCTCGGCCGGCGGTTGCCAGGTCAGAGCGACAGCCACGGCGGGCGGCAGAGGGCCGAACTGCTCGGCCTCCGGGGACTCGGCGATGTAGACCATCGGCCGGCCGTGCTCGTCCACCGCTTTCTCCACGCCGCCCAGACGGTGGGCCATGGGAAAGAAGGGGTTGACGGCGAGACGGACGGGCGTGTCGCGGTCGCAGACGGACAGCAGATCGAGAATGTCACCGACGGTCATCTCGGGCGAGTGCGGGTCCAAGGCGTTCTCCTAGCGGTAGCGGACGGGGCCACGAGAGCAGGGGCAGGGTACGCGGCGCGTACGAGGGGAAGCGGACGTGCCGGTCACAGGGGCTGGGAGGTGGCCAGGATCTGGGCCACGACAGCAGCGATGATCTCCGCCGGGGTCTCCGTACCGAAGGACATCCGGTAGCCGGGAACGTTCGCGGTGCCGGTGACCGCGATCACCCAGCCCTCGCCCGTCACCCAGTCCTCGTCCGCGCCGCCGGGCCGGCCGTTCGGGAAGTAGCCGAGGTAGAACCGGCCGTCGTGCGAGCTGACGTGCACGTCGGCGCGGTCGTCGACGATGTGGGTGAAATCGGCCTCCGAGAACTGGTCGACCACCTCCATCGCCTGACCGGCACCGAGCTTCCAGGAGCGGAGCCGCAGGGCCCCGACCGTGGTGGCGAATCCGGGTTGCGCCGCATCCAATGCCACAGCATCACCTCTCTGACCTGGGGTTTTTCGGAAGGTCGTTCAGGTTGACATGCCGTTGCAGCGTCCACCAGTCCTTTGGGCGATCTTCTTGTCTGCCACCGGCGAACTTGTCCTTGGACAGCGATGTGGGATCTCTATCTCCGTGGCCGAATCTCACGACCGATGGCCAAGCGGTGGCCGATCGGCCACGGATCTGAGATTGGTTGGTCAGCCCCTGTCCCGTCTCGCTGCTGGGACATGCCGTCTGTGCCAGGCGAGAGCGGATGGCCCGGGCCCTGTGGAAGAGCCACCGCGGCAGCGAGATACTGAGGCCGTGGAGAGCGGACAGGTTCGCACGCTGCACTTTGCGGTCGAGTGGGTCGATCAACACCCGGTGACCTGGCTCGAAGGTGCCTTCCCCGCCTCGTACGAGGTCGAAGGTTGGAAGCTGACGCTCACCGAAACGAGGCTCGCCGCCGCGCCAGCTGCGCGGATGATCGAGGACGAGGCCCGCTCTGCCGTCATGCCGCTACTGGATACTTGGTCGGCCGAGCTTGAAGTTGATCAGCGCCTCGTCGTGATGCTCTACTACCTCGGCGCTGACGTGGAGCCGGATACAACTGGCGCGAGGGGAACAGTTGCCAGCGCGGACTTCGCAACTGCGTCGGCCACAGCGTTCGACGCAACCATCGTCATTGAGCGCGACGCCCCTCCGCAGCCGGACTGGTCCTGGCGGGACACAGACGTGACCAAGGCTGCGCGGACGATGTGCCTGCGTCCTCTGCGGAGCGGGACCCGACCGATTGCAGACGCCGCCTACTGGCTCTCGACCCACCTGAAGAAGTGGGCCGCCGACGGGGATCAGACTGCAGCCGAGCGGCTCAACGTGTCCTCGGGTTACTTCAACAAGGTCAGTCAGTTGGGTGCAAGAAGCGACGAGCGGAAGGTCTCCACGGCCTCACTGGCGCTGGCTGCGGAGGACAAGGAATCACTTAGGAGCGCAGTAGAAGTGCTCATCCGGCGGCTGCACTTGGCAGAGAGTGGCCTCCGCCCGGGCCAGCACCTGGACCTGTCCGATTGGCCGGCTTCGTAGCGGTCCGGGCTGCCCCGGTGACCGGCTCGAAGACGACCCACGGGCAAGCACCTCGATTCGGGCGGGCCAGTCGGCCAAAACCGCTGGTGGGTTTGGGGGCGTAACCGGGATAGTGGCCCGGTGCCTGCGAAGTTGACCGATATGCCGCCTGACCGGCTGGATGCGCTGATCAAGCATCCCTTCCACCGGGAGAACGCCGAGGGGCTGATCAGGTTCATCCGCGATCTGCGGGAGTGTCACGGTCCCGAGGACTTCGTAGCCTTTCAGCACGACCTACTGACCGCCACGCTCGAAGCGAGTCATGCGCGTGCCGCGCGAAATCGGGTGATCAAGCGGCTCAAGAGGGGAGAGAAACTCCCCGCAGACGCGCCCGAGCTGGTAACGGGCAACCACCACGACGTGGACGACTGGCGGCTCGAGTCGGATGTCCTTGAGCGCATAGGCCGACAACTGCGTTCCGTGGGGGATGCCATGGCGTGGCGGGCATTTGGCTACGACCGCCGCTACATCCTCACCCTGCGACGGAACGAAGCGCCCGGCCCGATGACTTTCGCTAAGGAAGGCACCGTCCACGAGGTCCAGTTCATGCAGCAGCAGTGGAGCGAACACCGGCGCTTCGCGATGTTGCATGACCTGACGAACTGCCTGCGCATCGGCGACGCGACTGTCTTCGACACCCCCGACGAGAACAACCTGCAGACCATCTACCTGCATGAGCTCAAAACAAACCCGAAACGGCGTGAGGGCGCCCAGCTCACACGGACCCGCATGGCGGCCGAGGCACTGGACGTGAACGGGCCGCTGCCCGGACCCGACAAAGCCCGTCTCATCGAAACCGGCATACCGTACGCCAGCCACCTGTCGACCCTCCGCGACGCCTTCGCCTACGCCCACCAAGAGGGACTGAAGACGATGCGTGTGCCTGGGCAACGCGCACTGCTCGCGCTCGACATCCCGGCGGCCGGCAACCGTTGGGGCCTACAGGAAGCCACACGACAGTTCCACTCCGCGTACGCGGCATTGCTGCGCCGCACCCGACTGACCGGACAGCAAATCTGCTTCGGCAGCGGTGACAACACCGCCCGCAACACGCTGGCCCCGCCATGGGGCATCTATCCCCTACAGCCTGCGGAGTGCGCCGGCCTGATCGCCGACGTTCTGGTTTTCACCGTGACGATGTCGTCCGACAACTTCATCGAGGAGCTACATAAAGCCGGCCTGAACGCCGAGTGGGTCCTGGCCGAAGGCGCCGACATGGCGCCCCTCCAGCCCGTCGTGGCAATCTACGGACATGGCCACCGCGTCGTGATGGCCCGTGCGGAAATCGAGCGGCTACTGCTGGAACTCACCGACCTTGGCACGTGGGCACGAGGAGTGGAACGTCTCCTTCAACTGGGCGTTGCAGGCTGGCAGCCGTGGCCTTACTTCACTGACGAACACAAAGTCTGGGCATGACACGGGGCGCAGCCCGCGCGCGAGGCCCGTGACCTGGCCGACCAGACCCGGGTGCGGGTCGGCGGACTGGCCAAGTACATCCAAAGGCCCCCGACGGCCAGGGGAGTTGCGTTCGGCGCCCTGGAAGATAAGACCGGCGTGATCAACCTGGTCTTCTCTCCTCCGGTCTGGGAACGCACGCGAGAGGTAGTCCTCGGTGCTGCTGGAGGGGCACATCGAACGTGACCGCGGCTCGGTCAACATGATCGTGCACCGCGCGCACGCCCTGGCGGGCCCCGGTCGGGTCCATCAGCCGGGGCCATTCAGGTGACGATCTACGGGAAGCGGAGGTTCGGCCGCTGCGCCCGCGGCAGGGTCATCGTGATGCCTGCCGTCACGTGCGGCGCTGCGGGTCGGGCGCGAGCGTGATGGACATCCAGTGCGCCGCCGCTTCGCGATAGCTGTGTCCGACCGGGGCCAGTTCGCCGCTGCGGGTGAGGCTGAAGATTGTCACCATGATCATGTCCGAGCCGTCCGCGACGGAGGTGAGCTGGGTGCGGCAACGGCTGCAGGACCCTCGATGCAGCGTCGGCCAGGTGGAGAAGTACGTCGGCTCGCCTGCGGGGCCCGTCCACTTCAGGGCGTCCCTGCGGAACCCGACCCATGCCATCGCCGGCGCCCCGGACAGGCGCGTGCAGTGCTCGCACGAGCACAAGTGGGGGTGTCGTCCGGGATGCCTGACGCCTCATACGTGTGGTCACCGCACTGGCAGCGCCCACTCCACAGGACAGGGACGACGATCGGCTCGGCCACGGAGACGGCTCCTCTGGTGCGGGAAAGCTGATTCCGGCGGCAGTGTGCCGTACCGCCGCGACATCGCGCTGATGTTCGGTACCGCTCGACCCGAACGGGATGGCGAATCCACCCTTGAAGGCGAATGTCAGTACGAGCCCTTACGGCCACGGCGGCTATCGGCGGTACCTCCCAGTCGGGGCGGTGGCGCAGCCTCCAGCGCCTCCATCAGCTGGCCCCACGTGAGCGCCCACGACGAAGCCCCCAGAATCGAACGATCCGATTCCGGGGGCTTTACGGAGAGAAGCGGGTGAGGTCAGCTCGTGGTGGAGCCGTCGTCGGTGGCGTTGTCCGCGCGTCGGCGACGGGCCGCGAAGAGGGCGCCTCCGCCAGCAGCGATCAGGACTCCGGCGCCGCCGATCAGCCACGGGGTGGCGTCGGCGCCGGTGTGCGCGAGAGAGCCCGCAGGGGTGGGGGCCGCAGTGCTCGACGCGGTCTCGTCGGAGGTAGGGGTACCCGAGGCGGACGGCGCCGGGTTGTCCTCATCCTGGCCGGGCTTGTCCGGGGTCGGCCGGTTGCTCGGCTGATCGGTCGGCTTCTCCGTGCGCGGCGGGGTGGTGACGGTCTTGGCATTGGTGACGGCCACGGTGACGGGATCGCCCGGCTTGGCCTTGAATGCCTTCACGGACGGGTAGATCTCGTAGCCAGCGGGCGCCTTCACCTGTTTGAGCCAGAAGTCGCTGCCGCTGCGGGAGTTGATGGGCAGCTTGCCGCTGGCCGTGCCGTCGGAGCCGGTGGTCAGCGTCAGGATGGTCTTGTCGCCGCTACCGATGTTGACCGTGGATCCGGCCAGCAGCTTGCCGGTCTTGTCGTCCTTGGCCTTCAGCCGAACTGAGGCGGGCTTGAACGGGTCGATGATGGTCAGCGGGGTGTCGGCACCGGGGGTGACGATGACGTCCTGGTCGTCGACGACCTCGTGCAGCGGGCTGCCGCTGGAGACTTCCTTGAGCCGGTAGACACCGGGCGGGAGGTCCTGGAAGGTCAGCTGGCCCTCGGCGTCGGTGGTGCCGCTGGCGGCCTGCTTGCCGGTGGAGTCGAGCAGGGTGAACGTGGCTCCGGCGAGAACCCCTCCTCCCGGGTCCTTCTTCAGGATGGTGACGCCGCCGTTCTCGGCCGCGCTCAGCGGAGTGATGGACGTGGACGTGGTCGGCTCGGGGGTGTTCGCGGAGGCGGCTGGGACCAACGCCAACGTGCCGGTCACTGTGGCGACAGTGACGGCCACGGCGGACAGGCGGCGGGCGGAACGGGTAGGCAAAAAGGAACTCTCCTGGAGGGGACACGGGCAGAGATGCCCGTCGGTGCAAGCGGGGTAAGGCCGGTCAGCGGGTACGGGCCGGCGACGGCTGGGGCAGCAGGGGCGGACGGGTTTGCCCTGGAAGGTGCGCGGGGGCGTCGATCGTGGTTCCGCGGGCGGCGGTCTGGACGAGGTGGTGTTGGTCCTCGATGGGCAACGTCACGATGTGCGATAGGCCCTGCGCGACGGAGGCACCGCGCAGTGTGCCCGCTGGCAGGTCGGCGGCATGCACGATCCGGGCTGCCGCCTCGGCTTCGATCAAGAGGCCGAACGCCGGTGGAATGTTGAGCAGTTGGGCAGCCTGCTCGCGGCTGCCGGTCAGTGCTTGAGTGAGGGGAAGTCCGTCGTCGAGGACGCTGTCGACGATGTCCAGCCAGACCGGCGTGGCCTGGTGGAGGCGGGTGAGGAAGTCGGCGTCTGTGAGCCAGCATCCCCGGGACGGCTCAGGATCCGTATCGAGCTGAGCCGGTCGCCGCCGTGCGCTGTCGGCGCTGCTGGGCGGGGACGGTTCGTGCGTCCAGACCTTCAGGTAGTCCTGGATGGCATGGCTCAGGGGTATGACGGCGGCGCCGATCCAGGGTGAGGTGTCGTCGTGGTGCCAGTCCCGTACGACGCCGTAGCCGTCATGTCCGGGCTGTTTGCCGAGGCGGGCGTCCCGGACCACGAACGTGCTGTGGTCGGCGAAGGACAGGTACGCGTGGTCGAGGGCGCCGCGGTCCGGGTGGAGGATGCTCAGGCGCAGTCCGCCGTACTCACGTTCTCGGATGGTCTGGGCGAACTCAATGCGCAGCCGCAGCGGCGAGTCGGGCGAAACGACGGCGTAGCAGGCGTCGCCGATCACTCGTCGTTCGTGGACGGGCAGGTCGAGCAGGTCGGTGAAGAAGTGCTGGGCGTGCAGGGACAACGGTGGTGGTGCTCCTCGGCAGCGGACGGTTCTGCGGGGCGGTTACCTGGGTCGGCTGGCCGACGGGGCGGGACGAACGGTCGGCGCGGGCCCGGTGCCCGGGGCGCTGACGCCGGCGTGCGCGGACGGCAGGGTCGGCGACGAGGGTGCCGACGCGCGGCTCTGTGCCGGCGCCCTGGCGCGCGGCGGCATAGGTCAGAGCGGCGGGGAGGGTGAGATGGAGGCGGGTGTCGGCCGGAATGTTCCCCATGGCGCGGGCGAGCGGCACGGGTGAGGCCAGGGAGGAGGCGAACGCCGCGACCAGGGAGGCGGGCACGGCGGAGGAGAACGTGGCCTTCCACAGCGGGTGGTCCGGTGGCCCGCCCCACGCGGACCAGACGGGTGCGGCCACGTTCTTGTGCACGTAAGCGTGTTGCAGCATGCCGTAGCCGTCTGGGCTGCGGAAGTACTGGACTCCGTCCGTCTTGACCGTGTGGTGCCAGCGGGCGGTGAGCAGCGGCAGGTATACGTCTTGGGGGCGGACGTCGTCTGGGCGCAGCAGGTTGCGTTCGCCCTGTCTGTTCGCCTGTCACAGCGCGAGCACTTCGGCATACAGGTCGCGAACGAGTTCGACGGGGGTACTGGCGTCGAGCGTGGCCGTCCAGGTGGCCGACAGGAAGGGCTCCTTGTGTGCGGCGATCAGCCACTCGCCACCGCGCACGTGGTCCTCGGACGGTACGTGCCCGGCGAGCAGCTGCATACCGGGACTGATCACGATGGCGGGGCCGTCTCCGGAGTGGTGGAGGGTCCAGCCCTGATCGAAAGGGAAGGGCCATACGTCGACGAGGTCGTGGATGCCGGGGCCGGCGAGGTGGCGGGGCAGGACCTCGACCACGTCGAGATCGTCCAGAGGGCTGAGTGACACAAGGTCCGTTCGGCGGGAGGGAGTTGCTGGTCGTGGGTGGCGGCGGATCAGCGGCGCGCGGCCGTGCGTGGGGCGGCGGGCGCCGGAGGAAGGGTGGCCGTGCTCCAGCGCGGGACGCTGCGGGTGCCGAGTGCCGGCGGTCGGCGGGTGAGGGCGCGCTGGACGTCGAGCGGGGTCGGAACCGGGGGCGCGGGCGGTGTGATGGGAGTGAGCTGTGCGGCCTCGCGCAGCCCAGGGAGCATCGAGTCCCTCCAGCGTGGCAGGGGCGCCGGGTCGGACACGCTCTGGGTGATGGCCTTCACCAGAGCGGTGGGGGTGTTGGTGGTGGCGGTGGCGTACCAGCGGGCGTACCTGTTCTTCGGTCCGCCCCACAGGTGCCAGCGGGCCTCCAGAGTGGTGAGTTCCTTCTCCGGGTCGAGGCGGCCGGTGGTGTACTCACAGGTGGCCATCCCGTCCGGGGACTGCAGTTCCATCACGCCCCAGCTCGGGTGCTGGAACTGCCAGCCGTTTTTGATGAGCGGGACGACTGCGTCGAAGGCGCCGAGCTCGGGGTCCTTGAGGTCGGGCTCGGCGAGGTAGATGTCGGGGCCGGCGGTGTACGCCTGAGCGAGGGCGGTGGTGAAGGCGGTGACGAACTCCGTGGGTGCGGTGTCGTTGAAACTGACGCCCCACGCGGGCGGGGCGAAGCGGTCGCGGTAGGCGCTGATCCGCCACAGTCCGTCGTCGTCGCCCTCGGGCAGGAATCCGAGTCGGACGCGGTGGTCGGGCGCAGTGACGTAGGCGTTGGCGAGGTTGTCGTGATGGAGGTCGAAGCCAAGCGCGAGGAGCGGCGCCAGCGCGGGGTCTGCATCGCAAGTGCTGCCTGCGAGGTAGCGCGGGGATACGTAGTTGTCGCCGTCGATCTCTTCGGTGTCGGGCACGAAAGTCCTGAGGTTGAGGCTGGGGAGATGAGCACACGCTTCTGGTCAGGTACGCGTGCTGTTCGCAAGTGCGGGCAGCAGCTGGTGTTCCAGGTCTGCGGGTTGGCCGGCGTAGTGCAGGGCGCGCAGGCCCAACTCGGCGGCGGTCCTGCAGTTGTCCTCGCGGTCGTCGACGAACAGCACGCGTCCCGGGTCGGCGACGCCGGTGGCCGCCAGGGCGTGCTCGTACGCGGCCGAATCGGGCTTGCACAGGCCCAAGCGGGCGGAGTACAGGGCGTCACTCATCAGATCGCGCCGCCAGTTGGTGGCGTCCAGGACGTCGCTGAGGTGGGCCGGGGCGTTGGAGAGGAGCACCATGGGCAGCCCCGCGGCCCGGGCGCGGTACAGGATGTCGAGGACTCTGGGGTCGGTGCGGGTCCACATGGCGGTATCGGCGGCCCGCAGCGTACGCAGCCACCGCGCCGGGATGGTGCCCGAGCACCTTCGCCCAGTAGGCGAGATCGCTCAGTTCGCCTGCGTCGTACGCGTTCCGGGGGGCCCAGAAGGCTTCTTGGAAGGAGGGGAGGTGTCGGTCGGGCCACTCGGCGAGGTCGGCGAGGCGGGTCCACATGCCGGTGCTGGGCTGGAGTCCGAGGACTCCGTTGTAGTCGAGGAGTAGGGCGTCCACGCCGTTCGGGGAGACGGAGGTGTGGGTCAAGGGGTGGGTTTCTCCAGGGCTTTGGGAGCGAGGGCGGCGACGGCGGCTGCGAGGAGGGCGGGCAGCAGCAGCGCGTGCGCCAGGGCGGTGATGGTGGCGAGGGCGCCGATGAGGGCGGGTCCTGCGAGCAGGCCGACGTAGCCGGTGACCGCGACGGTGGCGACGGCGCGGGGGCCGCCGATGCCTGCGGCGGTGATGAGGCTGGGGATGGTGACGGACAACCCCAGGCCGAAGGCTGCCCACCCCAGGAGGGCAAAGGCGATGGTGGAGCCAGCAAGCCCGGTTGCCAGGCCGAGCGCGGCCAGGGCGGCGCCGGCCCGGACAACAGCGGGAGCGCCGAAGCGGGCGGTGAGCCGGTCTCCGGCGAGGCGACCGGCGGCCATGGCGGCGCTGTAGACGCCGTACGCCACGGCGCTGGTCGCGGCGGTCGCACCGAGGTCGTGCAGGTGGACGGCAGCCCAGTCGGCAGCGGCCCCCTCGCCCAGCAGGGTTCCGGCCGCCAGTACGCCCAGCAGCCACAATCGGGACCGCGACAGACCCCCGCGTTCGTCCAAGCCCGGTTCCGCACGGTTGTGGACGGGCTCGAGTCCAGGGCTGGCAAGACAGCGGGTAAGGCGCGTCGCCGCACCTGCCGCCGTGGCGGCGGTGGCGGCGACGCCGGCGAACAGGACGGTGTGCGGGGTGTGGGCGGTGGCTGAGGCCAGCACAGCGCCTGTGAGGCCGCCGAGGCTGAAACTCGCGTGCAACCGGCCCATGATCGGGCGGCCGTGTGCGTCCTGGCAGCGGACTGCGGCGGCATTGACTGCGACGTCGAGGACGCCGTGCGCGGCGCCGAAGACGAACGCCGCCACCAGGAGGCTCTCCAGGCTGCGGCATACCGCGAGGACGGCAAGGCCGACGGCGAGAGCGATGGCACCGCCGGTCAGCAGTGCGGGCAGGCGGGCCGGGTGGGCGAGGCGTCCGCCGGTCTGGAGTCCAGCGACCATGCCGAGGGCAGCGGCCAGCAGGACCAGGGCGAGCCCGGCGGTGCTCACCTCGGCGGTTTTCTGAACGGCCGGCATGCGTGCGCCCCAGACGGCCATCACCACGCCCAAGCCGGCAAAGTACCCGGTCAGCAGACGGCGGCTGCGCGCCAGCTCGGGTCCCGCGGTCTGGTTCACGCGGCGTGCTCCCGGGTGGCCGGGGCCGCCTGCGCGACCGCAGCCACCTGGACGTCGAGGTTGCGGTACGCCTCCTGGGCACGGGCTTGGGCGATGGTGGCGGTCGGCCCGGTGGTGATCAGGTAGCCGATGCGGGCGGTGAACAGATCGCCCCCGTCCTGCGGCAGCACGAGCTGGTCGCCGGCCTGTCGCTGGAAGCGCACGCGCTCCACTCCCCCGGTGGGTGCCGTGACACAGCGGGCGGTGAGGGTGCCGGAGTAGGCCGGGTAGATGAAGCGGATCGCCGCGGCCTGGTGGCGAGTCGGCGTCAGGTCGGGAGTATGTCCGCAGGCGATGTCTGCGGCAGCACGGGCGAGGTCGACGCCGGTGGCCAGGTGAACGAGGTGGCTGATCATGTCGCCGGCGATCCGCGCGTTGACCTCAATGAGGCGGGGGCGGCCGTCGACCACGCGGATCTCGACGTGGCTGACGCCGTCGGTGACACCGAGGGCGTCGATGGCCGAGACGGCGGCCGGGGCCACGGTGGGAAGGAGCGGGTCGGTCGCATCGACCATGTGCGCCAGCTCCTCGAAGTGGGGCGGCATGCCGACGGTCTTGCGGGTGACAGCGACGACAGTGGTCTGTCCCTGGTGGGTGACGCACTCGACACTCACCTCCGGGCCGTCGATGTATTCCTCGACCAGGACCTGGGTGCTCTCCACTCCGTGGCTGGCGGTCTTGGCGGCGAAGGCGTACGCGGCCGGGAGCTGGTCGGCGGTGTCGACGCGGACAACGCCCATGCTCGCGGCGTGGGCGGCGGGTTTGAGGACGATGGGGAAGCCGATGCGCCGGACGGCAGCTGCCGCCTCGTGCTCGGTGCGCACGCTGACGGAGGCGGCGGAGGGCACGCCGTGGCGGGCGAACAGGCTGCGGCTCGTGTGCTTGTTGCGGCAGCCTTGGAGGGCCTCCGGAGCGGTGGTGGGCAGGCCGAGCCGGCGGGCCAGGCGGGCGACGGGGATGAGATACCACTCGGTCCACGTCATCACGCCGGCCAGCGTGTGCCGCTCGGCGAGCGCGTGCCCGGCCGCGGTCAGCGCCGCCTGATCGGCGGGGTCGGCAACCTCGTAGTCGAGGAGGAACTCCTTCTCCCAGGTCGGCGCGGCGCCGGAGATCAGGACGACGTCGTAGTGGGCGGCGACGTTCTGAAGGCAGGTGCCGCGATACGCCTGGGCCTCCATGTCGGAGGTGGCAACGACCAGGACGACGGGGCGAGAGGACAACAAGGCTCCAAACAGTGCGGGGGAACGGAGAGCTGAGGCAGGACGCCTGGGTCAGGGGATGCGGCGGCGTCGCAGCTCGAAGGCAGACGCCCACTGGGGGTGGTCCTCGATCAACTTGCGGGCGTACAGGGCGGTGAAGGAGTTGTTCAGTCCGCGCACGCCCGCGGGCAGCTGTCAGCGCAGGTCCTCGAACAACGTCCTGAGACCAACCCGGTGGCTCGAAGCGACGGGCGAGATACCGGCAGGGCGTAGAGATCGGCAAGGGTGCGGGAGGTGGGTATGGCGGCGTCTCCGTGGGGTGTTCCGAGAGGTCAGGTGAGAGAAGTTCGCAGGGCGGGGGTGGCGCGCAGCCGGGCGAAGGCGGCGAAGAGGCCCAGGGCCTGCAGTGCAGCGCAGAGGGTGATCACGTGGCCGAGCTGAGCGGGCGGCACGGTGGCGACGAGGACACCGGCGAGGGGGAAGGGCAACAGGAGCAGCAGGATGGTCAGCGACAGGGTGGCGCCGAACACCGGTTCGGGGATGAGGCGGGAGCGCAGGGTGCGCAGCACGACGGTCATGCCGCCCTCACCGGCCATGAGGACGGCGATCAGGGTGAGATAGCTGCCGTAGGTGTCGGCGAAGGAGACGGCCAGGCACGCCAAGGCGGCGATCGTTGCGGACACGGCGCCGACCAGCCACAGGCCGAAGCGGTCGATCGCCCGGCGGCACAGGGCGACCGCGAGAAGCGAGCCGACGGCGGCTGCCGACCAGATGAGCCCGACGTCGGCCGCGGAGTATCCGAGCTGTTTGACGATGATCACTGGGGTGGCGGCCTGCAGCAGGCCGACGGTCAGGTTGGAGACGGTCAGTCCGGTCACCAGCCAGCCGAGGGCCGGTAGCGCGCGGAGGGTCGACCAGCCGGTGTGCAGCCCCTTAAGGACAGGCTGCGGCGCGGCGGGCTTGCTCCGGTGGCGCTGGCGCGGGGCCAAGACACTGGTGAGCAGCGAAAAGACGGCGATCACGATCAGTATTCCGGTGGCGCCAGCCTGCTGCAGGAGCAGCCCGGCGAGTGCGGGGCCGACCAGCGTGGCGAACTGGTCAATGCCGAGCAGCACCGACTGAACGCGGTGGGCGCGGGCGCCGGCCTCGCGGCCGGCGACTCCGCCCGCGGTCTCGGCCGCGATGTAGGAGCATTCAGTGAGGATCCCGGTGGACGCGGCGAGCAGCATGACGGTGGCCGTCGCGCTGAGGCCCGCCTGCGTTGGCAAGATGAACGCGGTGGCCAGGACAACCACGGCCCGGCCCGCAGAGGCGAAACGGAGCACGGCGGTGGTCCCGTGGCGGTCGACCAGAACCCCTGCGAAGGCGAACGAACCCAGTCTCGGCACCCATTCCAGCGCGAACGCGAGGCCGGTCAGGGTGACCGAGTTGGTGGTGGCCAGTACCAGCAGCGGGATGCCGTAGGTGGCCATGGCGAACGCGGCAGCGTCCGTGCTGCGCGGCAGGTAGATGCCACGCAGCAGAGTGGGGACCGGCCTGCGGGCATGCCAGGGTCCGACACGGGATCTCACGCAGCGCGCCCCGATTCCTCCGCCGCACAGGACGAGCGGGCAATGTCCTGGTGCAGGACGCGGGGGTACGCCGTAAACCACTCGGACAGCGCCGCGCGCGGAGCCGACGGTTCGGTCGCTGCGCCGGATTGCCCCGGGCTGCCGTCCTGCATCTGGAAGGCGCGCTGGACGCGCGCGACGAAGTCACTGGTGCGGCTGGGGAGTTGGTTAGTTCGGGCCCAGCGTGCTGCGGTGTCGTACACCTCGGCGAGGTCCTTGCCACTCGCGGTGAGCTGGTAGCGGGCCAAGGCGTGTCCGCGGGCATGGATGAGCCCGAGGTCGCGTGCGGTGTCGATGGCGTGGCGCAGTTGTCCGGTGGTGAGGTCGCCGAGGGCGCTCTGCAGGCTGCCGCGTTGGCGGCTGATGGGGCCGTTGTCGTCGATCTCGGTGATCAGGCGTATCAGGCCCGGCAGGGACAGGGTCCGGATCGCTCGGCGTTCGCGCAGGACGCTGGTGGGCAGGGCGGCGGTCATCGGCGCGGGCCTCCCTCCGGTGTGATGGGGCGGGCGGGTATCTGGTGGGAGAAGAGGTCGCTGGACTTCCACTCCGGACCGTTGGGCGGCGGGGTGGCGGCCAGGGCAGGGACGGCAGACTGTGCGGCCGGAACTGGGGGCGCCGGCAGGCGCGTCGGGGTGGTCGCCCACGGGCCGGAGCGGGTCTGGGACGGGGCGGTCCCCGGTCGGCGAAACGGCTCGGCCCCGCCGGACGGGAGGACAGCCCACGCAGTGATGGCCTGGAAGACGGGGGCGAGCGCCTGGCCGCTAGCGGACAGCTGGAAGTCGCCGCTGCCGGTGGCCGTGACGAGGCCGTCGGCGACCAAGCGGTCCAGGGGCTTGTAGACGGCGTTCAGCCCGTAGCCGGACATGGCTTCGGTGGCCAGGGTCTTGGCGCTCGCACGGCCCCGGGCCTGCAGGGTCATAAGGATCGGGGTGGCGTGCCGCGGGGCGATCAGAGTGATCGTGTCGTCGATGTTCTGGGCCGGGGGGATCCGCTCGGGCTCCAGCTCACCGGTGGCCTTGCTGGTGACGAGCTGCTTCTCCAAGTGGGTATCGCCCCAGGAGGCGATCACGGCCAGGACGGGCAACAGCTCGGCGCCGCGGCCAGTGAGGCCGTACGTGACGTGGCGCGGGGCGTACTCCGTGCGTTCGACCACGCCAGCGTTGGTGAGGTGGCGCAGCCGGGGGTGGAGCTGGCCGTCGGCGAGCCACGGAAGCCGGGGTTTGATCTCGGCGTAGCGCAGCGGCTGGGAGGAGAGGGTCATCAGCACCCACACGCTCCAGCGCGGGGCGAGCAGATCCAGCGTCTTGGTGACGCTGGAGTAGTCGTTCGGGGTGGTAGGGGGCTGAGCGGTGGTGGCCAAGGATGGGGCTCCTCAAGCAGTGCGGGCAGATCAGCGGGTGCGGGAGGCGGCGGTCGCCGGGGCGGCGGGTACGGGCACAGCCGGCGGAGTGTCGGGGGCCGGTGCACGGCGCAGTCCTGCCAGGACCGCGCCGGTGTTCTTGGCGTAGGCGTCGCGGGCGGCGACGGACTCGGCGATGCGGCGGGCGCAGTCGACGATGTGACCGGCGGCAAAACGGCCGATCTCCCGCTCAGGAGCGATGAGTTCGCGCAGCCTCTCCAGCTGGAAGGCGATGTTGCGCTCAGCGAGCACCAGATCGCTGTGACTGCCGGTGAGCGCAGCGAGCAGGGTGGCGTCGGAAGTGTTGCCGGCGAGGGCATCGAGTTCGGCGAGGGGCTGTCCGAACAGCGCCTCGATGCGCTGGGCGATGATCTCGGAGATGGCGTGGGCGGTGGCGTCGGGCAGGGGCAATCGGCGGGCTTTCAGGGACGGCGGGTCCGCACCGCCCCGGCACGGCCGGTTGCCGGGGCGGGCGGAGCAGTGGCGGTGATCTTCGGTTGGGCGAACCGCACCGACTGCGCGGGGCGTTGATCGCGAGCGGGCATGGTCCGCAGGAGGTCGTCGAGGGCGGCGACGTAGCCGTCCCGGCCGGCCAGCGCAGCCTCCAGCCACTGGGCGTCCCAGCGCAGGTCCTCGGCGGACAGCTCGCCCAGGTCGCGGTCGCAGGACATCGAGGCGTGGACGCGATCACGTACGCGGACGACCTGTTCCTCGGCGACCGCGAGAAAGCTACGCAGTTCCAGCGCACGGTGGAGGGCGGCGCAGACCTCAAGATGGGCTGCCTGCGCATACAGCTCGGCGACGGAGGCACCGAACGCCTCCTCCAGCGCGGTGTCGCGGCTGGTGGACTTGTCGATGACGCTCATCGCGTCACCCCGCGCGTCGGGATACCCCGCTCGCCGGGCAGTGCGGGCGCCGCGGTGAGCAGCGCCGGAGCGCGGCGCGCGGCGGGGCCGGCACCACGCCAGGCGCCAGGCCCGCGCTTGCCAGGGGCGAGGGGGTCGAGGAGGTAGTTCACGACCATCACGCGACCGTCACGTGCAGTGACAGCGGCGTTGACCTGGTGCGCCAATTCCATGACAGCGTCGTCGAGTTCGCCCGGGTGCGAGCCGAGCGCCTCGACGAGCGCGTCCTCCGCGGTGTCGAGTGCGTCCTGGGTTTCGGCGAGCAGGCCGTACCAGTGCACGACACTGGTGGCATCGGGGTTGGCCTGTGGTGCCGCCTGAACCGCCCGGCGCAGATCGGCGAGAGGCATCTGGAAACGGTCCTCGATCCGCTCAGTGACGACGCCCATCACGTCCTCGCTGAACTCGGGCACGGAGAGGCTCCTTTCATTCGCTTTTCAGGGGCGGGAAAATGCACTGCAAATCCGGTCCGTGCGGGAGCGGTCCGCGAACCCGGATGCCGAAGAGGGGAATTGCGGGCCGGTCTGCTAGTCCAGGCACATGGCGGTGTCGCGGTAGACGTACGTTCCGGACACCCACCCCTTTACGCCGGTGGTCTTGTCCGTGATGTAGCGCCAGTTCCCGCTGCTCTTGTGGACGGTGAACTTGTGGCTGCGGTAGAGCACGCCGAGCGCCGTGGACTTGGCGGACGCCTTGGAGCGGATCGTTACAGCCTTCGTGTGCACCTTGTACGGGAGCGGCTTTGCCGAGCAGCTGCTGACGGTGGTTGCGGCACTGGCGGTGGGGATGGAGACGAGCGGGAGAGCGAGCGCGCCGAGAACGGCGGCGGAGACGGCTATGCGGCTGGTGCGCATGGGGAATTGACCTCCACGAAAATAGGGAAGGGATTGCGGAAGCGGACCCGGGCTGATGCCGTGCGGGCCGAGAACAAGAGTCCGGAGAATCCCCGGTTTCGGTAACCGGGGATTGCGTGCTATGTTCCGCGCCGCCTAGCTCAGGGCAGCCGGCATTTCAGTGGGCGGGGAAGGGGAAATCCGGTGGGTAGCCGCGAATTCAGCGGCCCGGACCGCGCGATGGAGCGGGGTGCGCGGGCAGAGCGGGGACGCCCGGAGCGGTGGTGTGGCGGGCTGGCGGTGACGCGGCCGGCAGCGGGATCGCCTCGCCATCCCAGTGCGCTTCCCACCACTGGGTGGCTGCCTCGAAGGTGGCGAAGGCGCCCTCGCGCAGTGTGTGCGTCCACGCGTCGGTGTCGACCTCTTCGAGCAGTACCCGGAACGGCAGTGGCGCCTTCTCGTCGATGGCGCGCAGCAGCACGGTGGTCTCTATCGGCTCGGCGTCGTGCGTGTAGCTGGTCAGCGGGGCGAAATGGTCGCCGTCGCTGCGCAGTCGCTTCTCCAGGGCGCGGGTGGCCTGGTTGGCGGGTGTGGTGCCCATGCCGTCGGGCAGGAGGATCTTGTCCTCGGGGCAGCCGCGGGCGATCAGCCAGGACTGAGCCATGGACGGCAGCGGCAGTTCCTTGTGCGTGAAGCGGAAGGTGCGCGCCGCCGAGTCGCGTTTGAGGTGCAGGGCGACGATCTGAGGTTCGCCGGGGATGCCCCAGGTGACGGCGCGGTTGTGCATCACGTAGAAGCTGTGCTCGCCGTCCTCGGTGTGGTGCTCGGCCAGCAGGGTGAGCATGTCCTGCTCGATGGTGATGTGCTGCCAGAACTGGTCGGCGACGTGGTCGTTGACGGCCTCATATCCGTCGAGGCGGAAATCCGGTTCGTAGGTGGGCATCGGTGCTTTCGGTGCAACGACGCCATGGACGTCGTGGGCAGGGCGTGTTGATCTGTTCACCGACGCAGGTGTGCGGGAGCGCGTGATGACGCTGACTGGGGCGACGGCGTGGTGCCGGGCGGGCCTGCGGGGCGCGGGGCGGCAAGGACGGCCCGGCCGGCGTCGGTGAGGGTGACGGGCTGGCCGGCGTGCACTGGGTGGGAGGTGTCGCGGTCCACGAGGCCGCTCGCCTGCAGGCGCTGCAGCTGGGCGTAGGAAATGCGGGTACGGGAGGGGGTGACCACGGCGAGCCGGTGGGTGAGGAGGTTCTCGTGCAGTTTGGCGCCCTGGACGATGGCGAGCAGGGCCGCGACGTCTTTCGTCGGCACCTGCCGTGGCGCTCTTCGCGGGGCGGCGGCTTCGATCGGCTCCAGCGCGGCGGCGGCCTTGGCCTGCTCGGCGTCGCGCTCGCCGATGGCGTGCGCCAGCTGGTCGACCGTGCGCTCGATCCGGGCCAACAGCGCCTCATCGACGGGGAACTCGCCGGACACCAGGCGGGCGAGACGGGCGCGGTGGAAGGTGACGTCCCGCTCGGCCCGGACGAGGTCGCGGTGGGCGTCCGCCAGGGCCGCCTGCGGTGCGTCGAGGAGACCGGCCTCGCGGTGCCGCCACAGCGTCTCGATGCTGCACCCTGCGGCCGTCTCGATCCTGTGGTCGAGCACGGTGCGCGGGTGGCGGTTGGGCGAGGGGGCGGGCGGTGAGCTCATGTCGGAGCGGTTCTTGTGTGCGGGAGGGCGTCCGAGGCGCACGCGTCCAGGGCGATGCTGACCTCGACGTAGGGGCCGTCGCGGGTGCGCCGGGTGGGCCCCAGACGCTCCAGGAGCCGGAGCATCGGCGCGTTGGACGCCTGCGTGAACGCGGTGAGGGTGTGTGCCCCGCGCGTGCGGGCCATCCGGGCCGCCTGCCGGGCCAGGGCTGTTCCGATGCCGCGGCGGTGGTGGTCGTCGGCGACTTGCAGTCCGAGGTCGACGACGCCCGGCTCCCGGCTGACGGGCCCGAGGCAGACGAGGGCCAGTGGCCGCTCGTCCGCGTCGAGTCCGAGCCAGCACTGCGCCTGGGCGAGCAGCCGTGTCAGGTCGCGGGGCGTGAGGCGGGTGCGGCCCCAGCGGCGCAACAGGTTCTGTTCGGAACACTGCGCGTGGAAGGCGGCGACCAGGTCCCAGTCCGCCGCCGTCACCTCGCGGGTACGCGCGAGGGCGGGGTGGGTCAGCAGGAGCAGTCCGGGCGGGCGGCCTGCAGGTCGCCGCGCCGGTAGGCCCGGTAGCGGCTGCCGTCGACCTTGCGCGGCTTGCGGGACTGGACTCCGTAGGGGCGCAGGAGCAGAGCGAGGCGGACCGGGGTGAGGTCGGCATAGCGCCAGCGTCCATCGGCCTCGCCGGGCAGCTCGCGCAGGCGCGTGACCAGCTCCGCGGTGCTCACATACTCCGCTGCACCCAGGACGTCGAAGATGTCAAGGCAGGCGTGGACAATCGTCCTCGGCCGGCTCGGGCAGGTCAGGAACTCCTCGCACGTGGCCTTGTGGAGGTCATCGAAGCCGTCGAGGTCGTCGGGACCCTCCAGATCCTCGAAGTCGTCGAGGCCCTCGAAGTCGGGATCGAGGTCCGGATCGAAGTCGGGCTCTTCGTCCTCCACCGGCTCGTACTCGCTGGGCGGTTCGGGCCCGTACGCAGCCGCGCAGCAGCAGGAGGTGGACAGCAGCGCACTCAACTCGGCTCCGGCTGCCATGCGTTCGATCAGCAGGTCGGTGAGCGTGTCGAGCTGCTCGGTGGCACTGACGCCGGCGGGACGGTCGGCGCCGGACAGGGCGGTGAGCTGCCGGTCGAGGTCCTGGATCTCGACGAACACATCGACGATGGCGCGGTGGTGCGGGTTCTCGGTGACCTCGGTCGGCGCCAGTACCGCGGCGGCGACCTGGTCGATCAGGGTGGGGAACTGCGTCAACGAATGGGGCCTTTCAGGGTCGGGGGCAGTGCGGGTCGGGGAAGGCCGGGCATCGCGTAGGGCGGTGGTCCTGGCTTGGGGATGGGCTGGCGCGCGCCCAGCTGCGGCGAGCGGGTGCGGGCCGCGTGGGTGCGCTCGCCCAGGGGCCGCCGGGTGATGCCGAGGCGGGCGCGGGCGGTGTCGTACACGTCGTGCGCCTCCCGCGGGCGTACGGCCACGACGTGGATCTCGGTGGTGTGCGTGGAGTTCGCGGGCGCCGGCCGCTGGGCGTAGACGATGCGCCACGCGTTGCGGTGATCGACGTAGACCTTGCGGCATCCGGCGAGATCGCGGGTGAGTTTGGCGCCGAACAGGCGGGCGTTGACGACGTCCTGGAGCTGGGCGAGCGCCAGGTCGCGGATGTCTGCGGGGGCCTGGAGAAGGTCGTTCAGGGCCCGCGGGTCGAAGGAGAGACCGAAGGCGAGCCGGTCGTGGCCGCTCATCCGGCCCCCTGGCCGGGTGCGCCGTTCTCGTCGGACTCTGCGGTTTCGGCGGTGGTCCGGCTCGAGGGCGGCGGTCCGGGCAGCAGGCGGTGGGCGGGGCGGTCCGGATCGGTCATGCACGCGGACAGCGGCCCGCCGGCAGCCCGGACGGTGGCCATGGCGTGGGTGAGGAAGTCCCGGTGCCAGACGAACAGGCCGGACAGACCGGCCTCGGGATCCTTATGCTGCTGGTAGGCCAGCCACAGGGCGTGGAGCCAGGCGACGACGTCGGCGTGTTCCTGCCACTGCTCGCACCACGGGGCGGCGGTGGTGACCTCCGCCCCGTAGACCCGGACGAGGAAGTCATCCACCCAGTCCGACAGCGCGTCGAGCTCGTCTTCGTACTCCTCGCCCTCCAGCTCCAGGATCGGGCGGGGCTCCGGCAAGGAGCTCTGCGGCGCCAGGCCCGCGAACCCTGGCATGCCGAAGGCGCCGAACGGTGAGTCCGTGGGCGGCGGTGCGGAGGCGAGGCTGTCGAGCTGGCGGGCCTGCTCGGCAGACTGGCCCAGCAGTTTGCGGACGCTCGCCTCAATGCTCTCCAGATCGGACTCCGGCAGCCGGACCGGTTCCGGCTCCCCGCCCTCCGGGGGGACTATGGATTCAGGCACGAAAAGGGGCCTCCTTGAGCCGCAGCCAGTGGGCGTGAATTCCGGCTCAAGCCATCCGGAGAATCCCCGGTTTCGGTAACCGGGACTTTGCTGCTATAACGCCCAGCGCGGCACGGCCATGGCATGACGGGCCACGCACCACAGGCCGTACCACGCTGCACAACAGGGCTCAGGACGTGAGGGTCAAGTCGTCCTGGGACAAAGTCTGTTGCAGCGTTTCAGTGAGCCGGTCGGCTGCTATCGCGGCATAGTGCTTGGTCTTCTCGACGCCGATGAAATCGCGGCCCTCCAGCAGGGCCGCGACTCCCGTCGAGCCGGATCCGCAGGTGAAGTCGAGCACCGTGCCGCCGGGCGGGGAGATCTGCACCAGCTCCCGCATGACGGAGACGGGCTTCTGCGTGATGTGCTGGCGACTCTTGCCCGACGGCTGCGAGGCGCTGTACAAGCCGGGCAGGTAGACCGGGTTCCTGGAGGCGTCGATCGGTCCGTTGCTGGCCCAGACGACGAATTCGCAGTTCTGGGTGAAACGTCCCTTCTGAGGGCGGGCCTGCGGCTTGTGCCAGGCGAGCACGCCACGCCAGAGCCAGCCGGCGGCCTGGATGGCATCCGTGGTGATCGGCAGCTGCCGCCAGTCGGTGAACAGCAGCGCCGTGCCGCCGACCTTGGTGAGCCGGTGTGCCTCGGTCATGATCTGGGTCAGCCAGAAGCCGTACGACCGCTGATCCATGTTCTCACCGGTGAAGTCCGGCAGTTCGTGACCTGCGTCGGCAGAGGTGTACTTCTGCTTCGCGCTGCGGGAGGTGCGCTCCTTGGCCGTTCGCCCGCCGCTGTTGTACGGCGGGTCGGTGATGACGGAGTCGACGCAGTCGTCCGGCAGTTCGGCGAGGACGCCGAGCGCGTCGCCCTGGTGCAGGGAAAAAGGCAAAGAGATACCCCAATTCGGGTCGGGTGAGGTGAGGGAGAGACGCTCCGGCCCGCCTGGATAACCCGCGGGACCGCATGCAGGCAGGAAGGCACTGCGGGCCACGCAGCGGCGGGGGCGAGGGGAGGAGACAAAACTGTAGGGCACGATCCCCGGTTGAGCGCTATCGCCGCCGAAAACCCCGAAATAGAGCCTTGATCAGAGACGATTTCGGCAACCGGGGATCCGCCCTTAGTGTTTTGGAACTGCCCGGCGGACCACGCCGATGGCGCATCCCCGCCCCTGCCTTCGTGGAGGTATCCCCATGTCCTGGCACACCTGACCCGACGCCTCTGCACCAGCGCGAGCGGCAACTCGCCCACGTGCACCTGGGCCCCCGATTTACCCACCACCCCGGCCGTCGCGCCCTTTCCTCAACGACGCACGCGCCGCCGGGACTTCACCAAGGACCTCGCTGTGACATCGCACTACCCTCCCCTGCCCGCGCACCGGTCTCCGGCCCATGACGGCCGCCCGGGAGGCGTCCCCGATTGAAGGGCGTGGCCGCCGGCATCGGCGTCTTCGTCCTCTCTCCTCTCCTCCTCGCCGGCACGGCCATGCTGATGGCCACCAGCAGCGAGGCCGCCCAGACCACCTACTCGTCCTTCAGCTGCGTGGGCGACGTCGACACCGACACGGTCGTCGAGCAGGTCACCAAGATCCTCAACGGTGCGACCGCCAAGGCCGTGCACGTCGAGGGCCTGTCCCTGCCCGAGGAACAGATCCCCAACGCCCGCACGATCGTGGCCACCGGGCTCGGCCTCCACGTGCCGAAGAAGGGCCAGATCATCGCGCTCGCCACCGCGATGCAGGAATCCCGGCTGCGCAACCTGAACGCTGGCGACCGCGACTCGCTGGGTCTGTTCCAGCAACGGCCGAGCCAGGGATGGGGCACCGCTACGGAGATCCACGACCCCGTCTACGCGAGCGAGCAGTTCTACAAGCACCTGCTCGCGGTGGACGGTTGGCAGCAACTGACCGTCGCCCAGGCCGCGCAGAAGGTCCAGCGCTCCGGCTACCCCGACGCCTATGCCGACTG
Source organism: Streptomyces sp. NBC_00461 (assembly GCF_036013935.1). Lineage (NCBI taxonomy): Bacteria > Bacillati > Actinomycetota > Actinomycetes > Kitasatosporales > Streptomycetaceae > Streptomyces > Streptomyces sp. NBC_00461. Next base: position 1,198,573 of record NZ_CP107902.1, read on the forward strand.
GGAGGAGCTGGCGACCGCCCTGCACAAGGCGATCGCCGCGACGTTCCCCGACGCCGACCATGACACCAGCGAGACGAACACCACCTCCAGTACCGCGCCCTGTGCGGCGGCCAAGGACGGCTCCGGGTACGGCAGCATCCCGGAAGGGTCGGTACCGAAGGGCTACTCGATTCCGAAGGACGCCGATCCGAAGGCGCGCGAGGCGATCGCCTGGGCGATGGCGCAGCTCGGCACGATGTACCAGTGGGGCGGCACCTGCACGGCGCCGCACGGCCCCGACCCGATGGGCCGCTGCGACTGCAGCTCGCTGACCCAGCAGGCGTACAAGCACGTCGGCATCCAGCTCACCCGCACCACGTATACGCAGGTCAACGAGGGCAAGGCCGTGTCCCCCAAGGCGCTCAAGCCCGGTGACCTGATCTTCTCCCGCGGCAGCGCCGCCCGCCCCGAGCACGTCGGCATGTACCTCGGCTCGGGACTCGCGATCGAGGCCCCCCGTACCGGAAAGCCTGTGCGGATCACGCCGCTCGCGGACTGGGACATCCTCGCCGCCCGCCGCGTCATCTGACCCCCGGTCGGGGCGCGGCAGCCCCGGCCCACCGCCCCTGACCGGGATACCCCCTGGGCCTCTTCCGCACTCACCTCGGACGGGCCCCGCAGGACCCGCCGTCCTGCCCACCCTCATTCCCCTGACATCACGGAGCACCTACTTGATAACCCGCCACAGCACCCAGCGCGCCCTCGCGGCAGCTTCCCTGGGCCTGGCCGTCGCCGCCGGCGGCCTGGCCACCGCCAGCACGGCACAGGCGTACGACACCGGCACCACCACGATCAGCTGCAGTGCGGTCAAGATCCGCAAGGCCCCGTCGAAGTCGTCCACCGTCGTGGGCATCGGCTACCGGCACGACAAGGTCGTCTACGACCAGTGGGCCTACAAGAAGGCCGAGAAGACCTGGTACACCCGCGGCACCGTGACCCGGAAGTCCGACGGCAAGAAGATCCGCGGCTACATGATCTACAACTGCGCGAACCCGTACAAGACCAACCCGGCACCGAAGCCGTCGATCCCGAAGTAGCGCACCCCGGAAGCCGGTTCGGAGCCTGAGCCGAAGCGCCATCGACAGCAGCCCCGGCCCGGCCTGTGGCCTCGTCCACCCTCGGCGCGAAACCTGCGTGACCTCGTGCACGCCACACCGCCCCAACGCGGGCGCCGACCGGGCCAGCCGTCTCCCGCACCGCTGCCGGCCTTCCTTCTCGAGGCAGTTGCCTCGCCCTCTCGCCCTTTCTGTGATTCCCGCGCGCCGGGCTTCGGCGTGCCCAAGGAGCCTCATTGCACCTGCTCGAAACCGTGCAGTATCTGGCCTACGACCCCGGCATCACGCCCTCGGGCGGTGGCCTGCCCGGCCTCGCCGTGCTCAAGAACGTCGTCAACTCGATCAACCTGTTCGCGATCGTCGCCGTTGTCGGCGCGCTCGCCGTCTCCCTCGGCGTGTGGGCGTGGGGCCACCACACCGGCGGCCACCAGGCCGAGGCCAACGGCAAGAAGGGCGCGGTGGTCGCGGCGGGCGCCGCCCTTGGTCTCGGCGCCGCGAACGGGGTCGTGGCGTTCTTCTCCGCCCTGGGGTCGCAGGTCCACTGATGCCGAAACGATTCCCCTCCCTGTCCGGCTACGGCCTCGGCTGGTCGACCCGCCAGCGCATCACGGTCCTCGCGACCGGCCTCGCCGTCCTGCTAGCCCTCGCCATCGTCGTCGCCCTGCTCACCGGCCGCACCACAGCCGGCGACAGCCAGGCCGCCGCTCCGTCCTCCGGGCCGAGCAGCAGTACCTCCGCGTCCGCCGGTCCGACGGCGTCGGCCGGGGCCGGTTCGGTGGCCAAGCCCCCGCAGCTGGCGGACCCGGTCGCCTTCGCCAAGGCCGCCGCGGCAACGCTGTGGTCGTACGACACCCGCACCACCAGCCGTGACCAGCAGCTCGCCGGAATGAGGGCGTGGCTGACGTCGGAGACGAAGTACGCCGACTGGTCCTCGATCGACACACAGGTGCCGGATCCGGTGCTGTGGTCGCGGATGGCCGACCAGGACCAGTACGCCACCGCCACCGTCACGGAGGCCCATTACCCCTCGGCGTTCAAGCAGGCCCTGGCGGACGATCCGTCGGCGATCACCGAGGCGTACATCTACGCCGTCACCGTCACCGGCAAGCAGCAGATCGCCTGGAAGGGCGGGGCCGGCGCCGAGGACCGCTCCATCACCCTCGCCGTGCAGTGCCGCCCCAACGCGACCTGCTCGCTGGTCTCCATCGCCCCCCGCGTCGTGCCCTGACCTGCCCCCAGCCCACCGAAGAAAGGAGGGGATTCCCCCTTGGGCTTCTGCGACCTCCCTCTCGCGGACAAACTCTGCGCCGTCGGTGATGCCGTGGATTTCGCCTCCGACCCGGGCACGGCCATCGGCAACTGGATGGCCAAGAGCGCGGGCGAACTCGCCGCAGCTGCAGCCGACTTGGCCGCCGAGGCGGTCAACACCACCACCAAGGTCGACTTGAACGCCGGGTGGTTCCGAGACAACTACGAGATGATCCTGCCGATCGGCCTGGTCGTCCTCGTCGCCACGTTCTGCGCCCAGCTCGTGCGCGCCGCGATCCGCCGCGACGGCCAGGCGCTCACCCAGGCATTCACCGGCACCGCCACCGGCGTGCTGTTCGCGTTCACCGCGATCGCCTTCACCACCGTCGCCATCGAAGTCGTCGACGCATTGAGCGACGGACTCTTCAAGGCCGCCAACCTCGACATCGCCACCGCGGTGCGGCGCATCGTCAAGGTGGGACAGATCGCCGAACTGTCCGGCCTGGGCTGGCTCGTCACCGTCTTCGTCGGCATCGGCGCCGCGATCGGCGCCTTCCTCTACTGGTGCGTGATGATGGTCCGCAAGGTCGGCATCCTCGTCATGGTCACCCTCGCCGTCTTCGCCGGAGCCGGCGGAGGCTGGGAGGTCGCCCGCCGCTGGCGCAAGGGCTGGATCGAAGCCACCGCCACCCTCGTGGTCAGCAAGTTGCTGATGACTGTGATCTTCGTCCTGGGGATCGCCGCGATGGGCAAGACCGAGGCGAAGGACGGCATCGCCGCCCTCGCCGACGTGATGGCCGGCATCGTCATCCTGGCGCTGGTCCTGCTATGCCCGTACGCCACGTTCAAGTTCGTGCACTGGGCCGCCTCCGAGGGCTCCGACGCCGAGACCCTGCACCGCTCCGGCGGAGCCGGTGCGCAGATGGCCCGTCAGCACGCCGAACGCGCCGGACGCAAAGCCGCCGCCGCGGTCGCGACCGCGGGGACTGGCGGTGCCGCGGCCGGAGCAGGCGCCGCTCCCCAGGGCCCGGACTCCGTGCCGGGCGGCTTCCCCGGCGACATCGCCGCCAACCCGGACACCGGCAAGGAAGGCGGCAGCTCAAACGCCCCGTCGTCCGGGAGCGAGGGGATCAAGAACGGTCTGGACAAGGCCGTCCAGCCCCCGCCGACCAGCCCTCGTGACGACACCAGTGGTCAGTTCGGCGGTGCACCCGGACCGGGTGGCGGTTCCGGATCGCCCCCCAGCGGCGGCAGCGGCTTCATGTCGCAGCCCGGCGCCGGCGCCTCGACGCCACCGCCGCAGGGCGCCCCGCCGGCACCGAACTCGGCCGGCACCTCCAGCGGAACTGGGGCACCGCCGCCTCCGCCCGCCGGCCTGTGACCTTGCCCGACTCCGGGGCGGCACGCGCTGCGCATTCCTCGCCGCGTGCCGCCCCGGCCACCGCCCCGCGCACCATCGGAACGGCCCTTGTCTGATCTCACCGTCCAACCGCTCACCGTCAAATTCCCCCACCGGTCCAGGCGCGGCATCCTGCTCGGCCTCTCCCTGCCCCAACTCGTCCTCGTATCCTGCGCGTTGGCTCTGCTGCTGGTCACGGTGGTATCCACCGGGCTCCTCGGCGCCATCGCCCTGGCGCCGCTGTGGGCCGCGGTCGCCGCCCTGGTCGTCGTCCGCAGGCACGGCCGCTCGCTGATCGACTGGGCGCCGATCGTCCTGCGCTTCGCCCGGCGGCGGCGTACCGGCCAGAGCCTGTGGCTCGCCCGGCCCGTCACCCGTCCCCGCCAGGACGGCATCCTGCACCTGCCCGGCACCGCCGCCTCACTGCGCGTGGTCACGCCCGGCGATTCCGCCAACCAGGCCGCCGCCGTGCACGACCCGCACGGCCAGACCCTGACCGCCGTCGCCCGCGTCTCCAGCAGGGCCTTCGCGCTCCTCGACCCGGCGAGTCAGAACCACAACGTCAGCAGCTGGGGGCGGGCCCTGGCGGGCATCGCCCGCACCGGACACGTCGCCACTGTGCAGGTCCTGGAGCGCACCGTGCCCGACAGCGGCGACACCCTCACCCGCTACTGGGCCCAGCAGGGCCACCCCGAAACCCCGGTCGCCGGACAGGTCTACAGCGAACTTGTCGCCTCCGCCGGCCCGGCCGCCGCCCCGCACGAGGCGTACCTGGCGATCTCCCTCGACCTCAAGGCCGCCAAGCGCCTCATCAGTCAGGCCGGCGGCGGGCTGCCCGGCGCCTTCACTGTGATGGAACAGACCACGTCCGCCATCGCCCAGGCCGCGCGCAGCGCCGGACTGATGGTGACCGGCTGGCTCAGCGCCCGCGAGATCGCCGCCGTCATCCGCACCGCCTACGACCCCAGGGCGCTGTCTGCGCTGCAGCAGTGGTCCAACTCCGGCCGGGCCGAAGCCGACCCGGCAGCCGCCGGGCCCGTGGTTCAGGTCGAGGAGTACGACCGGCTCGCCACCGACTCCGCCCGGCACGCCACCTACTGGGTCGAGGACTGGCCGCGCACCGAAACGAGCGCGGGCTTTTTGCACGGCCTGATGTTCACGGCCGGGGTCCGGCGCACCCTCTCCCTTATGTATGTGCCGCAGGGGTTCGAGTCCGCGATGCGCGACGTGCAGCGCAAGAAGGCGGCGATCATCGCCGACGCCAACGAACGCTCGCGTCGCGGGCAGGTGGACTCCGAAGCCGACTCCGTGGAGTACGCGGACGTCAAGGTCCGCGAGCGCCAGTTGATCGCCGGACACGCCGACGTGTCGCTGACCGGGCTGCTCACCGTCTCCGCGGAGACCGACGCCCTGCTCGACGCCGCGTGCGCGCAGATCGAGACCGCCGCCGTCACCGCCCAGGTCGATCTGCGACGGCTCAACTTCCAGCAGCCCGACGCCTTCACGCTCGGCGCCCTCCCCCTCGCCCGCACGGCCCTGTAGCCCCACTCCGGCACCAGCCGACGTCCTGCCCCATGGCAGGAAGGAAATCTCCCCCTTTGACCTCTGCCATCCCCGTCGGCGACGCGTACCCGTACCTGCGGGCCGCCAGCGCCGGTATCCGCCACCACGCCCGCGCCCTCACCCCACGCACCCAGCACACCGCTTCACCCGCGGATCGCGTGCACCTCGACGTGCTGCACGCCCATCTGACCGCACTGCACCACCTGCTCGACCAGCTCGCCGAATCCACCCGTCCGCCGCATCCCGCCGCCGGCCGCCATCTCGCCACCGCGCACACCCGGCTGTGGCAGTCCGCCGCCGCGGTGCACGACGCCTTCCACCTCCTGCCCGCCGCGGATGAGACCCCGACGGACACGGAATGCCGCCCCGAGCGGCTGCCCGAGGGTCCACCCGTCCTGACCATCTGCCAGCGCCACCTCGCCGCAGGTCACGTCGTCCGCCGCAAGACCACGCCCAGCGACCTGAACACCCCGCTGCACGGCCACACCACCACCTGCAGCCAGTAACCCCCGCACCCCGAAAGGCCCTGAATGCGCAACCTGAAGCGCTCCACCTCCGCCGCCGTCGCCCTCGCCGCGCTCGCCGGCACCGCCGCCCTGGCCACGGCCACTCCGGTATCCGCCGCCAGCTACCACTGCAAGACCAGCAGCTACAGCGTCGACGACCCGAGCTATAACGGCCCCGACTCCGACAACTGGGACTTCGACGTGACGCTGTGCGCCATGCGGTCCGGCGGCTACATCTACACCACCGCCACTGTGTACTGGGACGGCCCGTACACGGCCAAGAACCGCAGCACCCTGACCTTCAACAAGGCCAAGTTCCAGCTCCAGACCAAGCGGAGCGTCAGCGGCACGGACCCGGTCGTGAAGTCCGGCGCCTACACCGGCCTGGAGCACGCGCTCGAACACAGCAGCGGCAACGGCAACGGCTCCTACTCGACCGGAACCCTCAAGTCCAAGGCGGGCTCCGGCCGTTACCTCGCCGACGGCTACATCCAGCTGGACTGGTCGGGCGACGGCAAGAGCTATCGCAGCCCGATTCTGTTCACCGCTTCGCCGGTCGTCTGACCCCCGCGCCGCGTCCAGACCGCCGTCACGTGAAAGCCGCCCCGTCATGAGCCACCGGCCTGCGCGCCGAGCCCGCCGCGCCAGCGCCAGCCCCCTGTTCACCCCGCACGGCACCGATCGCGCGTCTCGCAAGGCTGCCCGCCGGCAGCTCGCCGAGGCCGCCGCGAAGGCTCGCCTCGAAGCAGCCGCCCACACCAGCGGCGCTGGCGTAGCAGAACAGGAGATGCCGGCGCCCCTCTTCCCACCCGCCGGGCGACCCGGCCCCGCGTCCTCCCGCAACAACAGGCTCAAGCTGCCCGCCCACCGCATGACCACGGCTACCGCGAGCGGGGCGTACCCGTTTCTCGCCGAAGGCGGCCTCGGCGCCGAGGGCATCTACATCGGCCGCGACGTCCACGCCGAAGCCAGTTTCTGCTTCGACCCGTTCGCGCTGTACGGCAAGGTCGAGGGCTTCACCAACCCCAACGTGCTCCTTGCCGGGGTGATCGGGCAGGGCAAGTCGGCGCTGGCCAAGTCCTTCGCGTTGAGGTCGATCGCCTTCGGGTACCGGGTCTACGTCCCGTGTGATCCGAAGGGGGAATGGACGCCCGTGGCGCAGGCGCTGGGCGGTACCTCCATCGCGCTCGGGCCGGGCCTGCCCGGAAAGCTGAACCCTCTGGACGCGGCACCGCGGCCCAACAGCGTCTCCGAGGCCGACTGGGCTGGCGAGATCCGAAAGCGCCGCCTGCTGCTGCTCGGCTCGCTGGCCCGCACCGTGCTCGGTCGGGACCTGCTGCCGATGGAGCACACCGGCCTCGACGTCGCGCTGGATGCCGTCGTCACCCGCGCCGCCGCCACCGGTCGCACCCCGCTGCTCGGCGACATCGCCGCCACCCTCAACAACCCCGACGAACTCGATGTGGCCGGCGGCATCATGTCCGGCCGCCTCGGCGACGCCTCCCGCGACCTGGCCCACGCCATGCGCAGGCTGGTCCACGGCGACCTCGCCGGGATGTTCGACGCCCCGAGCACGGTGGCCTTCGATCCCAACTCGCCGATGCTCACCATCGACCTGTCCCGCCTGGGCGGATCCGGCGACGACACCGCCTTGGTCTTGGCGATGACCTGCGCGTCCGCGTGGATGGAATCCGCACTGTCCGACCCGAACGGCGGCCGGCGCTGGATCGTCTACGACGAAGCCTGGCGCCTGATGCGCCACCCCGGCCTCCTGCAGCGCATGCAGTCCCAGTGGAAGCTGAGCCGCGGACTCGGCATCGCGAACCTGATGGTGATCCACCGGCTGTCTGACCTGCTCACCGCGGGCGACGCCGGCTCCCGCGGTCGAGCCCTCGCCGAAGGTCTGCTCGCCGACTGCTCCACCCGCATCGTCTACCGGCAGGAGACCGACCAACTCCATGCCGCAGCAGCCCTGCTGGGCCTGACCTCGGTGGAGACCGACGCGATCTCCCACCTCAACCGAGGCCGAGGCTTGTGGAAGGTCGCGGGGCGCAGCTTCATCGTGCAGCACCTCCTGCACCCCCACGAACTGGCGCTCTTCGACACCGACGCCCGCATGCACTGACCCCCCGCTCACCTCGCGTTTCGACGACCGACAGGAGCCTTCCCATGTCCGCCTTCACCCCACGCCGACGTCACCGGGCCGCGGTTTCCGGCTCCGCCCTCCTGGCAGCCACCGCCCTGGTAGCCGGATGCGGCACCACCACCGAGGCCACTGACACCACCTCCGTCAGCGTCTCCCCGGCACCTCGCACCCCTACGCCTGCCGCCACGCACCCGGTTCACGGGCTGGACGGCACGTGGCGGCCGATCAACTCCGACAGCCCCATCGCCTCGCTGACCATTTCCGGCACCGCCGTCACCACGACCGGCACCCTCGCCTGCCCCGGCACTCTCGCCGAGACCACCACGGAAACACCCGTGCTCACCCTGCACTGCACGACACCGGACTCGGACCGCGCCCGGGGCACACTCAAGCTCAAGCCGGACGGATCCGCGCTGGTCATCAACTGGGACGGCCCTCAGTGGGGCGGCGTACTCGACAGCCTGCGCCGCGTCTGACCACATACCCGCCGCAGAGAACCCGAGGAGCCCATGCCCCCGACTCGCACCGACCTGTCCGCCTTCGCCGCCGCGCTCGCCGAACGCCTGCCCGGCACCTGGACGAGCGAGTACCACCGCCACCCCACCTACCAGGACCAGTTCCCCACCATCGAACGGCTCTGGGACGCCGGCCACGTCGACTACATCGTCAGCCAGTACGTCCTCGGTCATGACGCCGTCCTGAACGGCCCCGATGGAGAGCAGCTCTACGTCACCGACCGGCCCCTGTACCGCCACCAGTTCGTGGTGGCCCCACTGGAGCCCGAGGGCTTCAAGACCCACCAGCCCGGTACGTGAGCCGAACGGCATCGCCGTCCCCAACGATCCGGCCCGCGCCACCGCCGCAGTCACCCGACGCGTGCTGCCCCGTTACCGGGCGGCCCTGGACGCGGTCCGTCACAACGCCTTCAGCCAGCCCGAGCCTCCGCACCGCCAGCCCGCGCCCGAGGTCGCCCAGACTCTCACGCTGGTCTGGTACCCGGACGGCGTGGTGGGAGCACCGTACGACTCGGTTCCTGAAGAGGCACGCATGACGCTGTTCGGCTGCAACTTCCAGTACAGGCCGAATGAGTTCGCCTTCGTGCTGCCGGCCTCCTACAGCTCCAAGGAGCGCGCCCTGCTGGTCCAGCTCGCCGCCCAGCGGCTCACACTCCAGGGCATCGGGGTCAACTTCCGCCGCGCCGCTCCCCTCCCGCCTCCTACTGCGGCATCAGCAGCCGCGAGCAAGATGCTGCCGATGGTGTCCTCCTCCCCGAAATCCACTTCCCGCCGGTAGAACCCGGTCCCCGCATCAAGGAGTTGCCACTGTCCGATCCCGACCAGCGGATGCTGCTGCACGACGTGGCCGACCGGCTCAACACCGTTGCCGACCACCTTCCGCTCCCCGACCAGATCCGCCCGGATCCGGCCCTGAGCGAGATCCTGGACGACGAAGTCCGTCACCTGGCCCGCCTGCTGGGATTCCTGGCCGGCGAGAGCGCCTTCCGCCATCGCGCCGCCGCCCGCTCCTCGGGCCGGCCCACGGCCACGGTGCGCCGCACGACCCTCGCGCTCGCGAGCGCCGCCGAACCCACCGGGCTCGCGCTCGCCGCCCTCAGCGCCGCAGTTCATCACCTCGGCCATCTCGCCGACCTCGCACACCAAGCCCCTGGCCCCGCCCGCGACCGGGCGATCACCACCAAGCACCAACGGCTCGAAGACCGCCTCGGCGACAGCCGCATCTACCTCGCCCGCGCCGCGAAGCACCTGCGCACCGCTGCCGACACCCGCACACCATCGGCCGCAACCCCCATGCCCTCCCAGCCGTCGGCCGCCCCAACCCCATCCCGATCCCGCTGATCCCCTCCCCCGGAGCGCCCCCATCCCCTCGCACACCCCCGCCCGCCGCGCCGCCCTGCTGCTCACCACGCTCGCGACCGTCACCCTCACCGCGTCCGCCTGCACAACCTCCGACACCAGCAGCCACGACGCCACGACGAAGGCCACCCGCACCGCCTCCCCCGCACCGGCCGCCGTACCAGCGCTGACGAAGCAGACGGCCCTCGCCCAGATCACCAACTACTCGAAGATCAACAACGAGGCCAACGCCGACAACGACCGCACGCTCCTCGACAGCATCGAGGACGGCCCGCTGTACGCCATGTCCGTGGCGGACTACAAGGAGGACGAGGGCCTGCCCAAGGCCGACCGTAAGCCGTACAAGCCGTGGTCGTACGACACCGCCAACGCCAAGCTGTACATCCCGCGCTTCACCGCCGGCCAAGAACGCTGGTTCGCCGCCGCGCTCTCCGGCCAGAAGGGCAAGGATCCGAGCCGACTTGCGGTCTTCGCCGAGCAGCCGGAGCACAAGCAGTGGGAGATGGTCTCCGTCATCGACCTCGACGACAAGACACTGCCGGACATCGCCCTCGACCAGCACGGCTACGCCACCGCAGTCGCCGCCGACGGCAACCAGCAGCTCGCCGCCGATGCCGACCTGCTGCGCACCGCGGTGATCGACAACTTCGCGACCGGCGGGGTGAACACCGGCACCAAGGTCTTCACCCCGACCACGGCGAGCAAGCAGCAGATCAAGGTCCACGACAAGACGACCAAGAAGTACGGGAAGTTGGGCACCACCGTCTTCGCCGGGGCAGCCAACCGCTACAAGGACGCCTACGCGCTCAAGACCACCGACGGTGGGGCGCTGATCCTGTTCGCCCACACCCACACGCAGACCGACGCCATCGCGCACTCCGGGCTGCAGATCAACCCCGGCAAGGACGACCGCGCCTGGCTCCACGACATCCCGCGCACCTCGGTCACGTACACGTTCGTCTGCTCCGACGCTGCCACCGTGCCGGCCAAGGCCGCCCCGTCCCGCCTCATCGGCTACACGTGCGCCCGCACCGACGCCTCCGGGCCGCCCGTCACCTCCGCACTGACGACCCGCTCGTAACCGCGGCCCGGCTCCACGCCCCGAGGAATTCCTTGTCCCTGCCCCACCCCGACTTCGACCTGTACGACAACGTCGGTCGTACCGGCGCGCAGATCAAAGGCCACCGCGGCAACCGGCCCACCACCGACGACCTGCACCGCTGGGCCGCCCACGACGCCAAGCAGTTCACCGACGGCCTCACGATCGAGGACGCCGGGCAGAGCGTCATCGCCTGGACCCGCCGGCTGTACCAAGTGCGCACGACCGCCGAGTTCCAGGCCGTCGCCACCGCCGTCCTCGGCGACGGACACAGCGCTCTGAGCGAGCTGCACCAGTTCCTTGAGACGGCCGCCGAGTGGTGCGAGCGCAACCACGAACCGAAGATCGCCGAACGGTACCGCCGGCACGCCGAGCAGCTGTCCGAACTCGGAGACGAACTCAGCTACTTGACCGACGACCACCTCGCCGACACCTACCGGCGCACGCACCCGTCAGCCCCGGCACAGCCCACGAGCAGCCCCGCGGCGGCACCCGCGCCACCGGCCGCGCCCGCACGCCGCCCCTCCCGCTGACCCGCCCCGTCGACAGGAAGACTCTCTGTCCACTCGTTCTGTCATCGCCCGCCCCACCGCCACCGGCTACGCCGGGACGTACGTCCACTGGGACGGCTACCCCAGCCATCACCTGCCGCTGCTGCTCACCGCGCACCAGCACCGGTTCGCCGGCGACACCGAGTCCCTGGCCACGTACCTCATCGACGACGCGCCAGAAGGCTGGTCCTCCCTCGGCACCGACCTCCTCGACGGAGCGCCCGACGCCCTGCGCGACCGCCTCGCCGCCGGCCACGACCGGCCCGGCAAGCGATACCCGGCCCGGCCGACCGTGCCGCCTCTGATCTACACGGAGCGGACGGCGTCCCGCCTGAACTGGGGATACGTCCTCCACCCGCACGGCATCGAAGTGATCGGCCTGCTGGCGTACGACCGCGGACCTGTCGTCGAGTGGGACACCGACCCGCGCAGCCGCATCGTCGCCGATCCCGGTGCATGGAACCCGGATTCTCCGGCGCCGGTCGTGCCGCCACGTACCGCCCCGCGCCTGTCCACCACTGCTCCTGCATCGGCGCCGACGCCCCGCAAGGCCGCCCGCCGATAGCCCCGGCAGCCCGCACCGTCCCCACCGAAGCGCGCCCGGAGAAGCCCCTGTCGCCGCACCCTCACCCTAAGATCACCGTGGTCATCGCCACCCAACTCCGCCCGGAGCGACTGGCGTTCCTCACCGCCATGCACGCGAGCCTGTGCCGCCAGAGCGTCCCGTGGGAGGCCGTCGTCGCCCTCGACGGCGCCGACCCCACCCGGCTGCCCGCCGCGCTCGCCGCCGACCCCCGCATCCGCACCCTCGCCCTGCCGCGCCCGGTCGGCGCGGCCTGCGCCCGCAACTTCGCCCTCAACGAAGTGCGCACCGAGTATGTCCAATGGGCTGACGACGATGACGAGTTCACCGACTGGGCCATGGCGCTGCGGCTGCGCACGCTGGAGGAGACCGGGGTGGGCTGGTGTGCCGGATACAGCCAGGACCTGCACGCGGACGGGTCCACGACCCTGTGGCGGTGCCCGACGCCGCCCGGCCGGCATGAGGCCGGGGACGTATGGCGGTACTGGAAGGACCCGGCCGACACCATCCCGCTCGGCCCGACCACTCTCCTGGCCCGAACCGACCTGGTGCGCGCGGCCCCCATGGGCGGTCTCGTACAGGGCGAGGATTACTGCGCTCTCGCGATCACCTGCCTCGCCCCGGGAATCCTGCTGCCCGTTCCGGTCTACCGGTACCGCAAGCACGCCGCGCAGATGACCGCGCAGGACTCCTACGACGAGTTGGAGGGAAAGGCGCGGGTCTTCGCCCACCAGTTCGGAGCCAGCCTGCACGCCGCAGCGCGCGCTCTCCGCGATTCCGCCTCCTCCGCCGCGTAGCTGAGGCGCCCCGTTTCGCGCCCGCTCCCCGATACCACCTGAAGAACCATGCGCCCAACGACCCCGACCAGGACAGTCCCCGACCGCTCAAAGAAAGGATTCGCCTCTGTCTGACCACTTCCGCCTCGGCGCCCATCCCGACCACGGCTTCGTGGCCGCCGCCACCGCGAACATCCCCGCGCACCTGGCCGACTGGTTCCTGGTCCGTGAACAGTTCGAGCCGGTCCCCGAGACCCCGGGCCTGTACCGGCTCACCCACCCCCAGCAGGACGGGGTCCGCCGTACCCGCCAGGCCGTCCTCGACCTTCGCCGACACGGCTACGAGGTGCAGGCCGACTACCCCCTCGACCCCGCCCTCACCTCCGGCCCACCGCAACCGGCCGTGCGCAACAAGCTGATGGAGCGACGCAACCCCATCGCGCAGGCAGCGGCCACCCGCTCCCCGCAAAGGCTCACCGCCCCGACAGCCACCCTCCCTGAGTTTGTGCCGCAGACCGCCGCTGTGCCCGTGGGCGACCGAGCACAGACAGCCGGAAAGGGGCGGAGCCGATGAGCGACGAAGCGATCCGCATCACCCGCGGCCTGGGCGGCGAAGTCGAAGTCGATGGCCCGGTCGATGCCTTCGCCGCGAGCGTCCTGGCCCGTGCTGGATTCGACACCTATCCCACGCTGCGCGGCGTGTGGATCCGGTTGCCGTTCGACCTGGGCCGCACCTGGGAGAACGAACACGCCACCTGGGCTGCGGAGATGCTCACCGCCGCCCGCTACAGCGTCGACCTCGACCCTGACCTGTGCCCCACTCCGGCCGCAGCCTCCGCACCGCCGACGCTGCGCCGCACGAAGACCGCCATGACCGCGCAGCCCTCGCCCGCCGGCACCCCGCGGCGGCCACGGCGCTGACCCAGCGTCCCAAAACGAAAGCCCGCTGCCCTGACTTCCTCCGCCGAGATCACCCTGCACCTCGCCGCCGGCAACACGATCGTCGCGCTCCCCAGCGGGGAGCGGCACCGGTGGGCCACCACCGCCCTGGAACTGGCGGGATTCACCCGGCACCAGGACGAGGTCCACCGGCTGGGCCTCGACAACCACTCCCAAGCACGCGAGGCGCTCACCCAGCTCCACCAGACGGCCCGCGACTGCCAGACCAAGGTCATCACCAGTGAGCGTCCCTATCTCGGCGACATCGCGTATGTCGTCGCCGAGGGCCTTCCCGGTCCGTGGGAGGTGGACATCGAGCACTACCCGGACGGCAACATCCCCACCCACCTGCTGGACTGGGTGTGGGAGGCCGGCCCCATGCTGTCCCCGCTTGTGAAGTACCGCAACTCAGGTGCGGCGATCCTCCGCGACGGCGGCGGCACCGAACTCCTCCTGGCCGAACGCCCGTGGGATGGCCAGTACCTGGTCGCCGCCCTGCTTCCCGCCCCTGACCACCTCCACGTGATCGGCGCAGGGCCACGCACTGTCGCCGCCCCCACCGCCCATGCAGTCGCTGCAGAGGTGCGTTCACGCCTCCTGCCGGAATTCGAGCAGCTGGTGAACCTCGCGCGGCTGCGCGAAGTGCAGGGAGACCTGAACTGGTTGCGGGACGACGTCGAGCCCGGCACCGTGCCTTACCCGTACCCCGCGGACCTGGACGCCGCATTGGAGCGTTTCCTCACCCACGCGCCCTACCTGATCGCGGCAAGTCGTCGCGACGGCGCCAAGCCCCTGGCCGCGCAGGATGCGAAGGTTCTCGACCGCTTCGAGACCCTCCTCGCCTCCGTGACGCAGTCCAGCGACGACGCCGGAAGCGGGCTCGAACCGGGCGGCACCGATGAGGCCATGGCGGTGTGGCTCGAGTCCGGCGAGGCCCTGGTCGCGGTGGTCCGCAGCGCCACCGTCGCGTCGTCCCAGGGACCTTCCCGCCCCACCGTCTCGACCAGCACGCCGCCGAAACCGCCCGCGCCCGCTGCCGCCACCGGGCGGACCCGCTGACCGTCCACCACTGCCGCCTTGCCGAGGCCACTGCCCGGGGTGCTAGCACCCCGCCCAGGTCGCGCCGAACGCCCGGAACACACCGAACCACCCCTGACAATAAGGAGATTCGCCCTCATATGGCCGTCCGAACGACGTGGAACATCGTCCACAGCTGTGGACACGAAATCTCGCATGATCTTTCCAACCGCCCCGCCGACCGGCGGGCCGGATTCGCCCGCTGGCTGGAGGGACGCGACTGCACCGACTGCTGGAAGGCCGCCCGCGACGAGGACGGCGCCGGCAAGGAGGAGTGGCTGGCCGCCAGGCGGGCGGAGGAACAGCAGGCCGCCACCGAGTGGGCCGAGAGGTTCGACATGCCGACGCTCGAAGGACCCGAGAAGGCTCTCGCCTGGGGTGAGCGCTCCCGCCACCAGCTCGTCACGACTGCGTACAGCGCGCTGGTGACCGAAGGCAGCTGGGACGAGGCCGACTGGGCTGCCCTGGAGGACACGATCCGCACCGTCACCCGCGTTGGGTGGTGGATCGATCAGCGCGACGCCGAGGGCACTGACCTGCCCGAACTCCTGGATGCCGCCACCAGCGACGACACCGGAACCGAGAATCCGTTCCGGTAGACACAGGGTCTTATACCCGACGATCACCGGTTACCGAAACCGGGGATCGTCCGGATCCTTGTTCCTCCCACCGCCTCCCCTGCGCGTGATTGTGGAAGGAACCCCTGCTGTGCCCGATGCCGTTTTCCGCCATCCGCATGCCCCAGGTGACGTCGTCACCCCCGAACGGGACATCACCCACCAGCACTTCCGGCCCGGCGACCAGGTCGTCATCCTCAAGGGCACCTCCGGCAGTGAGCTGTGGGGAGACGCCTACAAGGTCGTCACGCCCTCGTGGCACACGCCGACCGACGAGGACGGGTGGCGGCTGTACGACCCGGCCGGCGGCGAGCGCACGTACCTCACCGCTCACCCGCGCTACCTCGTCCATCTCTCCAGCCGCTGCCCGGACTGCCTCATCTACCAGCAGGCGCTGCGCACTTACCTCGTCCCACGCCTGGCCGGCGCCGAACAGGACGTCGACTGCGGCTGGTACTCGGTCAACCACCTCAATCAGGTGGTGCACGTCGCCGACGCCCGAGGCGGGCGATGACCCCCAGCCCCGAGCGCAACGCGGCCCTGGCTCGCGTGGCTTCGATCGCCATCGAGACGGTCGCCGGTACCCAGTGGCCAATGCGCCTGGCCGAGGCCCTGCGTGATCTGGACGCGACGTGGCAGGAGTCAGCCGAGGTGTGCGCTGACGTCGCCTGGCAAGCCCGCGCCGCCGGGAACAGTGCGCTGGTACTTCTCGACCCTGAGCACGTCACCGACCCCGGCCCCGGCCCGGTCATCTGTCGGGCGTACCGGCACCTCTACCTGAGCGCCCTGCGCTACGACTTCCGGTGCCGCTCAATCGAATCCCTCCTGAACCAGGTGCCGTTGAGCGTGCTGAATGCGGACCCGTACAGCTGGGCGCTGTACGCCTTCGCGCGCCTGGGCCAGTCCCGCTCGGATGGCCTGGCCGTGATGGAACAGGTCCTCGCCACCGCATCGGATCACCCCAAGACTGCAGGTCCTGCTGCACGGAGTGTGGCTGGGCGGTCTGCTTCCCGGCCGCGCGGACGCGCTGCTCGCCCTCGTGGACCGGCTGCCCGAGGGCGGTGGAGACGATCCCGATCGCGCAGTTCCGCAAGGCTTCGGCGCTGCGCGCGCTGGGCCAGTACCGCCAGGCGCGCACGGCCATCGAGCGCGCCCTGGAACTCCTGCCGCCGGGCAACCTGGCCGTCCACTCCAACATGGTGCGCGAGCACACCCTGATCACCGCCGCGCACGACCTGACCCAACTCGCCCGTAGGCGCCGAAAGCCCACCTCCCAATGATCATCCGTATCCATCCACGCGACATTAGCCCCAGCGGGCCGTTTGCCGAAGCCCTCGGCCGCTCGGTCAGCGACCAAGAGGGCCTGACCGAGCACACGGTGGTCGCCCACTGGCCGGGGCTGGACTATTGCACGCTCGACGACGAGCAGAAGTCCTGGACGTCCGCCGAGTGGGCCGAGCACCTGGACGACCCCAGCTGGCAGCACGCCTTCGCGGTCTGTGCGCAGGACGACCGACGGGCCATCTGGCACGCGGATGTGCGCCTGCACGCCTGCGACCGCGACCTCACCGGCCCCGAGTGGTCCGAGATCGCCCACCGGATCGCCCGCATCGCGGGCATCCAGCGGCCGGGGGACGACCACGGCTGCCGCTGGATCGCCGTCCAGGCACAGCCCGGCCGCCTCGACCTGCTCGCCAACCTCATCCGCCCGGACGACACCTGGACCACGCAGCCACACCGGCTGTTTCCGCTTCTGGCAGCCGAGTGCCGACGTATCGAGGCCGAGCTGGACCTCCGTTCTCCCCTCCTCGGCCCTGATCCTGGGCAGACCGCCCGCTTCTCGGAGCGCTCCACCGCGGCGGGCGACGGCGCTTCACCAGGCGCTGCCGACGCCACCACTCAACTCGCCGGGCTGCTGCGCCAGCTCGCCGACGAGAACACTGGTCCGCTCGCGACCGTGCGCGGCCTCGTCGAGCACGCAGCCCACCGTCTCGATCGCCTCCCGCATGCCTACGGCCCGGCCGCAGGACACCAACTGGAGCTGATCGCCCGCCGCTTGTACGGCGTCCAGCAGGATCTCGACGCGACCGCTGCCGCCCTGCCCGCTACCGCACGGCCGGTGCCCCTCTCGACCCGGATGACCGCCGCGCCTCCCACGCCCGGCACCCGGCTGACCCACTGACCCGACAGAAAGAACAGCTTCTTGGCCTTTGCCGATCGCTTCCTGACCCTGGGGCGCGACGCGCACTCCGGAGAAGTCCTCGCCCGCGGCGGCGATCCGGAAGCCCACAGCATCCTTCAACGCACCGGCTTTGTCCCCGTCGTCCGCCTCCACGAGACCTATCACCGCCTGCCCATCGGTCTCGACATAGCCGAGGAGGAACGTCTCGCCACCCGTGTCGTGGCCCGGCTGCGCGCTGTGCGCTACCACGTCGACGCCGATGATGCCTTCGACACCGAGACGCGCGAGGCGCACTTCCAGCCACTCGGCTCGCTGGTCGCCGACCTCGCCGAGCGGATCCGTGAAGCCACCACGAGCGGCGAGGTCGCCGACGCGCTGACCGAACTGACTGCCTCCCACGACGGAGTGCTCATCGCGCTGGGCGACGTCCTCACCGCGACCGCCGCCTTCTACCAGGGCCTGGGCCAGGCCCCGGATCCGCACACCGCGAAGCGGCTGCAGTACCTCGGCGAGCACCGGCTCGGCGTCATCCGGTCCGACCTCACCCACATGCGCAACGACCTCGCCGACCGGCACCAGAACCACCCCCAGCGCCGCGCTTGCACCGCCGACGTCGGGCCGGACGAACGCGAAGCCTCCGCCATCTGCGCCTGTCCTGCACCTCCGTCGCGCCTGACCACCAGCCCCGCCCCCGCACCCACCGCAGCGGCCCCGGCAAACAGGCGGCGTTGAGCCCCGCCCCCTATTCCCTTCGAGGAGACCATGCACGACCCCACCCCCGACACCGGTCTCGGCTCGTTCGTTGCCGTCCTCGCCGGCGAACTGCCCGGCGCCTGGACCAGCACGTACCACCCGGACCACGGCGGCACCAACGACCGCGACGCCCTTACCGACCACGTGTGGGACATGAACGATGTCGCCGACACTCTGGCCAAGTACACCGTGGACCACTACGCCGTGCTAACCCGCGACGACGGCAGCCGACTGTTCGTGGCGGACCCGCTCGGGCACGGCGAGGGCTACCTGATCGCCGCTATGGCCCCCACCGACGCACCGGACGAGGCGTTCCGTGGCGTCCGTGAGCCCGACGGGATCGCGGTGGACGCCGACCCGTTCAGCGCCGCCGAGGACATCCATTACGACCTGCTGCCCCGGTACGACAAGGCCCTCGCCCAGGTCCGCGCCAACGCCGCCCGCCTCACGACGCCGCCGGCCACCGAGCCGGAACACGTGGTGATGACCTGGTCCGGCGACGCCCTCGTCGTCGACAAGCCCGACCGCGACGACATCGTCCAGGCCCTGACCGACTACGGCTTCGCCCTCGACGCGGAGAACGACGTCTTCGTCCTGTCCGGTGACGACTCCGCGCACCAGGCCGCGTCCGTACGAGCCGCCGGCCACCGCTTGTCCGAGCTGGGCGTCGGCGTCGTCCTACGTAATCCGCCCGCCCGGCCCGCCCTGGGCACCGCCGCGGTAGCGCCTCCGAGCCCGCCGGTCACCTCTCCGCACCGGGGCCGGTGACTCGCGCACACGGGGACGAGCCGACGTTCCTCGTCCTGGATTACGTGACGATCACCCGAGACCCGAAGACCGCGCTGGTCGTTGCCATCGGGGGCGACCAGCGCGCGGCCGGCCTCCTGCAGACCGCCGGCGGTTTCCGTTCCGCCCCAGGCCCACGCGGCGACTACCACCGCCTGCCGCACGCCCTGCCCGTCGAGGAGCAGCGTCAGGGTGCCACCGCCGCAGCCCATGCCCTGCTTCTGGCTGGGTACAGCGTCCATCTCGACCCCACGCTCAACACCCTGGCCACCCAGGGCAGCGACCGGCAAGCCGCCCACCGCCATCTCGAACAGCTCACCTCACTCGGCAGCGATGCCGGCAATGACCGGCAGGTCGCGGCGGTCCTGACCGAGATCGCGGCACCCGACGACGGCCTGCTGCCCCGCCTGACGCAGTCGCTGCTTGCGACCTGGGCATCGTGGGGCCGGCGTCTCAAGGACACCGGCCGTGACCCGCAGGTGGCGATGCAGCTGGGGGCCATCGTCAACAAACTGTCCACCCTCACCTGGCAGATCGAGCAGGTCCGCAACGACGTCGACCGGACCGGCCCCGCACCACAGCCCCACCCCCGCCCAGTGTCCACAGCGCCCTCGCCACTGGCTGCCCCCGCCGTTCGACAGCGCTGACCCGATCCCAGAACAGGAGCATGCCGTACGTGGGAAACCGCGCCGACGACGAAGGCACCGACGTCGAGATCTACATCAAACCGCTGACCGACACGGTCCACGCCGACACCCCCACCGATGCGCCCGAGGAGCTCCTGGCCCTGCTCGACAGCCTCGGCTTCGAACGCAAGACGGCGGCGACGGCCGGGCCCGTCTATGTCTGGCACGAGGTCCCCCACCGCCTCACCGAGGCCGAGAAGAAGAGGCTCGCCACCAGCGCCGTTCCCTCACTGCTCGTGGCCGGATACCTGGTCAACATCACCAACGCCGTCTGGGACGCCGCCGCCTATCAGGAGGCCGCAGAGGCAGTGCGCCACCAGCCCGTCGCCGCAGCCGCGCCGCACACCGCGACCGCCTCCGTCATCAGAGCCCACGGCACTCCGGCGACACCTCGTCGGCGGTGAGCCACGATCGAAAGGAGTCCCGCTCGTGAGCCTGGCGGACGAGCACGAGGTCGACGTCGAGTTCTATCACCGCGACGGAACGATCTACGTCGATACCCGCACCAGCGCCCCGGAGCAGCTGCTCGTCCTGCTCGACGGCCTCGGGCTCGAACGCCACAGCGACGAGGGCGAGATCTGGCATCAAGTCCCCGACCAGATGGACGAGATCGCCATGAAGGACATGGCCGATCGGGCTGCGTGGCTGCTGACCCGCCACGGCTTCCAGGTCTCCATCGATGCGGGCCTCTTCGGCGGCACCGCCTACCGCGCCGCCCTCGCCCCATCCCCAGCACACCGGCCGGCACCCGCGCCCGCAGCGCCTGCCCCGAGCGCGTCGCGCCCTCGCCGTACGCGCTGACCACCCACCGCGCCGACCCCGCACGGGGGCGGCCCAGCCCTCACCTGGAGTACCTGTCACCCGCGAAACCGACCGCACCCCACCGCCCATCACAGCCGACCGCAAGCCGCGCCTGGTCACCGCCCTCTTCCGCCGCTACCTGCGTGCCGTCACCGCCGGCAGCCGCACACGGACCAACCTGTTGGTCGGCGGGCACCCCGAAGCGGCCCTCGACGAAGCCCGTCGCCGGGACATGTTCCCTCTCGTCGACAGCCACCACATCCGCCACCACAACTAGTAGCCCGACCTGGCCCGTTCAGGAGGCCCATGACCAACCCCCCGCCCCTCACCTCGGTACGGCTCGCTGACGACATCGCACGCCAGCTCAGCCAGCTCACACAGCTCTTGGCCCAGTCGCCGCCGCACGAGGCCGCCCAGATTCTCGGCAAGGTCCTCGACTACGACGAGGGCCTGCTCGGACGAGTCACCGAACTGGTCGCTACCGGATCACGCTTCGCCCAGGACCACTCCCAGCGCGGCATCCTGCACCCCGAGGTGTGGCTGGCCCTGGGACGCGCGGCCAACGAACTCGACAGCGTGGGCGAGGACCTCAACGAGCACACCGGCACGATCAAACAGCTCGCCACGTCCGCCACCCCGTCCACCAGCCCGGCTGCGCGGCCCGCCGGATCGGCGATGGTCGTCAGGCGGCACCGGTGAGACAGAACAAGCAGTGGTCCGGCTGGGGCGCCGCCGGTCAGCAGGCCCAGCAGCACTACCTCGTCGAGCCCCGCTATCTCGCCGGCGGCGGCGACCTGCGCCACGTCACCGAGTACCTGCGCGCCTCCGGGTGGAAGGACAAGTCCAAGAGCGGCGGCCCCATCGTCTTCGACAGCCCGGACAAGTTCGTGCGCATCGGATACGACCCGTTCACCCAGCCCGGCGGCTGGACCATCAGCGGGAAGCAGACCGCGCACCAGGAGGCATGGCACGCCACCTTCGGCCGGCAGACGCCCGTCGAAATCGTCGCCGGTATCACCGACGCCCTGTTCAAGGAGCGCAAGGCGCACGCCCCCAACGTGTGGGAGCCCCTGCAGCAACAGGGCTGGGAGACCGAGCGAGGCCAGCACTTCACCGCCCGCAGCCCGGACGGCGACGCCTTCGTCCGCTTCCACCAGTCCAGCCCCGGGCAGGCGCACTGGTGGGCCGGTGCTCGCAACGAACACGGCCGGGTGTGGGAGGCGATGTTCACGCCGACCACGCCGATGGATCTGGTGCAGGCATTCAGCACGGCGCTCGCGGACCCGCAGCCCGTGCTGCGGCCCCTCGGCCGCGTCCCGCCCTCCCAGCGGATCCGCACCACCTCCGTGTCCGTCCTACCGTCCCAGCTCGGCGCGTGGCAGCAGGCCAGGATCACCGCCGCCAGAGCGGCCACATGGGCCCGCAACTCCTTCGCCACCAACCGGGCCCGCTCCAGCCCCGGCGCTCGCCCGTACGCGACGTCCGACGGCCGACGCCGCTGACCGGCCTCGGGTGGACACGCCCGCCGCCCTGTCCCCAACTTTCCTCGATGGCAAGGAGGTTCATCACCGATCTGAACTGCGACGACACCCTCACCACAGGGGATATCCACAGGGCTGTCCACAGCCTGGCCCCGCTCACCACCACGTTTCACTCAAGGACGCTGATGCCCAACCCCTCACACCCCAGCTCCGACCAGATCGCGCAGGCGATCGCAACCCTGACCCAGCTCAAGGACTATCTACGCAGCAACCCGCCTGTCACCGACGTGCTGCCGCTGCTGGCTCGCCTCCTCGACGAGGACACCGGCGCCCCCATCCTGCTCGGCGACGTCCTGCGCAACGCCGCGCACCTCGTCTCCCAGCAGGCCGCCAGCACCCAGATCGACGAGATCCGCCTGATCATCGACGGGCTCCGGGACGCCGCCCAGGAGGCCACGGACTGGCACGTCCTGCACTGGGACATCCAGCGCGTGGGCGGCCAGGCGTTCGCGCCCGCAGGTCCGCCGACGACTTCGTGACCCGCCCCTACATTGTCAGCAAGGCCGACGCCCCCTGGTCTCGTATCTGGTTCGACACCAGTCCCCGTCATCTCGCCGGGCCCGGCGACCCGCGCCATGTCACCCAGGCGCTGCGGGCCGGCGGCTGGAAGAACTACGCCGACCCCGACTTTCCCCATGTCGTCCTGGCCAGCCCCGACTTCCGCCACACGCTCGTACTCGAACCCGCTGCGGACTCGTACTCTGCCTGGTGGCGGATCTCCTCACAGCGCTGGCACGCGTCGTTCGGCGGCAACACACCCGCCGAGATCATCGCCGGATTCACCGACGCCCTCCTGCACCCCGCCCCGGCCACGGAGCCAGACGTGTGGCCGACCCTGCAAGCGGCGGACTGGACCTACGAGCGCGACGAGCGGGGCAATGAGAGTGCGCGCCATCCGGACGGCATCACCACCATGGAGCGGCGGGCGACGCTGACGAGCGACTACTTCAGCTGGAGCGCCGACGTCGCGCTCCCCACCGGGCTCGGCGGCCACCAGCGGCTGTGGCACGCGTACTTCGACAACCGCACACCCCGCCACCTGCTCGCCGCCTTCTCCACCGCCCTCACCGACCCCGCGCTCGTGCCGCGCGGCCACTACGACGTCCCGCACTCCCACCTGGTCACCCAGGTGGAACGCGGCGCCCATGGCGAGCAACTGGCCGCCGCCCACGAGGCGCGCCTGAAGGCCATCCGGGCCGCCGCCCGCAAGGCCCGCCGCAGTGGCGCGCCGACCACGCACCCCGTCCCGGCACCCGCCGCCGAGTTGGCCGCTGCTGCGGCCCGGGGCCGCTGAACCACGCGGCGCGGCGCCGGCCGCGCCGCGCCCCCTCGCCGTCACACCTGTATGCCCGAAGGCCCTTCTTGACCATTCCAACGGAACCCGCGAGCCCAGAGCACCGCCTCCATCTGAGCCAACTCGCCATCTACCTGCGGGAAAGCAGGCAGATCCTCGCCGCCTGGGACTCCTACTCCGACCAGCACTCCGACCCCGACACGCACCAGCCCTACGACGAGGACGCCTACGGCCTGCGCCAGCGTGACTCCGACACTTTGGTCTCCTTCGGCTGGGTATATGACCACGTCGACGAACTGGTGCACGTCGCCGAACAGCAGCTCGCCCAGCTGCCCACCTCCGTCCGGACCCGGCGCTACGCCTGGCAGGTGCGAGAACTGCGCGACAGCACCAAGGGGCTGTACGCCGTCCACGACGACTGGCTCGCCGTGCGCCGCGCACTGCCCGCGAGTGCCCGGCCCGGCACCGAGGCGTTCGAGGAACGGCTCGCCGAAAGCTACGCGGAAGCCTGGCACTACCTCGACCAGTGGGCGATCCACGGCCAGGCGCTCTTCGCCATCAACGCGCTGGCACAGAAGCGACCGAAGGCATCCGCGCCAGCACTGGTCACGGCGCCCCCCGTGCCCAAGGCCGCCGCAGCGTCGTCTGCGGCCCGGCGGTGGTGCGCGTGAGCGACACCGTCGAGCAGGCGCTCATCACCCCGCGCTATCTCGCGGGCGGCGGAGACCCGGGGTGGATCACCGTGCCGCTGCATCGCGCCGCCGGCTGGAGCTACGGACACGACCCGCTGATGCCGCGCGTCCTGCTCACCAGCCCGGACCAGCTCATCCAGCTGCGCCTGGACCCCGACCCGGACGATCCGGGCTGGTGGACCATCCGGCACGCGCGTACCGCGGATCACCCCGGCTGGACGGCCACCTTCGAAGCCCGCACCCCCGTCGAGATCATCACCGCCTTCACCGACGCCCTGACCGATCCATCCGGCCCGCCCACCGCAGCGCCCGATCCCTGCGCCCCGCTGCGGGACGCAGGCTGGCACACGCCGCCCCACCTCGGCAGCCTCGCCTCCCCCGACAACATCGCGCACGTCTGGCGGATCGGCGCCCCCGGTCGGGATCTGTGGAGCATCGAGACCGCGGTGATCCAGGACCCGACGATCTGGCGTGCCCTGTTCACCGGCACCACCCCGCTGCACCTGATCGCCGCCGTGACGCAGTCGCTCGCCGACCGGACGCCCATCCCCCGCGATCCGAGCCGGATCCCGGGCCTGGCCCGCGACCGCATGACCGTGCACACCCATCACCTCCCCGCGCCGGACATCGCCTTCGCCCTGGAGCGACGCGTCAGCACCCTCGCCGCCCGGCACCGCCCAGCGACCACTGCCCCACCCGCGCCGCACGGCCGTTCGCCGCGCCGCACCCGCTGACCGGCCCCGCCCGCGCCGCGCTCCTCACCCACGTACCTGGAACAGCCCTTGCCCCAGCCCTCCTCCTCGTCCACCGACGGCTACGACATAGCCTTCCGCGTCCTGGGCGTCGTCCTCGCCATCGCCGTCCCGCTGTCGAACGTGGCGTGGCTGGGCGGCAACCTCACCGCCTGGGCCACCGACACCGGTCCCCGTGCGCCGTATCAGCCCGTACAGGCCCTGCTCCATCCCGATCAGCTGTGGCCCCGCCTCGGCGACACATCCCTGCTGCTGGGCACCCGCATCCTGCCCGGCACCGTGCTACTCGCACTCGGGATCACGGCCGCCGTGCTGTACAAGCGACACAAGGACGGCATCGGCGGACGCAGGAAGCGCGTCGCCGGGATGGCCAAACAGCGGGACATCGAGCCGCTGATGTCCAAGGCCATCACCGCCAAGGCAAGATCATTGCGCCCAAGCCTGAAGGACGCCAAGCACCTCAACCCGGCCGACACCGGCATCCTGCTCGGCAACCTCCAGGGCACGAAGCACGAAGTGCGCATGGGGTACGAGGACGTCGCCGTCGCGATCATGGCGCCGCGCTCCGGCAAGACCACATCGCTGGCGATCCCCTCCATCCTCAACGCGCCCGGCCCGGTCCTGCTCACCTCCAACAAGGCGGCGGGCGACGCCTACACGGCCACGCTCGATGCGCGAGCGGCCGTCGGCCGGGCCTGGTCGATGGACCCGCAGCAGATCGCCCATGCCGAACGGGCCATGTGGTGGAACCCCTTGTCCGACGCCAAGACCCTCGACGGCGCCGGCAGGCTCGCCGGCCACTTCCTCGCCGCCTCGGTGGACGCCTCCCAGCAGGGCGACTTCTGGTCCAAGGCTGGCTCCAACATCCTCTCGCAGCTGTTCCTGGCCGCCGCCCTCGCCGAGCGGCCGATCACCGACGTGATGCAGTGGCTGGCCTTCCCTGCCGACCGGACCCCGCTGGACATCCTGCGCGACCACGGGTTCGCCGCCGTCGCCGCACAGTTGAAGGGCACCGTGGAGGGCCCGCCGGAGACCCGCGACGGCATCTACGAGACGGCCCGCCAGTACGCCGCCGCCCTGCTCAACAGCGAGATCGCCGCATGGGTGACCCCGCAGAAGGACGTGGCGGAGTTCAAGCCGGGCGAGTTCGTCGCCTCGAAGGACACGCTCTATCTGCTGTCGAAGGACGGCGGTGGCGGCGCCTCGGCCCTCATCGCCGCGTGCGCGGACTCCGTGATGCGGGCCGCGACCGCCCAGGCCGAACGCGCCGGAGGACGCCTCGACCCGCCCATGCTCGCGATCCTCGACGAGGCCGCCAACGTCTGCAAGATCTCGGACCTGCCGGACCTGTACTCCCACCTCGGCAGCCGCGGGATCATTCCCATCACGATCCTGCAGAGCTACCGGCAGGGTCAGAAAGTCTGGGGCGACGCGGGCATGGACGCCATGTGGTCCGCCTCCACGATCAAGGTCATCGGGTCCGGCATCGACGACCCGGACTTCGCCGACAAGCTGTCCCGTCTGATCGGTGACCACGACGTCGAGACCACCTCCACCTCGACCTCCGAGTCCGGTAAGTCCACGTCCGTCAGCATGCGGCAGGAACGCATCCTGGCCGCCGACGCCATCCGCGCCCTGCCCAAGGGCACCGCGCTCGCCTTCGCCACCGGCATGCGCGCGGCCATGCTCGACCTGCGTCCCTGGTATCTCGAGCCCGGCGCCGGCGATCTATCCGCCGCCTCCGCCCTCGCGTCCAAGGGCATCACCGAACGCGCCGTCGCCAAGGCCGCCCCGAAGCAGACCGACTTCGGCACCGCCGCCTAGTCCGCGCCCGCCTTCCCCCACTCAACTCGCCCACGGAGGCGCCCATTCACACCTACGAGCCCACCGACCTGGACGACATGGAGCCGCACGAAGCCGTGGATGCCGTCCTCGCCGACCTGCGCGACCACCGGATCACCAGTGATGGAAGTTGCCTGTTCGCCGCCACCCGGCACATCGGCCTGCTCTGCTTCGGGTTGCCCTCTTGAGGCGGATCATCCTCGACTTGTTCGCCGGGCCCGGCGGCTGGAGCCACGCGCTCACCGTCCTCGGCGCGCGAGATGTGGGCCTGGAGGGGGATGAGTGGGCCTGCAAAACCCGTGCCCAGGCAGGGCAGTTGACGATCCGGACCGACGTCGCCGTCTATCCGGCTTGGATCTTCTCTGGCCGGACCCTCGGGCTGATCGCCTCCCCTCCCTGTCAGGCATGGTCGATGGCGGGCAAGCGCCTCGGCCTCGTTGACCAGCCCCTCGTTCACCAGGCCGTCGCCAACCTTGCCGCCGGACGCGACACCCGCGAGCAACTGCTCGGCGCGTGCGCGGACCAGCGCTCCCTTCTGGCCGCCGAGCCCATGCGCTACCTGCACGCCCTCAACACGGTGGGCGAGCCCGAGTGGGTGCTCATGGAAGAAGTCCCCGATGTCCTGCCCCTGTGGCGGCAGTACGCGGCGATCCTGCGGGCCTGGGGATTCTCGGTATGGACCGGCATCCTCAACGCCGCCGACTACGGCGTCCCCCAGACGAGAAGGCGGGCGATCCTGCTCGCCTCCCGCACCCGCACCGCCGAACCTCCGCCGCCCACCCACGCACAGTCCGCCGAACCGGAGTCGCTGTTCGGGCCCGGCCGCGCCCGCTGGGTATCCATGGCCGAAGCCCTGGGCTGGGGCGCCACAGACCGTCCTGTGCCCACCGTGTGCGCTGGCGGCGGCCCGGGAGGCGGCCCCGAACCCTTCCCCTCCGGCTCACGCAAGACCCTGACCGACGCCCGCGACCGCGGCACCTGGACACCACACCCCGACGCCGAACTCGTCCTGGCCTCCCGGCCCGGTGAGAACCACACCGAAGATGCTCCGGCATCCACGTTCACCGCCGAGGCGCACCGCTGGTCATGGTCACTGCGCAGCAACAACCAGACCAACGCCACCGTGCGCCGGGCCGACGAGCCCGCCGGCACCCTGTTCTTCGGCCACCGGGCCAACGAGTGCACCTGGGTCTCCAACACCGCCTCCGGCCTTCCGGACGACGAGCAGCGAGCGGCGCCGACCCCGATCAAGATCACCGCCCGGGAAGCGGGCGTGCTGCAGAGCTTCCCCGCCAACTACCCGTGGCAGGGCAACAAGGGCCAGACCTTCTCGCAGATCGGCAATGCCGTCCCCCCGCGCCTGGCAGCCCACCTGCTCGCCCCACACCTGAACAAGCCCTTCAACCCCGACGACTTCATCCTCGCCGCCTGATGCCCCACACCCCCGAACCCGACGACGACCTCGACCGCGTGCCGACGCCGGTCCACTACGCCGAGCAGTCCCTGCTTGGCGCCCTCCTCCTAGAACCTGCGCGTCTGACCGACACCGAGCCGCTGATCGCTCACCACTTCGACAGCCATACCCACGCCGCGCTGTTCACCGCGATCCGCACGCTCCCGCCGCCCGACCTGGCCGACCACGCCAAGGACACTGCCTGGCTCAACGCTGTTCTGGACCATGCGCGTCCGCACGCTCCCGGCCTGAACGCCTCCTACCTTCACACCCTCATCCAGTTCTGCCCGCTGCCGAAGCACGCGGCGGCGTACGCCAGGATGATCCGCGCCGACAATGCCCGCAGGGTTCTGCGCGCCCACGCCGGGCGTCTCGCGTCCACCGCAACGGACCCGAGCCTGCCCTACCCGGTCGCCTCGACGCTCGGCATGGCCGACGACATCGGCCGTGTCCTGGACGCCCTCGCCGCACAGTTCGCCCCGCACCCCGGCTCCTTCCCCCGCACTCCACTCCCTGCGGATGTCCTACGGCCGGCCGGCGAGGAGGACCTCGATGAAGAACGCTTCCTTCTTGCGACCGCCACCGCCTACCCGGCTGAGGTACAGCACATGAGGTGGCTGACCGAGGCGGACTTCCTGCTGCCGCTGCACGCCGCGCTCTGGCAGTCCATCACCTCGCTGGTCCACCGCGGCGACATGGTCGACCCCGTCACCGTCCTCGGCGAGGCCCAGCACCACGGCGTGCTCACCGGCACCCTGACACCCGAGGACCTGATGGCCCTGGTCTCCACGCCCGCCGGCTCACCCGAGTACTGGGGCGAGAAGATCCTCCAACGCGCTCTCCTCGCCCGCGCCCAGACGGTCGCCGCACGGATCACCGCCTACACCGACGACCTGGCCAACACCCCCCACCAGTTCGTCACCGGCAGCCGCCGCGCCCTGGCCGACCTCAACTCCCTGCGTACCCGCTGGATGCGCGCCACAACACCCTCGCCCGCTCCCACCAAAAGCCAGCCGGCACGCCGCGGGCAACTGCCCCACGCGACCGGTCCTCCGCCCCAGCCCGCACTACTCAGCCCGCGCGCCCACCGATGACCCACTATCGGGCCCGGCCGTCCGCCGACCGGGCCGGGACCCGAAACGAGTACGCCTTCCATGCCCGGCATTCCTCCCGACGCCCCATCCGCCTCGACGCCCAGGTCTTCCTCGCGTCCATCCCGCCCACCCCACCGCCGTCGTCGCACGCCCCGGCAGGCGCAGACGCACCGCACAGGCCCTCCTGGCCGCCCACGGCTTCGACTCTCTCGACGAGCGCACCATGGTCCTGGCCCGGATCGACCGTGAGGAGCCGTACTGGGCTGGCACGGATGGTCCTGCAGTCCACCCATGCCCGCGAGCAGGGCCCGGGGCCGCACAACACCGTGGCGGCCTTGGTGGACCCCGTGTGCGGTCTACCGCTCCTCCTCAAGAGGTTCCGCGGAGACACCGACGAGAACTACGGCAGCGATCAACAGTTCGTTCTCCCAGACACCGACAAGACGGCCGTACTCGACCTCCGGGCCACGGTGGAGCGACCTCCCTCCAGCCTTGCGCCCGGCGGCCGAACCGATCCCGCGGCAGCCGCCTCGGAGGCGCGCTCCGCCGGGTTCGAGCCGTTGGAGCCCTATCCCGGGAAAACCACCGACCGGTGGCGCTGCCGCTGCATGTGCAACACGGACATCACACTCACTCTGACCAGCATCAGAGGAGGCCGCACCGCGTGCGGCACGTGCTCCCAAGGCCCGACTCGGTAACCATCGGTCACAACGTGCCAAAGGCAAACGCCACACCCAGACCGTCATGGCGCTCGCCCGCCGCCAGGGTCAACGTTCTCTGCGCTCTCCTGCGCGACAGACGATGCTACGAGCTCACACCGCCAATGGCCCGAGCGGCTTGACAAACGGCACTAGGAATCGACGTTGATGCCGTAGTCCGCGGCCAAGCCCGCCAGCCCGGTGTCGTAGCCCTGGCCGACAGCACGCACCTTCCAGCCCGAACCATGTCGATAGACCTCCACAGCGATGGCGACGGTCTCGCGCGAAACGAAGGGAGCTGCCTCGAAGGACAATCTTTCACCGGAGGGTTGGGTGATGTCCGCGCGCCAAGTGGAGTGCTGGTCGAAGACAGCCATGGGCTGGGATTCGAGGTCGATGCTGGCGATGACTGCCACGGTGTGGATGTCGTCGGGAATCTCGGGCAGCTCCGCGGTGATGGTGTCACCGTCGGTGCGGACTCCTTCGTGGTGGGGATGGTTATAGAAGACGAGGTCCTGGTCGCTGCGGACCTTGCCGTGGCGGGTAAGTAGGACGGCGGAGACATCAACGGGCGTACCGGTGGCGGTGACGCGCACCATTACCCGCTCGGATGCGAGATGGGCATTAGCGCCCTTGCCTAGCACGTTCCCGGCCTCGTGCTGTGCCTCTGGGGCAGCCTTGACCGCATCCGCGTCGGATGCCTCTGCGGGTCGGCTGGTACCGGTTAGCGCGGCGAGGGCGTCCTGGAAGAGGGGCCAGCCTTCGGCTTCTTCACCAGGCCAGGGCCAGGCCAGGCGGTGGGCGCCGAACTGTTTAGGTGTAGGCGGATGTCCGAGGGCCTCGTAGAGCTGCACATAGCGCAGGCTTTCCTCGGCCAGGCGGCTGAGCTGCCACTGCCGTTGGGCTTCTTCAGGCTGGTTCATGCGGAGGTCGTTGTCGACGGCAATGCCGCCGAGCGCCGTGTAAACGCGCTGGGCGAAGACGTGGCCGTCATTCGGCAGTAGACGAGCCGGACGCTGTTGCTGGGCTGCAGCAGGCTCGCCGATCGCGGTGTACAGGGCGCCGAGGTCACCACCGGTCCATTGACTGGCAGCGTTGGTGGCGAACTGGGCGAACTGAATCAAGGTAGGCGGCTTGCCCTTCGCGGCCACGAACCGGTGATGGGCACGGGCAACGTCTTCCAACGCGGCGCGCCACCGCCCCTCCAGGTAGGCGTCGAGATACTGCTCTGCCCAGGCACGGCGATGGCGGGTGACGATGTCACGCACCCGCTCAAAGCCTTCGCGGCGGCTGCCGCTGCTGTGACTCATCGTCAGGGTGAAGGAACCGATCGCCGTGTCCACCGGTAGCTCCCTGCGCTCCCGGACGATCTCCTCCTCCGGCCCCAAATGCCGCTCAGCAATGCGCAGTTCCTCGAACAGATCCGGCGAGACAGGACAGCCGACGGCATGCAGCGCGGTGAGGGGACGGTTGTAATAGTCAGCCACACCAGACAGAGGGGCGCGGGAGTAAGGGCCTTCGCACACGAACCAGGCGGTCAGCGCGACACCGTGCCAGAACTCCAGGGCGGGGCCAATCGTTTGGGCCATCAGCTGGTGGGGCCGGGGATTGCTGACGATGGCGCCAGGGTGGCGCTGCAGCGTCACCGACTGCCAGAGACGGTCCACCTGCTCGTTGACGGAGGCGGGCAGCACCTGCCGGTACAGCTGCTGGGTGATTCCATGGTCGTCCTGCCAGGCGAAGGACATGATCTCGTTGTCGACGAGTCCCCATAGCGGCCGCATGCCAGGGCTTTGGACAGCATGCGTGTGGTCGAAGCCTGTCCACCAGCCACGCAGGGCTGCAACACGTTCTTCGACGGGGGAAAGGGAGGTCGGGCCACCGAGGAAGGCCGCGAGCATGGCATGGATTTCGTCCTCCGGGATGCCCGCCTCAGCGGCCATGCCAGCTGCCTGGGCGGACATCCCCACGTACAGGCGCGGCTCGGGCAGCGCGGTGATGACTTCCTCGTCCGGGTGCGGTGGCGCCTGCAGGTAGTCCAGTACGGTCAGCCAGTTGCCAGCGAAGTAGCCGGAGACCACCGGCTGCAGCGCCCGGGTCAGGACTCGTCTGGCCAGAGCGGTACCGGCCTTGGCCTTCTTGGCGAAGCTGGCAATGAGTGCCTGCGTCTGCTGGATGCGGTGGCGGGTGACGAGTTGCAGAGGATCAGTGGCGGTGAGGGTGTCCAGGAGCCGGAGGCGGGCGCGTTGCTGCCCGCGCCGGTCCAGCCGGTGCCAGCCGCCGCCGAAGCGGAACTCCTCGAGCGCATCCTGGCCCAGGCCCAGCAGACGGTAGCGTTCTTCGATACCGGCCCACTGTTCCTGTTGGTCTTCGACGGTCCCGGCCGGTCCGGCTGCCCGCACCCGGACCGGCTCCAGCAACGCCTCGAACAACGGCACCAGTAGCGCCCACAGCAGTACCGCGTCCGCGCCCTCCACAACGCTGACCCGAGCGGTGTCATCGGTGGCCAACGTCACCGCGTGGGCGGCGCGTTCGCGCAACAGATGCGGCAGGTTGACTGCTCCTGCCTTCACGGAGAGCTTTTGCGGCAGGTACCACGCACCGCGTTGCTGTTGCTCCCGCACACCGAACTTCTCAGCACACCAAGCCTCCTCCGACCCGCTGAGCCCAAGCACTTCAACGCTGTCCGCAGCCTGTGGTCCTTTGCCTCTGATCACCGAAGCCACTCGCTCGCCGCCCAGTGCAGCGGCCAGCAGCCTGGCCGCGAGCGCGTCGAGCTCGGCGAAGCGCTGGTGCTGCCCGGAAGCCGCCTCCAAAGCAAGCCCGTCTTCGGGAGATGCGCCCATGACAGGCTGCCACCAGCGCGGCTCATCACTGGCCACCGGTCAGCCTCCGCATGTACTCGACGAACTGTTCAAACGGCATCGGCGTCGCGGTGTTTTGCGCGTAGACGGCGTAGCGCTGGGCCATCAGCTGCATCTCCCGCTCCGCCCGCCGAGCTTCCACCCGGCCCAAATCGTGCACCACCCGCTGTTCCACACGCCCCTGCTCGTACAGCACGAACGCATCAACCCCGCCTGGGACTGCGCCATCAGAGGCCGCCTCTCCAGTGCCGTTACCGTCCTGTACCTGTTCCAGCGTGACGGGGTTGATCAGCGGGACGTCGAGCAACACTGCTGGATCCATGTCGTTGTCCGCGCACATGGCCTCCAGATGGTCCTCCAGGCCGAGTTCGGCATGGCATACCACGTCCAGGTACTGCTGGTCGACAGCCAGGCCGGGATGCCTCAGTACGCGCACACCACGCCCGATGAACTGGTAGAACTCGCCGAAGCTGCCATAGGGGCGCACCGGCACCACCACGGTGATGGGCGGAAAGTCGTAGCCCTGGCCGAGCATCCGCAGCTGCACGATGCCTTGCAGATCTCCCGCGTCAGACTCGAAACGCCGCCGGGTGGCTTTGATCGTCGAGGCCGACATGCTGTGGTGCAGCGTGCCGCAGGGGATGCCATGCTCTTCAGCGATCCGGGCGATCTGCTGCGCATGGGCCTCACCCATCGCCGCGAACAGCGCCCGGGGTTTGACCGGGGCCAGCAGCTTGGCCTGGGCATCCAGACAGGCCCGCGTCACGGTCATGACGTGCCGGATCGACGCCTCGGACTGCGCCGTGATGCGAGCCATCTTCCGCTCGTCCCCCAACGCCGCCAGCAAGGCATCACGGCCCACGATCTGTTCGCGGCGTCCGTCGGGCCACACCGCCTCGTACACCGTCGTCGCCACCTCCGGGGCGAACCGGTGCACACGCAAGTTCTTCGCGGAGCCGTCCGCGACGGAGTCCACCAGCCGGTAGCGGTAGACGACATCGGCGTCGATCGGTTTGCCGTCCAGGCGCTGGAAACACGCCGACATCAGCAGCGTGCGTGCACCCTCGAAGTGGGCGAACAGCCGCTGGTAGGAGGCACTGGCCGCGATGTGAGCCTCGTCCACGACGATGAAGTCGACATCCTCCGGCTCCAGCTTGGCCAGCAGGTCCCCATCCTTGTCGCCGGTGCCCAGCGCGTGGAAGTTCGTGACCAGCACATCTGCGGCCAGCAGCCGCTGTCTACTCACCCGGCTGATCTGCCCGTCGTCCCTGTCCAGGACCAACGTGGCCGGCGGGCGCGCGCCCGGCAGCAGCGGGCCGCCCGCCAGTCCGTACAGAACATTGCCCGGCATACCCGGATCGAGTGCCTTGGCGAACGTGCCGCGGATGACCGATCCAGGAGTCACCACCAGCGCCCGCCGCCTGCTGAAGGACAACGCGGCCGCCACTCCCAGAGCGGTCTTGCCGGCCCCGACCGCCATCACCGTGGCCGCATGCCGTCCTCCGGACGCGTAGTAGTTGGCCAGCGCGGCCAGAGCCTCGTCCTGGCACGCCCGCAACGGCTCCCGCGCCACCGAAGCGCGCGCACCGGCGAAGTAGGACCCACCGGCCGCTGGCTGGGCGCCCAGAGGCGGATCGGCCGCCCTCAAGGGATCCCCCGCCATCTCCGGGACCTCAATACGCGGTACGGCGACCACGAACGGCGCAAGCGCCGCATCCTGGCGCAGCATCGCCTGCAGCTGGGCAACGCAGCGCGCGGTGTCCAGGCGCACCGCATCATAGGAAAACCGCAGCACCGTCAGCCCCGTAGCGGCCAGGTCGTTCTGCCGCAGCCGGTCGTAGGTGAAGGCCCCCCGGTCACTGTGGAAGGTGAACCCGTCCAACTCGACGGCCAGTTGCAGCGACGCGCCTGAGATCAGGTAGTCCAGCCGGTAGGTGCGTTCATTGACCGTCACCGGATGCTGGCTGCGTACATGCGCCACGATGCCCCGCTCCGCAGCCGGAGTGAGCACCCAGCGCAAGAACGCCTCTTCCAGATACGACGCCGAAGGGATCACCTGGTGCAGTCCCGTGCTCATGCAGCCCCGCCAACCGCAGCTTCCTGCACCAACGCACCGACCTTCTCCGACAGCCGGGCCACCGCGTCCTCGCCCTGTCCGAAACGGGCCAACCGCCATGCCACGCCAAGAGCTTCTTCGAGAGCACCTTCGCGTTCCAGCAGCACAATGAGCCGAGACACGGACGTCACATGCACGAACGACTCCGGGACGGGACCGGTGTCGAAGGACACCGCCTGAGGGGCTGCCTCCATCAACTCCAGGTCCAGCAGCGCGAACACCTCGAGCAGCTCAAGCCCTTCAGGATAGGAGCGCCGACCGCTCCACAAACGGTCCACCGCGCCCTGCAGGACGAAGTGGTAATCCATCGCCCCACCGGGAAGCTCCAGCGCCTCCCAGACCCGTGCGACCAGGTCCGCTCCGCCCGCCTCTATAGGCACATGCCGACTGGCCGGCGTTGCCGACGTACTTCCCTCAGCAGTCGGCCACATCGGTGATCCATACGACACCTCCGGGCGGACTCGTGCCTCTGGCAGTGCCTCGCGAACAACACCAGGACTACCCGTGAAATGCATGCCGGGAACCGCCGCCATCCGCTCAAACCACGTCGCCACGTACCCCGCTCTTCCCGCTTCCGCTGCGTCAGCCGCCAGGTAACTGCCATACCACTGCTGGGCATCCCCCGGATGACACGTCTCCCGTGCCCCGCCAAAGTAGTGCCACCTCGCGAACCATATGCCCGCCAGCCGAAGTAAGTGGCGATATCAACGATCGGCTCCCGCTCTGCCAGTTCCATTCCGACCTGGGCCTCGCCCTGACTGATCCACGGTGCTGGGAGGAGCCTGGTCGACCGAAGGCGGCATCGTCCGCGGGGGAGGGTGTCGTATGCGAGGGCGAAGTAGCTTTCGCGTCAACTAACGGCAGATTCCGGAAAGTTCACGCTTCTATAC
This sequence comes from Streptomyces sp. NBC_00461, assembly GCF_036013935.1. Lineage (NCBI taxonomy): Bacteria > Bacillati > Actinomycetota > Actinomycetes > Kitasatosporales > Streptomycetaceae > Streptomyces > Streptomyces sp. NBC_00461. The sequence continues at coordinate 1,234,489 of NZ_CP107902.1, forward strand.
CGTTCCGTCAGGTACTTTCCCTAGGCATCTGAGGCGACAGCTGACAGCGCAGGGGGACGCGTGAGCAACGACGGCGAAGACCTGCCGCGCCTGTTGATCTCCGTGATCGACGATGATCCGTTGCGGGCTCGCAGCGACGCCCGCGAACTGCTGACCGAGGTGTCGGAGACAGATCCCGCGGCCTCCCTATGCCTGCCCTCAGCCGGTGCCTCAGTGAGCACCGACAAAGGCGGCGACGTCTCGGAGGTCGTCAGCCTGGCCCTGAGTGCCGGTTCGTTCGCCGCGGCCTGCGTCCAGGTATGGCTGGCCAAGGTCCCCCAGCGCACCATCATCGCGACCCGCCCCGACGGAGCCACCCTACGCATCACAGGCCGCGAAGCGCGTGAGGAAGACGCACGCCTCGAACGGTTCCTGGCCGAGCGATCCCTGCCACCAGACGGGAGCACGGCTCACGGCGCGCCGGGCCAGGACGACACCCCCACGGCGGACTGACCGAGAGTGCGAAACAACGATCGGTACGCCCTCCTGATCGGCGCCTCCACGTACGACAGCGAGCACTATCACGACCTTCCGGCGGTCCGTGCCGATCTGCACTACATGCAGGCCGTTCTGCAGAGCACAGAGATCGGCCAATACAACGACTGCGCGATGGTGCCGGACCCGACACGTGCGGAAATGCTGCACGCCATCGAGTCGTTCCTCGGAGAGCGCCAGCAAAGTGAGAGCGCACTGCTGTACTTCAGCGGGCACGGCGAGTTCTGCGAGGCCGACAACCAGCTCTACTTCCTCACCCGCGACAGCGACCCGGCCGATCTTCCCCGTACGGCGGTGTCGGCGGAGTTCCTGGAGCGGACTCTGCAGTCCTGCCGCGCCGCGTCCAAGATCGTACTGCTGGACTGCTGCGCAAGCGGTTCCGTCGTCCAGGGCTGGCATGCCAAGGGCCGGGAGAGTTCGGAATCGGACGAGGCGGAGCACAGCACCCTGTTGCACCCCACTGGCGTCTACTTCATCACCGCCTCGGACGCGCTGCAGGCCGCCTCCGCCATGGCTCCCGAAGGATCGACGCTCGGTACTTCGCGGTTCACGGGTGAAATCGTCGAAGGACTGCGGAACGGGCGGATCAAGGACAGCGGCTGGATATCGCCGGAGGATCTCTTCGAGTATCTGACCGCGCAGATGGTGCGCAAGGGTGTGCCGGAGGAGCAACGCCCGACGAAGTCCACCATCCGCGCCACCCACACGCTGCACTTCGCCCGGTCCGTGGCCCGCCCGGTCAATCTCCCTGCCCCGCCCCATGAACCGCCCCCGCCGTCGGCCGCTCACCTCAAAGCTCGCGAGCGGGTCGCGGCTGACCGTGAGAACGCCAACGACTGGCAGCACCTGCTGCGCTACTACGCACAGTGCCTGAGCGCCCAGGCCGCAGCGAGCATGCTGCCCGACCGGCGGGCGGGCCGGAACTCGCAGTATTTCCTGATAGATGAGGGGCCCGAGACCATTCAATCCGGTCTGAGCCCGGCACTGCCGGCGCCCAAGAACCTGCCCGGTGCGCACGGCTCAGGCGGCACCACGGCGAAGAACGGGGCAGGTCGCGCTGCCGATCAGCACGAGTACTGGTACGGGTATCCCGCCGTCACGCTCCCCTCCCGCGGTGAGGGCAGCCAGCGCACGGATGTCGGGATCGCTCCGCTGTTGATCCAGCAAATGGAGTTGGCTCCTGACGAGAGCGGTCGCGCGGTGCTCCGTCCGAGCGGGGTTCCGTCGCTGCACACCAAGCTGGTGACGGAGCTTCTCTCGGAGGACGAGGCTGCCCAGTTGCTGGCCCGTTGGCAGCCGACGTGGCAGCACGGCAATGACGCGCAGATGATCAAAGCCGTACGGGAGTTGCTCGGCGTCCTGGGACTTCCGGAGCTTGAACCGCTCGACGCCTCCGCCTTGAGTGCGGACTCGGTGCACGAGGCCCTGCGCCCTGGCGCGCACAACGCCGCCGTGCTCCTGGCTCCGTCGAGTGCGGAGCGATTCGCCACCGACGGCGTTGTGGAGAATCTCCTGGCCATCTCCACCCGCACGGACGAAATTCCGGGTACGGCACTGGACGCGCTCTTGAACGGCGGCACCCCCACGCCCACAACGAATCCCGTGCTCGTGGTGTCGGCAGGGCCCTCCAACGAGAGCCAGGAGCAGGTGGTCATCTCCGCGATGACGCAGCCGCTGACCGTGGCCACCGGTCCGCCTGGAACGGGAAAGAGCGAGGTCGTCACCTCGGTGGTGGCCACCTGCGTCGCGGCAGGTGAGTCGGTTCTGGTGGCGTCGACCAACAACGAGGCGGTGAACGTCGTCGCCCAGCGCTGCGACGACATCGCTCCGGGGCTGCTGATGCGTACTGGCAACGTCGATGCCTTGGTCAAGGAGGCCGAGAAGCTAGAGCAACTGCTGTCCGAACCGCCTGCCCAGCCCGGGCGCAGCTCCGCCACCGTGGCAGGTGAACTGCGCAACCTCCGCTCGCGCGCCGCCGCCCTGCGCGACCAGGCCGGACGGCAGGTCGAAGGTGAGGTACGGCTGGCCCAGGTGCTGTCGCAGCGCGCCGAGTTGGCCAGCAAAGTCGAGCTTCCGGTGCCGCTCCTGTCACGGTTGTGGCAAGTCGGCGACCTCTCGGCGCTGGCCCGCTGGGAAATGAGGGCCCGCCGGGCGGCAGCGGCGGGCAGCTGGTGGGGGCGCTGGCGCCGGACACGGGCCATGAAGGCGTTCGTCGCGGCTGCCGGTGCCGACGCAGCGCCGCAACTGCCGCCATGGACGAGGGAACGGCCCGTTGTCTCAGACCTGCTCGACGACCTGGCGGACCTGACCGGCCTGGAGCGCCAGGTGCGTGACCTCACGCCGGCTCAGCTCGCCTACGACGAGGAAACCGTGCGCCAGGCGCGTTCAGGCTGTGCCGCAACACGGGCCCAGCTGTCCGCAGAGCTGTGCGAGGCCGTGTCGGCGGAGGTGCTCGACCGCGGGCGATCGCTGTTGGACCAGCGGCTTCAGACGTTGCGTCAGCGCAAAGGGACCCAGCGGAGCCAGCTGAACCTGCTGCGCCACCTGAAGGGGTGGGCAATCACCACCCATGCGGTGCGCCAGCTGAGGCCTGATCCGAAACTCTTCGACTTGGTCGTCATCGATGAGGCCAGCCAGTGCTCCATCGCGGCGGTGCTGCCCCTGCTGTTCCGCGCCCGCAGGGCCCTGATCATCGGGGACCCGATGCAGCTGACGCACATCCCCGGTATCTCGCCGGAGCAGGAACGTCAGGCCCGCGTCAGGGCGGGGCTGAGCGCGGCCTGGCTGGAGGACCGTCGGCTCGCCTATCACGCTCACTCCTCCTACCACGCCGCCGCGCAGAACGGCGAGAGTGCACTGCTGCTCGACGAGCACTACCGCTGCCACCCGGAAATCGCCGACATCGTCAACGGCCATTGCTACTCCGGCGCGCTGGAGATCATGACCGACGTGCGCCGGCAGGTACCCGCAGTCGATCTCATGGACACCGGGGAAGTGGCCCCCGTACTGGCCTGGGCGAATGTGCCCTCAAGCAAGTCGGCACGCGGCCCGGGAGGAAAGTCCTGGCGCAACCCGTCCGAGGCCGCCGCTGTTGCCGACATCGTGCGGGCGCTGCTTCGCCGCCTGCCCGAGAGCGCGACCGTGGGCGTGGTGACACCGTTCCGTGCGCAGAAGGACGCCCTGGAAAGCGTGATCGGCAGCGACCGGGTCCGGGTGGGAACGGTGCACGCCTTTCAAGGCGGTCAGCGCGATGTCATGATCCTCAGCCCGGTGGCCACCACCAACACCCCGCAACGAACGGCCCACTGGGTGTCGAGCCAGGTCAATCTCTGGAACGTCGCGATCACCCGCGCCAAATCCCAGTTGATCACCGTGGGCAACCACGCCTACTGGCAACAGGAGACAGGTCTCCCCCATCTGCTGTCCTCACGCTCACTCCTGTGGGACCAAACACAGCGCACCGGTGTGCAGCCAACTCCCATGCCAGGGCCTCGCCTGCGTCAGGAGCGGCGCCGCAGAGATCTCACCGACGCTGTGCAGCAGGTTCTCGCCTCGCGCGGTGTTGTCGAGCTGGAACGCGCTGCGATGGTCGGTGGACAGCGCATCGACCTGCTGTTCACCGCGCCCGACGGCAACACCGCGGTAGTCGTCGACACCGGCCCCGGGCCAGACCGTGATCCGGCACGACACCTTCGGCTGGTACACGAACGGGCCGGCTTGCTCGTCGGGCTTCCCTCCGGCGGTCGAGGCGCGAAGGCCGGTCCTGTCACGCGCGTGGTCCGTATTCCCGCATGGCGCATCCTTGTCGGCCCGAACGCACTGGCGCCGCTGTTCGACTGAGTGACCGATCGGCCGCCGGTGGTCGACCGGGACATCCGACGTGGGGAGGGCAGTCGTGGCAAGCACTCCGAAGACTGAAGAGGTCCTGAACAGTCTAAGGCAGCAGGTATCCGTGGCGGTTCACTCGACGCGGGAGCTCGTGGGCAAGGTTGACGAGGCTGCCGCCGACAAGGAACGGGAGCGTCGCGAGACGTTCGAAAAGCGGCAGGAGGAGGGCAAGACCAAGATGGGAGAGACCTACGAGCCCCTGCGGCGCAAACCAGGCCTGCGCCCGCTCCCCGGCACGGAGGTCGGCCTGTCCGTGACGTTGACGTTCTGGGACGTCCTGCACCACCTGGGCCGCGGGCTGGCACTGTCCCAGCGCGGTGCATCACGCGGACTGGCCGAGCACTGGGGCAGCCTGAAGTACTGCCAGGCGCTCAGTGCCCATACCGAAACCCAGCTCGGCCTGTCACAGGAGGGCAACCTGCTCGGCCTGTCCGACGAGGGCAAACGGATCGCCATGTACTACAAGGCGCTGCAGTCAGAGGAGTTGGGACACGCATTCGCACTGGCCGTCAGCGAACAGATCCTCACCCGTCGCTATCCGGACCACAGCATCTCGTTCGTCCGTGCCGACACCGCCCTACGGGCCGGCTGGACGCTGACCAGTCGCGACAAGGCGAAAACAAAAACCGTCGGCTACCCCTACCGTCCGCAATTCTTCGCCGAGGTCTGGAAACCGGGTGAGTCCTCACGCGTCATCCCCATCGCCTGCAAAGGCAACCACAGCGACCGGCAGAAGGCCTACGAGCAGCTCGCCTCCGCAGCCGTCCACGCCGACGGAGTGCACATCGGAGCCTGGGACGAAACCCCGGCATTGCTGTTCAGCACGGAGATCGCCCTGGCCGACCCGCTCGCTGTCCACGTCCTGCATGCCGACGGCCCCGGCGGCTGGCTGCACATTCCTGACGACACCCCCGCCGCCGACATCGGCCTGGGCCTAGGCGGCAAGAACCCGGATATCGGCATCCTCAAACCAGGACAAGGCAAGGACCCCGACTCCTCCGAGCCCGGCTGCCAAGTCGGCCCCAAGGACTACGAGTGGTTCCAGCGTGCCCTGGCCCGCGTCGGAGCCGCCGGCCTGACGGCCTTCGCCGGGGACGGCGAATCCACCGCCGCGCTCCTCACCACCCGCCAGGGCAGCGACTTCTTCCAGGGCTTCGCCCACGCCGCCTCCGGCAGCGTCCAGGACCAGGAATACACCCTGCTGGGCGAGAAATTCGAGGGCACGGATCATGTCTTTCGGCTCAACGGCAAACGAGTACAAGCATTCTCCGGCGTCGCCGCCGACGTCCTCGATTCCCTCATCACCAGGCAAGAGCCCAAACGTCAGGCCGACTTAGCCGCCTACCGACAGCGGGTCCATGCGAGAAGGGCCAAGGAACATGGGACATTCTGGGACCACGCCTGGGGCGGCGTTGTCTCGATCGGCCGGCACGGCACAGTGCTGGCCATGCGTCAGATCCCACCTTTCCGAGACGAGTAGTTCCTGTATGCGTGCCACCAGCTACCGGCCCATTTGGGGCCGGTAGCGGTGGCATTACTCACCTTTGTGTAGCCGATCACCCGTCTGATGCCTACGCTTCGCCGTCGTTCGGCACATACTCGCTGCGGGCCGCTTCGTGATCACCGCTGATCCCGGCTAGGGGGACTGGTCCCGCCGGGAGCAGTTGCTCCCGGCGGCTAGCTGGTGGCGCCGCCCAGAGCAGCCGCCAGATCCCTCAACGTGTGGAATGTGAAGGGGCCCCCGACGAATCCCGCCGGCACCGGCGCACGGGTGACAAAAATTGCCCTGACCACACGCGGCTCAGCTGACGTCGGCAAGCCAAGGGCCGCCGTCACCTCGTTGGCATAGGGTGCGAGGTCTTCGAGTTTCCGCTGGAGTTGTGCCGCATAGCACGGTTTTCGGTGGTCGACGTAGAAACGGTCCAGATGGCGTCGGATCTCTGGTGTCACGTGGACGTCGGCTGGGTCCTTCACCTCGATCAGCCAGATAACCGAGTCAGCCCCGCGCCCAGCGACTACATCGATCTCGGTCTGGAGCGAGGGAACCCCTAGGCGCTGGGGATCCTGCTCCCGGATGCGCTCCTCGACCACGTAGCCAGCCCCCCGTAGCGTTTGTGCCACCTCGGTCTCAAGGGCTCTGTTCTTGCGGTCACGAACCGCCTCCAAAGCGTCTGCCACCCGGCGCGGGGGCGGAGGCTGTGTCCAAGGCAGGATTCCTTGAGCCACGAAGTTGCCGTAGATGCCTGCACTCGCGTAGCAGAGCTGCGGGCTGACGACGAGCTGCCCATCGCTGAGTTCGGCCAGGGGCTGGACGACGAGTCGTTTCTGCCTGCTGCGCGCATGCCACGGCTTCCAGTCGGCAGCCTGCAGCGCGGAGGATGTACTGGTGAGGAGCCCCTGAGCAGCAGCGATACGGGCATGTCCGTCAGGTTCCGCCGCGAGACGCAACGTGTCGTGCAGGTGTTGCCGGACGGTATCTGCGGGGACGGCCACCGCATCCGGATCGTCAGGCTCCAGCGGCCATTGGGCCATAGAGAACAGGACTTGCAAGATATCGCTCACTGATGCTCCGTATGCGGCGAGCATGGCGGCATCAACAGCTGGATCGACGAGTTCGTCGATCTGTTCCTCGTCAACGACTTCGGCTGCTGCGCCAACCTCGTCAGTCTGCTCGTGACTGCCGAGCATCGCCGGAGCCGCGAGCATGTGAGCCGCTCGGGCCCGTCTGAACGCGCTGAGGTCCAGATCGAACACCCGGGAGCCTGCGCTCCCCGACTCGGCATCGGCATCGGCATCGGCATCGGCATCGGCATCGGCCAAGTCGGTCACCACGGTGATCTCATATGCGTCGCTGATTCTCAGTCCGGTGGGACGAACTTGATGATGAATCGCTTCGCTCCGCATCGTCGCGGCCAGATAAGCGGAGGCCGCAGCGGTGATCTCCATCCACGCGTACTGATCCACGCGGCGGATTCCAGTGGGTTGAGCGCGCAGAGCTGCTTCGATCGCGATTTCGTTGCTGCGCCTCAACCACAGATGCTCTTGCTCGAGTTCTGTCTGACGCTCCAGTGGGTCCCAGGCCACCGAAAGAAGGCGGGAGGACTGTTCGAGATCACGGAATTGCTGGTTCTTCGTCGCCAAGGTGCGTTCGATCTGCCGCATCCCGACAGTGACAAGGTCGTCAGCGGAGTGTTGAGCGAGACGACGGTTCAGAGCATCCAACGCGGCTGGCGCCAGCACATCACGGTCAAGCACTTTGGCCTGTGGGCCCACGTACGTTCCGGGTGCGATGCCAGCTGCCTGCACAGCACGGGCCACCTCCTGGTCCATCATGCCTACCAGATGGGCATCTACCGGCCACGGACGGGCAAGGTGTGGACGGCTCACCGGCGCTGTCATGATGCGGATCGCAAGTGTGGGCGGAGCGACGTGCCAGGCCGTTGCCACCGTGTCGACCGTACTCGCCGGCAGATCGCTCTGCTCCAGAAGAGACTTGATCGTCTGCGCCATGACATCCCGCGTAGTTGCGGCGTCACGGTCGGTCTGCTCCGCGAGCAACTCACAGTCAACGAGGAACTCAGCATGGATCACCCGGCCGTACGCACTGGACTGTGCTTCGGCAGATCCGACCCGGATGGAATCGGCGCGATCACGATCGTCCGGCGTAACGGGCCGCATTTCGAGGATGTAGCCGACCGGTGAGGCTTCGTCATGCGCCGCTCTCCACGCATCATTCACCTGCTCGAAGCCGAAGGCGTACGAGCCTGCGAGGTCGTGGAGAAGTTGGTGATGGATGTCGCCCCACGCCGGGTGCGCGGAACGTATGGCCACAGCAGGGGCGCCGGCCCGGATCCGCCAGCCGTACAGGTCAGGGCGGTCGTGGTCCGGCGGTCGGGTTACCTCATCCGCATGCGCTCGGCGCCACTCGTAGATCCCGTATGGGCCCTGTCCAACAGGGTCCAAGGCATCCCAGGAGTCGATTCCCGGCAGGGTGAGCAGGGCCAGCGCCTGCTCGAGTTCCTGCAGGCGCTGGCCGCGTTCCCACTCGGCGGCGCTGTGGTGAGGGCTGACCATCATCAAGTCCGGGGCCCTGCCGCCACTGAAGAACGTCTTATTGTTGCCGCGCCACCACTCCCATAGGTCAAACGCCTCCCAGACGACCATGTGGGGTCTGTCCGGCGCCGCAAGTTCACGGCAAAAGGTATAGAGATCCGTGTCGCTGTCGGCGGTGGTCGAGGCCCAGAGCAGATCCTCAAGGGACATGGCGGCAAGCCCCGGTCGCTGGGGCGCAACCAGATGTCCGGCAGATGCGACGAGGAGAAGGGGAACTACCTCCGTCCCTGCGGGAAGGGTCAGGGACCCACCGGGCAGCGGCACACGAACCTCTTCGTCCGGATGGGCACGGGCATGCTCGCTGATCCGCAGCACTGCTGGTTCCTCCCGGAAGGGAGCATCCGTCAGATGAGGGCGGGCGAACAGCTGTACCAGCAACGCCCTGGCAGGGCCGAACATCACCACCCACTGCACAACGTCGCGAGGGGAGACAGCCGGGCCGCTGCTTGTGTCAGGGGGACCGACAATCTTGTCCGAGAACCGCCACAGAGCTCGGCGTGCACGTTCAGCTGCGAGCTGGGCAAATCGCAGGCTGACGTTCGCTTCTGCCGAGGCGGCGTGCCGAGCGAGATCAACGACGCCCTGCCCCATGCTTTCGGGCAGGAAGCCCAACGGTAGCCAGAATCTCGCTGCGCCACCGTCGGACTGCTGATGGGAAACGGCCAGGTACTTGCCGAACGTACTCTGCGGGGAACGGGGGTCGTAAATCGGCTCCCCCTGTTGTGCGGTAGCCCAGTCGAGCGCGGCCCGGAACGTCTCGGAAGGGGCGACCCTCGCGTCCACCTGACTACTCACAAGCACCTGCGCCGCCACGAGTTCCTCGTCGGTCAGCGTTGCAGGACCCTCGGTCGGCACGTCCCCATCGGGCCACGATGAAGCTAGTGCCCGCATGGCCAGATCGGCGTACCGCAATCCCACCTCGACGTATTCGGAGATCCCGAATCCCAGCTCAGGCACAAGAACCGAATCTGTCGCCTGAGCCACCGTCTTCCACCGCGTGACGTCGGCCAGTGGCCTCTCCACCTGGCCCGGAGCCAGCCGCAGCACCTCGTCACCGAGCCGCGCGAGCACAACCTGACGGGGATCGGACGGAACGAAATCTTCCAGTCCAGCCAGCCAGGGCGCTTCCCGTCGACAGGCATCCAGTAGCCCGCCCACGGTCACAGCCTTGGCGGACGACCGCCCGGTTGGCGGCACAGCAAGCACTTGCTGAAGGAGGTACCCGACAGACGCCCACCTGTGCCGGGTCCCGGGACTGGCGCCCGCCGCAGTGAGCAGAGCCTGCATACTCGCCATGTCCATACCTGCGAGTCGTCGGCCCAACCCTTGAGGAGCTGTCCGCCCCGTCTTCTTCCGGCCCTTGCCCACATCGCCCCCGTTCTCTTGAGTACGCCAGCATAGAAAGCTGGTGTCCGAAAACCCACTTCAAAATTGTCGTGTGCAGGTGGCTGTGCAGTATCAGGACTTCCTTGACCCGGATGTCGCTAGAGTCGCTGGGCAACTGACGATCACCAATTACGCCTGGGCCGTGGTCTTCTGCTTGAGGCGCTGTAGTAGTCCTCCCACTCACGCAGCTTGTCGTTGAAGACCTCGGCGTCGTCGATGATGGCGCCGTCGAGGAGCCGGTAGACCTCCTCGGCGTCGACCCGCTGGGAGCGTTCGGCCTTGCCGTTCAGCCGTGGTGTTCGGGGCTTGATGTAGGTGGGGCGATGCGCTTGTCGAGCACGTGCCGTGGAAGGCGGACTGGAACTCGGCGCCGTTGTCCGTCTGGATGACCTCGCCTGGAACGGCAGGCGCTGGATGACGCAGTCGAGGAACTGGATGGCGGTGGCCTGGTTCAGCGTCGGGTAGATCCGCGGCACGCGCAGCCGGGTGCAGTTGTCGATGGCAGTGAACTGGAAGTACTTGTTGCGGCCTCCGCGCCGCCCTGGGGCATCGAGGCGAGCGGCTCGATGAACTTCACGTCGATCTACACCCGGGGGCCTGGCAGTTGCTTCTCGTACCGGTTCCATCGGCGGTCGTGGCGCTTGTAGCGCTGCGAAGTCGGCAGCCGGCCCATGTCCAGTCGGTTGAAAATCCGCCGCACACCCGACTTGCTGATGGTGACCCTCGTGGTACGGCTTGAGGCATCGCGATCTTCCCGGGCCCGAAGTGGCAGCCTGCCTCAGGCAGTGTCGGTGTGAGGTCTCAGGAGATGCTTGACCCTTTGTCCTCCGGACATGGTTGACACGTTCGGCTGAACGTCGGTCATCTCCCGAACATCGGTGTGGCCGTGGTGGTTTCGTCGGTCGTCGTGGATGTGCAGCAGCTGGCCGAGTACCGCTACCGGGCTGTCCGCGAGGTGCTGGGCGGGTCTCCAATCGGTGAGGTCGCAGCCCGGTACGGCACCTCGCGTCAGACTCTCCACAGCTGGCGACGGCGGTTCGAGCAGGAAGGCATGCCCGGCCTGCTGGACCGCTCCCGGCGCCCGCGGAACAGTCCCACCCGCCTGTCGGCCGAGGTGGAAGCCGAGATCTGCGAGCTGCGTCGCCGGCATCCCCGGTGGGGTGCCCGCCGGATCGTTCACGAACTCGCGGGCCGGGGGCTGGAGTCGGCGCCGTCGCGGGCCACGGTCCACCGGGTGCTGTCCCGCAACGGCTTGGTCCGCACCCAGGAACAGCAGCACCCGCGCAAATACCGCCGGTGGCAGCGTGAGGCGCCGATGCACCTGTGGCAGATGGACCTGGTCGGCGGGGTTCCGCTGGTCGACGGCCGGGAGTGCAAGATGGTCACTGGCATCGACGATCACTCCCGCTTCGTCGTGATCGCCTCTGTCGTGGCCGTGCCCAGCGCCCGCGCGGTGTGCTCGGCCTTCACCGCCGCGATGCGCCGCTACGGGGTGCCCTTCGAGGTCCTGACGGACAACGGCAAGCAGTTCACCGGCCGCCATACTCGCCCCCAGCCGGTGGAGGTGCTCTTCGAGCGCATCTGTCGGGAAAACGGCATCACCCAGCGGCTGACCAAGCCGCGCTCGCCCACCACTACGGGCAAGATCGAACGCTTTCACCGCACCCTGCGCGAGGAATTCCTCGATCACGTCGTCCCGTTCGAGTCGTTGGCCGCGGCCCAGGAAGCGATCGACGGCTGGGTGCACGCCTACAACCACCAGCGCCCGCACCAAGCCCTGAACATGGCCACCCCCATCAGCCTCTTCCGGCCCCACACCGCCGCCGGCCGCGATCACCAGCATCCTGAACAGGCAGTCGCCGAACCGGAGGTGTCCGTCGAGGTCGTCGAACCGCCCGTCCTGCCGCCGCAGGGCACCGCGATCGAGTTCGAGGTGCGGGTGCCTCCCAGCGGCGAGATCACCCTGGTGTCGGGCAGGCAGCGAGTCGGTATCCACCAGGCACTGGCCGGCAGGACGCTGACGGTCTGGGCGAACCACCGCAGCGTCCACTTCCTCCTTGACGGGCACCTCGTCACCACGGTCCCGTCCCGGCTGCGGCCGGAGGATCTCGCCTACCTGACCATGCGCTACGGCGCCCGCCCGGCCGGTCCCGAGCCCGCACCCGCCGCCCTGCCCAGGGCCCGCAGCGGCACGGCCATCCTCGCCGCCGGCGAACCCGTCGAGGTCGACCGCAAGGTCCATCGCGACGGGATCGTCGCCCTGGCCGGCGGCCGCTACCAGGTCGGATTCGCTCTCGCCGGCCGCACGATCACCCTCCGTCTCGACGGACACCTCATGCACGCCATCGCCGACAACGCCCTGACGGGAACGTGGCCCTGTCCCGTTCCGGCCGACCGTCTGGGGCAGATCGACGGGGCACGGACGGCGACGTCTCCGCTGCCGCCTCCGCCCCTGCCGACCGGTTCCATCCGGGCCCAGCGCAAGGTGCATGCAAGCGGACGCTTCATGATCAACGGCCAGTTCATCAAGCTCGGCCCGCGGCATGCCGGAAAGATCGTCACCGTCGTCATCGAGGACACCCACTACCGGATCCTGCACGGAGAGGACGAACTCGCTGTCCGCCCCCGCAAGAACCTCGGACCGATCACCAGGCTCTACGTCAAAGGCATGGGCACCCAGAAGGACCGTCAAGGATCTCCTGACGACGAACCGTCAAGGAAGTCCTGAGACCTCACACCGACAAGGCAGATGATTTTCCCGACCACTCGACGTGCGTCGCGTTCGGGCTGTGCTTGGGTGCCTTGGAACAGGTGCGCAGGCCCTCCGCGCCTCGGCGTCGCAGGCGCGCGATGCGCGCGCTGGAGGCGAGACTGGGAGGTAGACCCGCGCGTCCCAGCGAGCGCGACCCACACCTGCGCATTCAGATGTAGAACTTGAATTGAGGCAGTGGCTCCCGGTCAGATGGGATCTCCCTCATGATCTCGCCAACCAGCCCGGAGAACTTGATCGTGATCGGCAGGAGCCCGCCCAGTGCGGCCGAGTTCCAGTTGAGCTTGGTGAGCGCGAGAACTTCCTTCAATAGGGCGTCCCGTGAAGAGTCCTGCCCGACGTGATCAGCAACCTGGAGCGGCGCCGGAACGTGCATCCCGTGGAATTCGTTGAGCGCGGATATGTAGCCCGTCGTGTACAGGTAGTCCAGCTCCCCGAAGCTGAAGCGGGTTCCGCGCAGCGGCGGATACTTCGAGGTGGTGATGAGACGAACCCGGCTCTGCGCCTCGAGCGCCATCAGATCGTAGCGCCGCACGCGGGACTCGATTGCTGCGCGGAAGCCATCACGTTCGTCTGGCCAGTATCGCGAGGTTTTGTGGACCACGACGCGAGCGGGGGTCTGCTTCATCACCGCCTCGTACCGGTCGAGTACCAGTGCCATCAGCTGGTGCGCGCCGTCGGCCGTCAGGTGAGGCGAGCGGCTCCCGGTCTTGTTCGGATCCCACTCGAATTCGTGTCCCCGTAGAACGAGCCCTTCCCCTCGCTCGTCAAACGCCTGCACGAGGCTGGTCTGCATCGTCGCAGCGGCGCTGCCCAGCGGCCGGTAGAAGCCGATGCCGACGTAGCAGGTCCCCGGTGTGAGTCCGTACGGACTCCACGGATAGCCTCCCGCCTTGCAGTACATCGCAGTGAAGAAGTTCCACGCGATGCGGGAGGGCGGTGTCCTGTCGCGCCCGTCGAGGGTGGGAGCCCGGACGATCTGCGTCGGCAGGCGGAACTTCATCGCGCTTGCCTTGAGGGCACGGCGCAGGTCCCGATGGACTGCGCCGGTCTCTTTGCTGGCGTAGTCGGCCGTGCCGCAGCGCGTCACGATCTGGTCGGACAGCGCGATCACCACGTAGTCGGGGACGCTGTCACGCTCTGCCAACTGCCGGAACTTGGTCTCGAACAGGGTCAGGGCAGCGTGGAAGCGCTCCTTCTGTGACTTGATCTCCAGTACCTGCCGCAGTTCGGCCTGCCCGAGTTCTTCATTCCACGCATCGTCGAATTCCAGCGACGAGAAGAACCCGCGATCGGGCATCCACCCGGGGAACTCCGGATTGTGCACGTCTCCGCGTACGCCCTCGGCGCGACTGCTCATCCAGGTACGGGCCGCCTCGACGAGCTCTGCGGTACCGATCAGCCCCACGCGCAGCCGGGTGGGGTGGCGGCCTGATGCCGTCCAGGAACGCGGCCCGTAGCGTGCGATGCCGGCCTTGGGGTCGATGTGCAGACCGTCGTCGGCGAACTGCAGCAGCGGTTCAGGAAAGTAGGTACTCGCGATGAGGGACGGCGAGCCGACCGGCGAGACACTCGGTGGAGCAGGGCGTGCCGTCATCGCAGCGTCTCCTCCGCGTCCTCGTCGTCTTCGCCTGCGGGATCATCGTCCTCGCCCAGACCTCCCGCCTCGGCCCAGGTAAAGAGGTCGTCCACGTACTCGACGTTCTTGAAGGGCATGTCGTGCTCGGCGGGAATGCCCGGCCAGCGCACCTGCCCGCTGCCAAGCGACGTCGAGACGATCAGATTCTGCCTGTCTGTGCCGAAGGGGAAGAAGATCCGTGGAGTGCTCCTGCCGAGGAAGTCCCGCCAGAACTGCACTTCGCCCAGGAGATCGTGGTTGAACAGGCGGGACTTCTTCCGGGTCACCTGCCGCCCGATGTACTTGGCATGTATTGACTCGAAGCCGTCGGAGGTCACACGAAGCTCGGGTCTGACGCTCAGGCACCACTGGTTGTCACCGACGAGGAAGAAGCGCAGCGAAACAGCACGGTGAAGCCAGTAGTTGCGAGGCTCTCCGGTCGCTCGCTTCTTGGGCTGCCATACGACGCCCCGGGTCGCCCTGCTGGCGTTCAATGGCCGGTACGGAACGGAACGTTCAACGCCGGCCTCCTCAGGTTCGAAGTAGTAGCGGTGGTGGTCGTGGTCAAGCCGCAGTCCCAGACGTCCGGTGAGTTTGTTCAGCGACCGGTTCAGCAGCGCGACGTACCATCCCAGTCTGTCGGGATCCGTCCACCACTCCTTGGTGGAGAAGCGCTCGGTCTCCGTGCACGCCACCACGCCAGCGAACGGGTTCCTTGTGTCACGCAGGTCCTGGAAAGCCCACAACCGCCCCTCACGCAGGATGAACGGCGTCATCATTCCGGCAGACGCCGGGGCCGACCGTACCTCGTTCTCCCGGCCGGAAGAGCAAGGGGCTCCGTAGATATATCGCGGCATCTGCGTGACCGGCAGCACATTGCTGTACACGGTGTCGCTGACCATCGGAGGCAGCTCCGACGGCACATTGGAACGCCCGCCGAGCCTGCGCTCGATCCGCTGCTCGTGTGTCTCCTTCATGGCCTGCAGACGCTCCACTGTGTACTTCGCAAGCGCACCATCGGAGTCGATCAACTGGTGATGCTGATTGCACAGCAAGATCAGATTCTCGTACCGGTTGCGCTCCTCCGGCGTCAGCGGCGAATCGCCTCGCGGACCGTTCGGGCTCTCCGCGACAATATGGGCCATCTCGCCAAGCACCACAACGGGGTCCTGCGGCGCCCCCTGGGCCGTCAGAAGCAAGCCACATTCGGGAAAGGCACAGATATTGCCAGAACGCTGAGTCAACTTGCGTTGCTGCGCGACAGGTACGGCCACAACACCTCCTCCGGGTATCCACATGCTACGGACGACCTCTGACAATGGCCCTCCCTCGCACAACAAGCGAACCCCCGGGACTCGGCCGCTTCGCGGCACCCACTGCGCAGCCATTGCCTGAACGAGTCCTCACCAACTCCGCCCAGAGGCCACTGAGAGTAGAGGGTCACGACACGCCGAAGGCACTCAGTAGCGCTTGCTCTGAATCACCATGCTCCGGCAGTCCGGCAGACGCATCAGCACATCCGCGCCATCGTCGTGCGAGCCACCATCCATCACCCATCAGGAGTGCCCAACTCGAACTCGTCCTGGCCACTGGCCCGTTGGCGTGGAGCGATCCGTGTGGCGACGCGGAACATCCATCTGCTCACCCACCGGGTTGAAGCCTGCGGCGTATCTACGCGCTCTTCGCCCTCGACAATCCACGTTCAAGATCCGGACCATACGCGGACCACCGTCCGTCAACTCCCCTACGAACTACGCGTTTACCCTGGTCAGGGGCATGCAATGGCTGTACCACCAACAGACCAAGAACATTCTTGTTTCGTACAGTCCGAAGAAACTTGGGTTCTTCTAGAGCCTGAAGTCGGTTGCCTGGAGGCATCGTTGCGCTCCAGGCAATCCGACACGCCAGCTACCCGCTGTAATGAGTTGGATTCTTGCCGTCACTCTATGGCGTCCCGCGGAGGTCCGTCCGGACCAGTCGCGGACCAATTGGCGCCGGAGAACATCACCCCCGCGAGCCGTCGCGACGACATCTGCCTGGGGCGCCTCGTCATCCAGGCCCACGCCGACGACGGCTGCACCACCGTGGCCGTCAGGACCTAACGCGACACCGGCAGGAGCGTCTACCTGCACGGCGTGAACCACCTGCAGCAGATCGCCGACACCTTCGGCCGCACGCACGGAACCGCCGCACGCCCCGGCCCCCCATGACCGACACCGAACGCCAGACCGCCCACGCCCGCACCAGCCTGGCCCCCGCACCCGGCAATGCCCCCACCGCGCCGCAGACCGAGCAGGTCCCCGCGTACGCCCTGCACGGCAACGCTGAACGCCTGCGCGACCTCGCCGACGCTCAGCCCGCGCCCGGGTCACCCTCCAGGACGGAACCGTGTGACCCACGCACCTGACGAACGCGACCGTACCCGCGCGGCCATGGACCGCATCCTGCAAGGGACGCCGCAGCACTCCAACGGTGCTCTGACGGTAGTCGCCTTGGCCAAGGAAGCCGGCGTACCCCGCGACGCACTGACCCAGCGCCACACCGACCTCGGGTGCACGCGTTGACGGGCGCCCCGCCGGACCACCCCCGCGCCTCACCGACCGGCGAGTCTGGCGTAGTCCCCCTGGAAGAAGACCAGCGGACGGGGATCACCGGCGACCGCCAGGTCGAGCACCCGGCCCAGGACGCGCCACATCGGAGGCCTTACGGGAACTGGCCGCCGCCCACCGCATCGACCTGGACTCCTCCACCGCCTACGGCGACCACGTCTCCGACGCCCCGCTGCTCTCCCTGACCGGCCGCGCCGTCATCGTCGGCGACGACCAGGACCTGCGGCGTCTAGCCGCCCACCACGGCTGGGACCGGCTGCCCAAGGCCCCCGCTCCTCCCGCCGTCCCCCTGCCCGATCCGAACCCTGTCCCACCAGGAGCGATGCTGTGAGGATCGCCGTCGTCGGCGCCTACGGAGCCGGCAAGACCACCCTGATCACCGCCGCCACGGCCCGCATCGGCCTGCCCGCCGCCCACGGCACCCCGATGCGGGACCCCGCCGGCAGCCGGCCCAAGCCCCTGGAACAGACCACCGAGTCCGAACTGATCCAACTCGTCGTCCGCCGCCACGCCGAGCGGCTCCTCGCCGAGGCCGCCTACCCGGAGGGATTCCTCTCCACGACGACCCGTCCCCCATCAGCGAACACTTCCGCCCCCTCTCGGACCGCCTCCTCCTGACCACCCTTCACACAACAGGCATCCCGGTCCACACAGTCACGGGCCCCCTGGATACCCGCCTGCACACACTGCTCACCCTGACCCCCGAGCACGCCCCCGTGCCCCCGTGACCGACGCAGGATGACAGCGTCGGTCACGGGGGCACGGTGACTCCGCTGCTCGGGGACTCCGCGGTCAGCTGCGGCGGGATGCTCACCGAGGAGAGTCTGACGCCCGCGCCGGGCACACCGGCGGTGGTGAAGCGGCTGACACCGACGTCGTCCATCGTCCACACCACCGAATAAGTGGCCGGCGTCAGGGGTGCGATCTTCGCGTCCAGGATCACGCTGTCACCGGGCGGTGATCTCCTTGCCGTCCGCGTCGAACAGGTTGTACCGCAGTTGGTAGTTGCCGCCCGCCGGCCAGGTCTCCTGGCCCTGGTTGGTGACCGCGACCGGCTCGGCACCCTCGGTGGTGGCCGTCACCGGGGCGGTGAAGTCGCCGAGCTTGTAGGCCGCGCCGTACTTGGTCGTCATAACTCCCAGTTCCTCCCACCACCGTCCCGATCCTGACCAGTACTTCCGGACCAGTCACGGACCGAACTTGGCGTAGTGGCGGAAGAGGACCTCGATGTTCTGGCCCGCGCGACGAGCGAATTCGGCGGGGTCCACACCGGAGTACAGCCAGAACGAGATCCCGGCGTGCCGGAGATCGGAGTGCCGCTTGACCGGCTTGGAGGCGAGTTCTGTACGGGTCAGGACGTACTTCCGTGCCCGCGCCCACGTTGTGCCATATGCAGCTGCGTCCACATAGCTGCCGGCCTCGTTCCGGAACGGTCGGCCGTCCGGCGCCACGCGGAAGGGTTCAATGAGCCCCTTCCAACCTGGCTGTGAGATCGAGGGGTTGCGGTGACAGGACAACGAAGCCCAGGTAGATGGGTGGTCGGCTAACAGCAACCTTCTCCGCATAGAGCCCCGGCTCATTGCCCACCCATCCGGGCTGCATCTGTCCAGTTCCGCGCTGCGGCTGCTGCGGCGGGGGTCGGCCGCTCGGCGACGACAGATGGCACCCGGTGGCGGCTGACCTGCAGCCGCCAGGCGCTGACGAGGCTGGCGCACCTGCGCTGCAACCACACCTTCGCCGAGCTCGCATCCAGATTCCGCGTGGGCCTACCCCCAGCCGTACCGCCGCGCGAAGTCAAAAACCAAGCTGCGGAGGAACGTCTGATCGCACGAGGCGCACTCGCGCGGCTGGTATGCGGCCGGGCAGGTAGACGAATCCGTTGCCGTTGTCGAGGAGCGACCCCTCATCGACGCCGTTCACGGACCAGAGATCAACCGGCCCACCGGTGTTGTTGATCTGAAAGAAGAACTCTGCTTCCTCCTCGCCCCGACAGACGAAGATCCCCTCCACCTCAGGACGGCGGCTGCCGGCGATTCCCCGTGCGGCCCTCATCCGGTCCCAATCCAGACCATGCTGTGCGATCGACCGGCGATTGAGCACGGACGAAACGTGGAAGAGGTTTGGCGTATCAAACACGCCAGGAGTATAGGAGCCGGTGAGGCTTCTCCTCAGGTTGAGGCGGTCAGCTCCAGGGTGAGGACGGCCGTCGATGAGTAGTGCCTGCTCACTGGAGCGGCCGACGGGTAGGGCGTTCGGCTCTACGTTCGCGCCGAACAGGACAGGGAGGGGCATGAAGGTCTCCTGAGCAACCGGCTTTCGACGCCGGGCGGCGGTGGTCGCAGTGAGGAAGGGAACGGACCCGCTGTGGTCCCGGAGGCAGCGCTTTCAAGAGCAGGCGGCAGCCGGGGCGGCACCGCTTGGGTCCGTGAGCGGTTCAGCGCGGCGGGCCGAGAATGACGCCGCCGTACAGCTCGGATGCCTCCGCCAGGAGGGACTTGGGGATTTCGAAGCCGTCGGGGCGCGGGCTGGTGAGGTCGCGTCCGGCGTGGCGGAACATGCCCTCGATGCCTCCGGGCGTGGCGATCATCAGAAGGTCGGCGCGGTCGGAGGTGATGCGGTAGCCGTGCGGGACGTTGCGGGGCAGGTAGACAATCCCGCCTTCACGTAGCTCGTGTTCCTCCTCCCCGGACCACACCAGGGCCGTGCCCTTGATCAGCATGAACACCTCGTCCTCGCGGGTGTGCAGGTGGAACGGCGGGGCTTCGCCCTTGGCGACGTCGAAGCGGCCCACGGTCAGCTTGCCCTCGGTGGCTTCCTTGTCGAGCAGCACGGAGAACGTTCCCCCGTCGAGCCATTCCAGCTTCTGCTGCTGTTCGGGCTGCGCCAGATAGGCCATGGTCATCGGAGACCTCCAGGGAAACTCCGGCCTTCAGGCCGGGGCGGAATCGGACTCCTGCGGAGCGGGGCAAGGGGTCGGGATTCGCCCCCCCCAGAGCGAATCCCGGTGCTCTGACTCGCAGGCCTGAACTTGACTGATGCTGTGAGTTGGTGAGTGGGACCGCACACCGTGTGAAGCTGGCGTTCACCTCCGGTGAGGTAGGGAGGGACATAGGAGGGACATGGGCGGAGCAGGGGACGGTGTGGGCCGCACACGGCGTATCCGCGTATCGCGTGGATACGGACTGACTGGAGATGGAATTGACCGGCTGGTTGCAGGCGGCCGTGCGGGGCCGGCCCCTGCGGGGGAGGTCAGTCGACGGTGAGGACGAGCTTCCCGCGGCTGTGGCCGGCGTCGCTGGCCTGCTGGGCCTTGGCAGCGTCGGTAAGCGGGTAGGTCGCGCCGACCGTGATCGCCAGCGCGCCGTCGGCGGCCTGCCGGGCCAGTTCGGCCAACCGGGCCGCCGAGCGCCGCGCCGGGCCCTCGGCGAAGACGACACCGAGTTCGCGGGCCCGGAAGTCGGCGGTGGTGACGACCCGGTCGGTGCCGCCGCGCAGGGTGATGGAGTCCTCCAGCGCGCCCTTGCCCGCGGCGTCGAGCACCGCGTCCACTCCGCCTGGGGCGAGCGCACGCACCCGCTCGACCAGGCCCTCGCCGTAGACCAGCGCGGTGGCGCCGAGCGAGGTCACATACTCCTGGTTGGCCGGGCCGGCGGTGCCGATGACGCGGGCGCCGAGGGCGACGGCGAGCTGGACGGCGACGGTGCCGAGCGCGCCGGACGCGCCGTGGATCAGCAGGGTCTCGCCGGCTTTGACGTCGAGCAGGTCCAGGACCCGGTCGGCGGCGTCGCCCGCCACCGGCAGGGCGGCCGCGTGCGTCCAGTCCAGACCGGCCGGCTTGAGGGCGAGGACGGTCGCAGTGGCGAGCGCGTACTGGGCGTAGGCGCCGGTGTCGGACCAGCCCAGCACCTCGTCGCCCACCTTCAGATGGTCGACGCCCTCGCCGACGGCATCGACGGTCCCGGCGATCTCCCCGCCGGAGATGGCGGGCAGGGTGGTGGGGAAGATGGCTTCCATGATCCCTGAGCGGATCTTGCCGTCCACCGGGTTGACGCCGACAGCCTGTACACGTACGCGGACCTGGCCGGAGCCGGGCTCGGGGACCTCGGTCTCCACCTCGTGCAGGACCTCGGTGCCGCCGAACGTGTCGAAAACGATGGCCTTCATAACTGTGTCTCCTTCAATGAGTTGATCCGGTCCAATGAGTTGATCCGGCGAACCAGATCAGGTGGCCAGACGCCAAAAAACATGCCGCCAATCATGTGGCTGGCCGATTAGCTGTTAGATGAGCTCGTTTGCGGGCTGGAGCCGCGGAACTTCGGGCCGCCTGCCCGCGCCCGGCGCTGTTGGCAGCCTCCGGGCCTGATCAGGGGCTGCCAGTCACTGTCCGTGCAGCTCCAGCACGCCCACCTCGGGATGTCGGCAGCGCTCGGATTTCGATGACGTGGACGCACCGGTCGAGGGCGGCCACCATGTAGCGGCGCCAGAGCGGGGCGAAGGGACCGGCCAGGATCCAGCGGCGGCCGGGCAGCGGCTTGAACTCGTAGGTCCAGCGGATGAGTGTGCCGTCACCGTCGGGGTTGACGTTGAACTCGCCCCGGACGCCGGCCGCGAGGCGGGAGAGGACATTGGTGAAGCCGGTCAGCTGGTAGGCGAAGCCGGAGCCCGGTACGTACTCGGTGAGTTCTTCGTCGGCCTGGGAACCGTCGTCGAACTGCGGGTTTCTTCGCGATCCCGCGTGGTCCCAGGCTTCGGTCTGGTTCTTCACGCTGCTGATGCCGGGGAACGGGGCCACCGGGCGGAAGACGGTGGGGAGGTCGATGGGCACCAGGATGCGGAAGGTGTCCTGGGGTGCCGTGCGGGTCCGCTGCTGGACGGTGATGGTGACGGTCTTGTCGGCTGGGCCGATGAGGAGTGTGGTCATGGTTCAGCTCTCCGTGGCAGGTAGGCGAGGCCGAGCGGGTCGATGGCATCGAGCAGCGCCGGGTGGACGTCGTGGGTGTCTGTCTTGGTGATGTCGTTGTAGGGGTTGCCGGTAGAGATGCGCAGGCCGGTGCGGTCGGCGCCGATCTCGGCGGCCACCGCGGATGTCGCCTCGATGGCGAAGCGGATGCGTTGGGCGACGGAGCTGCCGTACTGGTCGGTGCGCTTGTTGGCGTTGGAGGAGAGGGACTGGTGGACGAGGTAGCCGTTGCCGCCGTGGATCTCCACGCGGCCGTATCTCCCACCCGGACAACACCCCACACCAGCGTGCATCAGCTGGACCACGATGCGCCCGCCATCGGCATGGACGGCGTCGGTGACCTTGCGCCAGCCGGCGATGTGCGCGTCGGTGTGGATTCCCGGCGTCAGCGGGTAGCCCTGACCGTCTTCGGACGGCTGGGTGCCCTCGGTGATGATCAGGGCCATGGAGGCCCGCTCTGCCGGTGGTACTCGACATTGAGCTCGCTGGGAAGGCCGTCCGCCAGGGAGCGGTCACGGCTCATGGGCGCCATGACGAGCCGTGCGGCAGTTTCGAGTTGGAGGGTGGGGAAGGGCTAGAGGGAGGCGAGGGCGCGTACGCGGTCGGCGATGGCGCGGCGGGCGACATCGGTGGTGAAGGCGATGGAGTCGAACTCATGCGGGACACCGGGGTGGAGATGGAACTCCACGGGTACGCCGGCCCGGCTGAGTTTGAGGGCGTAGGCGAGGTCCTCGTCGCGGAAGACGTCGAGCTGGCCGACCTCGATGTAGGCGGGAGGCAGACCGCTCGCGTCGTCGAGGCGGGCCGGGGCGGCCGTGGCGGGTACGTCGGGTCCGCCCGCGGCAGCGCCGAGCAGGGCCGGCCAGGCGGTGCGGCTGTCGTCGTAGGACCACAGCAGGTAGGGCTCGATGTGCGGGTCGGGCGTGGTGGTGCGGTCGTCGAGCATCGGCATGAGCAGGATCTGCCGGGCGATCGCCGGGCCGCCACGTTCTCGGGCGAGGATCGACAGCGCCGCGGCCAGTCCGCCTCCGGCGCTGTCGCCCATCACACCGATCCGCGCGGGGTCGACATCCAGCTCGCCGGCGTGCTCGTGCAGCCAGCGCAGGGCGGCGTACGCGTCCTCGACCGGTGTGGGGAAGGGGTGTTCGGGTGCTCGGCGGTATTCGACCGACAGCATCGGCACCCCGCTGGTGGAGACGTAGCGGGCAACTGGGCCGTCAAACAGGTCGATGTGGCCGAAGATGTAGCCGCCGCCGTGGAAGAACAGCGCGGCCGGACCGCTGGGAGCGTCCGTCTTGGCGTACCAGCGCATGGTGATCTTCGTGCCGTCGTCCGCGGTCGCGTAGTACTCGGTGGTCGTGACGTCGGCCGGGACCGGTTGGGCCGCCGAAGCGGCACCGATGATCGGTTCCCACATGGCGCGGCGCGCGGCGACATCGCCGACCGGCGGAGGGGTGGCGCCCGCCATGGCCTCGGCCATGGGGGCGAACACCTGGGCGAACTCGGGGTCGAAACTGAGCGACATGACTGCCCTGCCTTCTTGGCTGGTTGGGTCTGATCTGGTCATTCGTGGAATCAGCGGGCCCGGAAGATCCGGGTTTGGCGGGCAAGGGTGCACCGTTGGACGGTTCAGGAGACCTGGCCGTCTGGAGTCCCGCGCCGGCTCGACCGTCGGCCGGGAGACACGACCTCAACGTTCGCTCCACGTAATGTGCTTCAGTTTTGAAGCGTTGGGGGCTGAACGACACCCCGGTTTCGAAGCGGCATTACAGGGTGAGAGGGCGGCGACTGCTGCTAGGGACCGACAGCGAACAGCATCTGCAGCTTGCCCTGGCTCGGAGAACCGGGTACGGCGGTGAAGACCAGCAGCTGCTGGCACTGCTCGGGATCCACCAGCATCTCGGAGTAGAGCTCCAGTTCCCCCAGCTCGGGGTGCAGGTAACGCTTGAGGTCGTGGTGATGTGTCACCCCCACCTCGTGCAACCGCCAGATCTCCGCGAACTCCGGACTGACTTCGAGGAGGGCCGCGACGATCTCACCGGCCTTCCCCGTGGGATCGGCCGTGTAGGCGTCCCGGATCTCCGCGGCGAAAACCCTGCCCCGCTGCGGATGGTCCTCCGCCGGATGGAGGCCGCGGACCTGCAGATCGCCGGTGAACCAGCGGTAGACCAGGTACCGGGACAGGCCCGAGTAGCTGGTGAAGTCACCGAGCAGTGCGACCGCCGGAGGTGTCTGCAGCAACGCCTCACCGAACCGTGACAGCACGATGGCGGGCACGTCCGAGAGGCCGCCGACGATCCGCATCATCGTGGGACCGACATGGTCATCTCGTATGATCCGCCGGGGCGCAGGGATGCCGCCGAGGGTGAAGAGGTGGTCGCGCTCGCTCAGGCTGAGCCGCAACGCCCGGGCCAGCGCGACGAGCATCCGCTCCGACGGGGCCGGACCACGCTGCTGCTCGATCCGGCTGTAGTAGTCGGCCGACATACCGGCCAGCGCCGCCACCTCCTCGCGCCGCAGCCCACCGGTGCGGCGCCGCTGCCCGCGAGGAAGCCCGACATCCTCCGGCTGCAACACCTCACGACGTGCGCGGAGAAAATCCGCCAGCAACACCCGGTCCATCGTCCGTCCTCCTCGTTTCGACAAGCCCATCCTGGCGGGGACGGGAGAGCGGATGAAGGGCCACTTCATCAGGGGACGAGTTGTCCGTGGCTGGGCCGACAGCCGTGCAAAAGGACAGCCGGACGGCCCTCATCCGCCCCCGGGCGGCGTGCCTCATGCCGAACTCGGCTCAGTCTGCTGGAGGGCGGACAGGTAGGACTGGACACCCATGGCCATGGTCGGCACGTGCTCGCGCATCAGCCGCTGGAAGTGGGGTGCGGTCGCGGAACGGTGGTCCACGGTGAACTCCCCGGCCAGGGAGAACCAGGTGACCGGGGAGGCGCCGGCCTGCACCATGCGCTCGACCGCGACGGCGTGGGTTTCGGCTGTCAGGCTCGCTGTGGCATCCACGACCAGGTAGACCTCGTAGTCCTCGCGCAGCGCGCCCAGCACGGTCTGCAGGACGCATCCCTCGGTGGACACCCCCGCGATGGCGAGCTTGCGGCGCCCGGTCTCGCGTACGGCTCGTGCGAAGTCCGGGTCCAGAAAGCCGTTGAAGTTGCCGCCCCGCTCGACCACGGGGTGGTCCCCGATCGTCTCCCTCAGTTGCGGGTAGAGCGGCCCGGACGGCTTGTCGGGCCGGCCGTTGGTCACGACCAGGCCGCTTTCGTACCACAGGGCTGTCTTTGCCAGCCCGACCACGTTGTTGATGTGCTCCGCCGTGTCGTGCGACCGCAGCACGTTGGCGAAACCGACGGCGTGGTCCACCAGGACGATCGTGGTGTTCTCGGGGGTCAGTGGTTCGAGGTTCACGAGGTGCTCCGATGGCTGGCGACGGCACTGATGGCCGTCGCGGCATGAGTGGATTCAACGTTGCCGATGACCGGCTGTGCGCCGGGTCGGCGAGTGCGGAGAACCGGATCAGTAGACGACGGGATCCTGAGGCCAGTGAGGCGGCCATCTTGGAGGCCGGACGCTCCGCGTTCGCCGAACGCGGAGACAGCCGCGCCGTCATCCGGGAGATCGCCCGGCGGGCCGGCGTCGCCCGCGGCCTGGTGATGCGGAACTGTCCGTCGAAGGAACAGCTGGTCATCGTCTCGATGGCCAGAGCCGCCGGGCCTGTCCGAGCGTTCCCAGGGCCGCGTCGCGAGCAGGGAGCAGGGAGCAGGCTGACGGCAGCACCCTGTGAAGGGCAATACTGCCTAGGCGAGCGAGGCGGGGGGAAGGACGATGGCCTTTCCGGAGATCGGGCCCGCGGCGGCTTCGGCATGCAGGGCCGGCAGGTCGGCCAGTGGCACCCGCCGGGCGATGTCGACGCGCAGCTCGCCGGAGTCGACCAGTGCCACCAGCTGCGCCAGCTGGGCGGCGTCGCTGTTGACGAAGAGGTCGATGCCGCGCACGCCGCGTTCCTCGTCGGACGGAGCGGGCATCCACACCGTCGTGTTCACCACGACACCGCCGTCGCGGACCACACCTGCCAGCGCGGCCAGCTGCGCCGGATCGACCGGCGCGAGGTTGAGCACGACGTCGGCCGGCTCAGCCAGTTCGGGAAGGCCGTGGCCGAGAAGCTCATCGGCGCCGGCCGCCTTGACACGCTCACTGCTGCGCGGCCCGGCCGTGGCGATCACGTGGGCGCCGGCGTGCTTGGCCAGCTGTACGGCGTAGCCGCCGACCGCGCCACCCGCGCCGTTGACCAGCACGCGCTGGCCGGCGCTCAGCCCGGCGTGGTCGAAAAGGGCCTGCCAGGCGGTGAGGCCGACCAACGGCAGCCCGGCGGCATCGGCCAGCGGAATGCTCGTGGGCGCCCCCGTCAGGATTCCAGCCGGCGCGAGGACGTATTCCGCGGCCGCGCCGGCGCCGGTCATCGGCAGGAATCCGACCACACGGTCACCGACCTCGACGCCGTCCGCGTCCTCGCCCAGCGCGTCGACCGTGCCGGCGACGTCGATGCCGGGGGTGTGAGGCAGAGCCACCGGGATGGGGCCCTGCATGAAGCCGGCACGGATGTTGCCGTCGACCGGGTTGAACGATGTCGCAGCCACCCGGATCCGGACCTCTCCGATGCCGGGGACCGGCTGTTCCACCTCCTCGTAGCGCAGGACGTCCGGGGTGCCGTACCTGTGGAAACGCACTGCCTTCATGGCATGCCTCAACTTTCACAATGCGGGAAACGAACTGATTCAGATTTGAATCAGTTGTGGTTGGAGCACGCTTCGACTTCGAAACGATGCTCAGAGGTGTGAGAGAGCCGAAAACCGCTAAGGGGCGACAGCGGCCAGGAGCTGGAGCTTGCGATGGCTCGGAGAACCGGGTACGGCGGTGAACACCAGCAGCTGCTGGCACTGCTCGGGATCCACCAGCATCTCGGAGTAGAGCTCCAGTTCCCCCAACTCGGGGTGCAGGTAACGCTTGAGGTCGTGGTGATGTGTCACCCCCACCTCGTGCAACCGCCAGATCTCCGCGAACTCGGGACTGGCATCGAGGAGGGCCGCGACGATCTCACCGGCCTTCCCCGTGGGATCGGCCGTGTAGGCGTCCCGGATCTCCGCGGCGAAAACCCTGCCCCGCAGCGAATGATCCTCGACGGGGTACAAGCCGCGGACCTGCGGGTCATGAGTGAACCAGCGGTAGACCAGGTAGCGGGACAGACCCGAATACCGGGTGAAGTCACCGAGCAGCGCAACCGCCGGACGCGTCTGCAGCAACGCCTCACCGAACCGTGACAGCACGATGGCGGGCACGTCCGAGAGGCCGGCGACGATCCGCATCATCGTGGGCCCCACATGGTCATCACGCACGATCCGCCGGGGCGCCGCGATCCCGCCGAGGGCGAAGAGATGGTCACGCTCGCTCAGGCTGAGCCGCAACGCCCGGGCCAGCGCGACGAGCATCCGCTCCGAGGGCGCCGGACCACGCTGCTGCTCGATCCGGCTGTAGTAGTCGGCCGACATATCGGCCAGCGCCGCCACCTCCTCGCGCCGCAGCCCACCGGTGCGGCGCCGCTGCCCGCGAGGAAGCCCGACATCCTCCGGCTGCAACACCTCACGACGTGCGCGGAGAAAATCTGCCAGCAGCGCCCGGTCCATCGTCCGTCCTCCCCTGTTCGACACACCCATCCTGGCGCAAACCGAAAACCAGATGAAGGCCGACTTTAACCGCGGACAAGTTGTCCCTGGCTGGGCTTCAGTCGGCTCGCCCGGGCCTGCGTATCTGCCTGTCGGACGGGTACCGTCCCCAACTCCACGGGCCCTGCATCTCGATCAGCTCGGCCTTGAAGGTGCCGTTCAGTGGCTCGGCCATCGCGTTGCCATGGCTGTCGGAGTGCCTCACCAAGATCCGGACCAGGCGCGGACCAACTCGGCTTCACAGCAGACGACTCCATCCTTTTAACGCAGGTCAGAGCGAGGTCAGGCGTGTACCACCAGCAGACGAAGAACCTGCTGGTGTCGTATTCGCCGAAGAAGCTGGGCTTCTTCTAGAGCCTGAAGTCGGTCGCCTGACCGTGCGGTCAGCGTCGATGGGCTCGGACTTCTGCCGCAGGAGCTCCCGCGGTCGAGCCGGGCTCATCGAGGAAGGCAGTGGTCAGGGTGCGTTGAACAGGGTGGGGAAGCGGGGGGCGAGCCAGGGTTTGCGGCCCCAGGCGAGCACGTCTCCGCGTGCCATGGCCTGCCACGGGCCCAGACGTCCCAGCGCGATGAGAAGGAAAGCAACCGGCGCGGTGAGGATGGTGCAGTCCGAACGCTCCGGCAGGTCAGGAAGCACCTCGACCGTGCCGTCGGTGAAGGTGACGCCGAATGCCGCGCCGCCCCGGATGCGCAAGGTGTAACGGGCCGTCAGCGCGGAGGCGGCGGCGATGCGCGGCATTGCCGTCTTCAGGAACGGCAGGCACAACCCGACCCGCATCTCGTTGATCATGTGCGGCCGGCGCAGCCCGCGGGCAAGATCGTAACCGTGGCCCAGCATGTGGGTCAGCAGGTACGAGGCGAGTATGTCCTGGTCCATGGGACCGAGCGGGGTCAGGAGCGTCCGGCCCGCGGTCCCGTCCGCCACCGCTCGGTCCACCGCGTCCAGGAACACGTCGGCCTGTTCCACGATCATCGCGGCCAGCGGTTGCGCCCCGCGCTCGGGAAACTCGAGGAGACTCTGCGCATTGGCCGCCGCGAGGCTCTGCGGCGTGCCGTCCCCGTAGAGGCGTTCTCGGCCGGCCGCGAGATCGGCCATCAGGCCGTTGGCCAGTACCAGGTGGGCGGCCGTCTCGCCGACGGTCCACTCCAACCCCGGTACAGGGACGGTCATGTCCGTCGCGCCGTCCAGGAGCGCGGCGACGGCACCGGCGGTCTCCCGTATCGCCTGACCGAGCCCTTCCGGCAGGGAGTCCCTGGTGCCCGTCCGCGTTCCCCGCTCCACGCCGCTCGTTCTCCTCGTGTCTCCGTGATCACGCACTTGTAGCGCGGTACAAAACCAGACCCTCAGGTCCAGGGCAAGGTCCTGACACCCCCATGTCGGGCACTTCAAGAACCGAGACCACCGGGAGAACGCACTCACCGACCCGGTGCCCACGCCGAACGGTCCGCAGCCGCACCACCTTCACAAACGCGGTCACCGTCATCACCGCCCCGGGCGTCTCCGGCACCGCCACAGTTTTCTCCGCGGACATCGTTCCGGCGCCGGCGGGCGACACGGCCAAGAGTCGCGGTGCGAGCGGCGAGAAGTACGGCGACGCGGACGAGAAAGGCGGACGCGACAGCGGACGCAGGGGCCGCTCCCTGCGCCTCAGCGGCACCAAGGACGCATCCGCCACGACCAGCGCGGATCCACGGCCCCGCCGTCCGGGCACCGACCGGGTTGACGGTCCGATCGCGCCTGGACGGCCTGGCCTGCTCCTGGACGCGACGCCTCTGTCAGCAGATCCGCGGCAGCTGCTCCCCGATGGGTAGATCGACCACCCGCGTCCCTCCCAGGCCGGTCCGTGCCACGACCATGCCGGGATGCGCCTCCACGGCCTCTCCGATGATCACGGAGTCCGCGCCCAGAGGATGGGCACGCATCGCCTCAAGGACGGCGTCGGCCTGTTCGCGCGGGACGAAGGCCACCAGCTTGCCCTCGTTGGCGATGTACATGGGGTCCAGTCCGAGAATGGCACAGGCATTGGCCACGGCCGCGGGGACCGGAACGGCGCGTTCCTGGATGACCACCCCGGTCCCGGACGCCTGCGTGATCTCATTGAGCGAGGCCGCCAGGCCGCCCCGGGTGGGATCGCGCAGGACGTGCAGGTCATGGGTGACGGCGAGCATGGCGTCGACCAGCCCGCCGAGCGCCGCGCAGTCGCTCTTGATCTCCACTCCGAATTCCAGGCCCTCGCGAACGCTCATGACCGCCACCCCGTGGACACCGATGGCGCCGCTGACGATCACCACGTCGCCGGGGACGACCCGCTGAGGGCGGAGATCGACGCCCTCCGGGACGAGACCGATGCCTGCGGTGTTGATGTAGATCCCGTCGCCGTGACCGGCCTCCACCACCTTGGTGTCCCCGGTGGCCACCTCGACGCCGGCGGTGCGCGCAGCCGCCCCCAGTGCCTGGGACACCCGGGTGACCACATCCAGCTCTACGCCCTCCTCCAGGATGAATCCGCAGGAGAGGTAGGCGGCGCGGGCGCCGCTCATGGCGAGGTCGTTGACGGTGCCGTTGACCGCCAGGTCGCCGATGCTGCCGCCGGGGAAGAACAGTGGCCGCACCACGTATGAGTCGGTTGAGAACGCCAGCCGGGCACCGCCCAGGGCGAGGACGGCGGCGTCACCCATCTGGGCGAGTACCTCGCCCCCGTAAGCGGGCGCGAAGATCTGCTGGACCAGTTCGGCGGAGAGCACTCCACCGCCACCGTGGCCCATGACGACGCGCGGCCGGTCCCGCAGGGGCGCCGGACACGTCCACGCCTCGACGTCCAGGACGGGGAGATCGGTGGTGTCAGACAACGGGGGTCGCCTCCTGGGCCCTGGTGGCGGGCATGTCCAGCCGCCGGTAGAGGTAGTACGCGGCGCAGGCGCCCTCGCTGGAGACCATGGTGGCCCCCAGCGGTGTACGAGGCGTGCACAGGGTGCCGAAGGCCTCGCACTCGTGCGGCTTGAGCAGCCCCTGCAGGACCTCTCCGCTGCGGCACTCGGCCGGTTCCTGCGTGCGGATGCCCTCGACGGAGAACCGGTGCTCGGCGTCGTGCGCGCGGTACTTCGGCGCGAGCCGCCAGCCGCTCCGTGGGATCACCCCGATGCCGCGCCAGGCACGGTCGGTGACCTCGAAGACGTCCTCCAGCATGGCCCGGGCGGCCGGGTTGCCCTCCGCGCGGACGGCACGGGCGTAGGCGTTGTCGACGGTGTGCTCACCGCGTTCCAGTTGCCTGACGGTACGGCGCACGCCTTCGAGGATGTCCAGTGGCTCGAAACCCGTCACGACGATCGGCACCCGGTGGCGCTCCGCCAGTTCCGGGTACTCCTCCATGCCCATCACGCTGCAGACATGGCCGGCCGCGAGGAAGCCCTGCACCCGGCAGCTCGGCGACGACATGATGGCCTCGATGGCGGGCGGTACGCGGACATGGGAGACCAGCATGCTGAAGTTCTGGATGCCCAGCTTCCGGGCCTGATGGACCGTCATGGCGTTGGGGGGTGCGGTCGTCTCGAAGCCGATGCCGAAGAACACCACCTCGCGGTCCGGGTTCTGCTGGGCGATCCGCAGCGCGTCCAGCGGTGAGTAGACGACGCGCACGTCACCGCCCTCTCCACGGACCTGGAACAGGTCCCGTCCGGTGCCCGGCACGCGCAGCATGTCACCGAAGGAGCAGAAGATCACCTCCGGCCGGGAGGCGATCTCCAGAGCCTTGTCGATGACCTCCAGCGGGGTCACGCACACCGGACAGCCGGGACCGTGGATCAACTCGACTTCCTTCGGAAGGAGTTGATCGATTCCGTGGCGGATGATGCTGTGCGTCTGCCCTCCGCACACCTCCATCAGGGCCCACGGCCTGGTCACCGTGGAGTGGATGTCGTCGAGGAGCCGACGCGCCAGCTCCGGGTCCTGGAACTCGTCGATGTACTTCACTACTTGCGCACCTCTTCCACCGGGTCGACGCCCGCCTCTGCCGCCGCCATCTCCCAGGCGTCGCCGAACTCCTCCTGCAGCATGCCGAGTTCGGCGAAGAGTTCGAGTGTCTGCCGCGCCGACTCCTCGTCCAGCCGTTGCAGGGCGAACCCGACGTGGACGATGGCGTACTCGCCGACCTGGAGGTCGGGCAGGTACTCCAGGCACACCTCCTTGACCACGCCGCCGAAATCGACGGTGGCCATCCGGGTGCCGTCCCGTTCCTCGATGTCCAGCACTCTGCCGGGTACCGCCAGGCACATGAGCCTCTCCTCGCTGTGGGTCGCGCGTTTGCTCAGTCGGTGGGAGTGGGAGCGGGAGCGGCGCGGGCGGCCACCATCAGCTGGCCCAGCGCCAGGCCACCGTCGCCCGGCGGCACCAGGTGGTGCCGCAGGACCGTGAAGCCGTCCTCCCGCAGGGCGGCGGCACAGGCCGAGGAGAGCAGCGTGTTGGCGAACACGCCTCCCGTCAGGGCGACCGTGTCCAGCCCGTACTGCTCTCGCGCCCGCGCGCACATCCGGTGCACCAGGCCGGTCACGCCCCGGTGAAAGCGCGCGGCGACCAGGGCAGGCTCGACGCCCACGCGCAGGTCGCCGACGATCTCCGCGAGTACGGGTGCCGGATCGGCCCGTACGGCGCCGTCCCGGTTCTCCTCCGACGTGTGCAGGGCGAACGCGTACGCGGTGGTGTCCTCGGCGGGTGCGTGCAGGGCCGCCCCCTCCAGTTCGACGGCGGCCTGTGCCTCGTATCCGGCTCGGTGGCACACCCCGGCGAGAGAGGACACGGCATCGAAGAGCCGGCCCATGCTGGACGTGGGGACACAGTTGAGGGCCCGCTCCAACTGCCGTTCCAGGAGGTGGAGTTCATCGGGCGGGCAGGCGGTCGTACAGGCGAGCTCGTCGGACCAGTCGATCCCGGCCGCCCTCAGATGGGCCAGCGCCATGCGGTACGGCCGGCGCACCGCGGCGTCACCACCGGGCAGTGGAACATATGCGAGATGTCCGAACCGGGTGAAGCGGTCGTAGTCCGCGAGCAGGAACTCCCCGCCCCACACGGCGCCGTCGTCGCCGTGGCCCGTGCCGTCGAAGGCGACACCGATCACCGGCCGGGTGCCGTCCAACCCGTGCTCGGCCATGGCGGCGGCGATGTGCGCGTGATGGTGCTGGACGCGTACGACGGGCCGGTGCACCGCGTTCCGGTCGGCCCATCCGGCGGAGCGGTAACCAGGATGCCGGTCGGAGACCAGGGCCTCGGGCCGCACTCCCGTGATGGACTCCAACTGCGCCGCCGCGTTCTCGAAGGCCCGTTGGGTGCCGACGTCGTCCATGTCGCCGATGTGCGCCGACAGCCAGGCCTGACGGCCCGCCCCCAGACAGAAGGCGTTCTTCAGGTCTCCGCCGACGGCGAGGGCCGGCCGCACGGGCAGCGGGAGGGAGAGTGGCAACGGGGCGTAACCGCGCGAGCGGCGGATCACCAGTGGCTCCCCGTCGCAGACGCGGACCACGGAGTCGTCGCACGGGACGTGGATCGGCCGGTCGTGTGTGAGCCAGGCGTCGGCCAGGTGCGCGAGCCGCTCCAGCGCCTCGGTGTCGTCGGTGACGATCGGCTCACCGGACACGTTGCCGCTGGTCATGACGAGCAGCCGGGGGCCGTCCGGGTCGCCGCGCAGGCCGAGCAGCAGATGGTGCAGGGGCGTGTAGGGCAGCATCACGCCGAGGTCGGGGCTGCCGGGTGCCACGGCCTCGGCGGGCCGGAGGTCCCCGGGGGCGTACGACGGGTGCGGGCGCCGCCTCACCAGGACGACCGGCCTGGCAGGGCCTTCGAGCAGGCTCCGCTCCGCCGGGCTCAGCCGTACGAGGTGACGGACGTCGTCCGCGGTCCTGGCCATGACGGCGAACGGCTTGTCCCCGCGCGCCTTGCGTCGGCGCAGGAGGGCGACCGCCTCCTGGTTCGAGGCGTCGCAGGCCAGGTGGTAGCCGCCCAGGCCCTTCACGGCGAGGATCGCACCCCGCGTCAGCAGCGCCCGGGCCTCGGTGACCGGGGCCGCCCCCTCGACATTCCCGAGCCGTGTCTCCTGGGCGACGACCAGCCGCAGACGCGGCCCGCAGGCCGGGCAGGCGACCGGCTGCGCGTGGAACCGGCGGTCGGCCGGATCTGCGTACTCCCGGGCGCAGTCGGGGCACATCGCGAAGCCGGCCATGGTGGTGTTGGCCCGGTCGTACGGCACGCCGGTGACGATCGTGAAGCGCGGGCCGCAGTGAGTGCAGTTGACGAACGGGTGCCGGTAGCGCCGGTCCGCCGGGTCGGCCAACTCGGCGAGGCAGTCGGCACAGGTGGCGGAGTCGGGGGAGACCAGGGTGCGGGCCGGTCCGCCGCTGCGGGAGGTGAGGATGGTGAACGCGGTGCCGCCGACGGGAGGCATCTCCCGGTGGTGAACGGACTCCACGCGGGCCAGCGGCGGTGCCTGGGCGGCGATCAGGTCGCAGAACCGGGCCACGGCCGACGCGCTGCCCTCGATCTCCGCGACGACGCCCTCCGGGGTGTTGGTCACGTGTCCGGCCAGGGCGAGTTCGGTGGCGAGGCCGTAGAGGTAGGGCCTGAAGCCCACGCCCTGCACCACTCCCCGGACGGTGACCCGGCGGCGTCGTGGGGTGTTCTCGGCGACGGCGGTCGGAGCCTGCGGACCGCTCACGAGTGGATGTGGGCCATGGTGCCGGTGGCCTCCGTGTGCGCGTGGGTGTGACCGGGATGATGGGGCGGCCGGGCCATGACCGGCAAGTGGACGGGGGCACCGTCCGCGGCAGCCAGCGACCGGTCGAGCAGCGTGCCGAGCCCCTGCCCCCGGCGCGCCGAGGTCAGGACCACCTCGACTCCCGGGTTGACCTGCTCCACGTTCGCGCGGAACGCGGCCTCGTCGAATTCGACGGCCTCCGCGATGTCGGTCTTGGTGACCACCACGAGATGGGCGAGGCCGAAGGCGGTGGGGTACTTGAGCGGCTTGTCCTCACCCTCCGTCACGGAGGCGAGGGTGACCCTCAGTGTCTCCCCCAGGTCGTAGGAGGCCGGGCAGACCAGGTTGCCGACGTTCTCCACGAACAGCAGCCGGGTGTCGTCGGGCAGCCACCCGTCCAGGTGCCCGGCGAGCATCCCCGCCTCCAGATGACACAGTCCGTCGGTGAGCACCTGCTTGACCGGGACGCCCGAACGCGCCAGGCGTGCCGCGTCGTTCTCGGTGGCGAGGTCGGCGCTCAGCGCCGCGACGGGAACGGACCGCTCCCGTGCCCGCAGCAGTTCGCGCTCCAGCAGCGCGGTCTTGCCGCTGCCCGGACTGGACAGCAGGTTGACGACCGCGGTGCCGCGAGCCGCGAGGTGAGCGCGCAGGTCGTGGGCGCTCGCGTCGTTCTTCGCGAGTACGGCCTGCCGCAGGTCGACGACACGACACATGGTTCAGCGCTCCTCGGAGATCGGTTCACGGGCGGGCGTGTGCGTGGGGCTGTGCTTGTGGCCGGCCTCCCAGTGCACGTCGAGGATCTGCAGTTCCCGGCCCGCGAGCAGGTCGGTCTGCGTCCCGCCGCACGCGGGGCAGGTCAGCCGGGGCGGCATGCCGACGGCCCATTCGTGTGCGCAGGGCATGCAGTGGGCCCGCCCCGGCACCGCTTCGGTGACGAGTTCGGCGCCTTCCAGCAGGGTTCCGGCACAGGCCAGTTCGAAGGAGAAGGCGAGCGCATCGGGTACGACACCGGCCAGTTCGCCGACCTGGAGCCGTACCGATCGCACCGCCGTGATCCCTCCGGCCCGCGTGGCGGCCTCTGCCACCTGGTCGACGACGGCCAGCGCGACGGACATCTCGTGCATGGGTCTCCGTCCTTCCGCAGGCTGCCTCCGCCGGGCTTCATTAGAGGCGGGCGCTCACCGGTCGCACGGCCCGGCACGCCGTCACCGGCTCGGAGGTACGCCGTTCGACGCAACCGCACGGCACACCCGGGGCGTCCACGGTTCACATCCGCCGGATCCGCAGGTAGCGCCGGAGGTCGGGAAGCACCTCGGCGACAACAGCGACCAGGGCGGCGAGGGCCGCTCCGCCGATGACGATCTTCTTCATCCCACTCTCCTCATGTCGAGATCCCACCGGCCGTGGCCCGCGGCGCGGACTCTCCCGGCTCCCCGTGCCTCAGCAACTCTTCGATCAGCCGGACGGCCTCCGGCACGGCGTCGGACACCGGCGGGCTGAGACCGATGCCCTCGTCCACCGAGGCCGGTTCGCATCCCACGACCAGGACGCGGCGTGGTGGCTCGCCGCCGGTCCCGGCGCACAGGGTGCACAGCAGCGCCAGGACGGTGTCGGGGGTCATCCGGTGGCCGTCCAGTGCGGGGGCGGCCGGTGCAGGGCTCCCTCCGCCGACGTCGTGTTCGATCACGTACAGCGTGCCGGGGGCCTCGCCGCGTGCCGTGGCGTCCACGAGGACGAGGGTGTCGTAGCCGTCCAGCAGCTGATAGGCGAGGTGCACCCCGCGCACCCCGATGTCCACGACCTCGACGTGTCCGGGCAGGTCGCGCTCGGCGAGCCGGCGTGCGGTCTCCACCCCGAAGCCGTCGTCTCCGAGGAAGACGTTGCCGATGCCCGCCACGAGAGTCCTGGGACCTGGCGGTGGGGGAAGGCTCATCCGTCGTCCTCCAGCGGGGTGATCTCGTCGGGCTGGAAGTACAGGAACCGCCCCTGCTCGCGGCGGATGTCGGCGCCCGGGTCGCCCTCGACGGTGACCGCCAGGTGCACCCCGCCGTCCACGTCGTGCAGCACCGCCTCGACCTTCGCCGTGCGGCCCCGCAGGAAGAGGTCCTGCGCGTCGGTACGCCGCAGCCCCGGACGCAACTCGACGCGGCTGCCCTTGCGCACCGACCGGCCGTCCACGACCACCCGGTCCTGCGCCGGGTCGAAGCCCGCCTCGCTCGCGGGGTCCCACCAGGGGGTGTCGGGCCGCTGCACCCCGTACTCGTCGGGGAAGCCGCCGTCCGATGCGGTGGGGCCCGGACCGGTCACCTCGCGCAGGCTCCGCACCGCACCGTGCAGACGTTCCAGAACCTCGGGCGGCATCGAGTCCGCCAGCTCGATCACGGCGGCCGCCCGCTCGTCGGTACCCCGGGCCTCGCGTTTCTCCTCGTCGGTGAGGGCCGCGGTGCGCAGCGCGAGGATCTCGTCGATCTCGGTGGCGTCGTAGAGCGCGCCGGGGCTCTCCGGCGCGATGGCCGGATGGTCCTCCAGGATGATCGGCGAGGACAGCACGAGGTCGGCGCGGCCGGGTTCGCCGGCGAGTACGGGCCAGGTGTGCAGGTTGCGGCAGGCGGCGACCGCGCCCTTCGCCCACTCGGGGGGATCGGTCATCGACAGGAACGATCCGGCGCTGAGGGCCATGAGGAGGTGGGTGGCCACCAGGGAGTGCGACAGCGCCGCCTCCCGGTCGGCGCCGCGGCCCTCGGGCGGTGTCCAGTCGCTGGTGTTCTCGACGACGGCGGTCAGCCGCACGGCCCGGTAGGGGCCGTCGAGTTCGCGGGTGGACAGCCGGATCGTCCCGCTGATCTCCTCGCAGCGCCGGACCAGTCGGCCGACGGTACGGCCGGCCTCGTCCAGGACCGGCACGGTGTCCTCGCGGGCGGGAAGCCGGAAGGGATACGTGACGCCGTCGCCGAGGAGTTCGTCCACCGACGCGACCACCTCGACGCGCTCCTCGCTTCCCTCGTCCCAGGGCACCAACACCCGGTCGTCGAGGCGGAGTTCGGGCACGGTGTCGAAGCCGCCGTCCGGACGGGCCCGCTGCACCGTGCGCCTTCGGGCGTGCAGGAAGCGCACCTCGACCGAGAGGGTCGCACCCGCCTTCGGTTCCATCAGGCATTCGGTGTGCTGGAAGTCGTGCTCCTCGCATTCGGTGCCCCAGCCGGGCGGCACGAGCACCCCGAACTGCCAGCGCAGCCGGTTCTTGGCCGCCGAGGCACGGTAGGGGTAGAGCACGTAGCCCTCGAAGAGGACGGCGTCGGCCACCTGCCGGGCGCGGGCGAAGCGCTCCTCGGTCTCGGGGGCGAACGCGGTCACGGTCACGGATCGGTCCTTCCGGTGGTGGCGGTGAGGGCGCGCAGCGGGTCGTGCGCGGGCGGGTCTGCACCCTCCAGCAGCGCCGCGACGGTCGCCTCCCAGGAGGGCAGGGCGTGCCGGGAGCGGTAGGCAAGGAGGGCGTCCATGGTGTCGCGGGGCAGCCGGATCCAGCCGCAGCCGGGGAAGTGCTGCTCGACCATTTCCCGCCAGACGGTGACGGGCATCCGGAAGGCTGCCTCGCGGTCCCACGGGACGGGCTCCACCTGGAAGCCGCCGGTTCCGGTGAACGCCGTACCGGAGAAGAGCATCAGCAGGGGGACCTCGCCGTCGGTGAGGGCGTCGAGGTAGCGGGTCGCGGCGATGTCCATGTCGTAGGTGCAGGGAACGACGAGGTCCGCTTCGGTCTCTCCGATGAAACCGGGGACCATCAGCGAGACCTGGGCGAACTGCACCGGCTGGAGGGTGCTGCCCCAGCGTGAGCGCTCGCCGAACAGGTCCGCGAGGCCGTCGGCCTCGTCGGACGCGTAACCGCGGCGGGCGGGTTCGATGCGGATCTGGCAGCGCAGTGCGAGGGCGTGCACGGGGGTGTGTCCGGAGGCGGTGACGCGCAGCCGGAAGACGAGGGTCGGTCCGGCGGCGTACCGGTCGGCGCGAACGCCGGTGCAGGTGAAGGAGAACTCGGTCACCGGCGCACCGCCTCGTCCACGGGCCGGGCGCGTTGCGCGACGTCCGCGAAGAACGCGTCCAGCGCGGCGCGGGCCTCGGCTCCGCCGTCGAAGCCCTGCCACAACAGGCGCATGCGGCCGACGAGTTCGTAGCAGACGTCGATCGGTACGAGGTTGCACTCGCAGCCGCCGTCAGTGCGGCGCAGCAGCAGCGCCTCCACATCGGCTTCGAGCAGTCCGGCGAGGCGGCTGCCACCGAGGACGTCCGTCCACGTGGCCGGTTCGAGTTCGCTCTCGGTGGCACCGGCCGGGCTCGGGTAGAGGGCGACCAGCCGGTCGAGCGCCGCGTTACGGAAGAGGAAGGCGACGCCGACCGGGATCTGCAGCGCCTCCCACGCGCTCTCGTCGAGGCGGTGTCCGGGGTCGGTGAGGTAGCGGGCCGGGACCGTGCGGAAGCGGCCCGCGGCGGCGCCCGGCTGCTCCATCAGCAGCGCGCAGGGGGTGCAGGCGCAGACGAGGGCGCGTTTCTCGGTGTCGACGAGATGACGGTGGCCCGCCTGCACCGCCGCGGCGCACAGTTCGCACCGTTCGGGCTGCGGAGGCTTCTCGGTGAGGAACCTCCGCAGGCCGGGCGTGCGCGTCGCCGGGGACGCCGTCATCGGGCCCCCGCCGGTGCCGTGCCGATCTGCAGGAGCGTCGGCCCCGCGGGTGCGGTCTGTACGTCGACCGCCCTGACCTCCGGTGCGAAGCAGGCGAGCGCCGCCTCCGCGGCCTCGCGGGCGCCCGCACCGGAGCCGGAGCCACAACCGCAGCCACCGGTCTCCCGGGCCCGCAGTGTCAGCGTGCCGCTCTCCTCGTCGAAGTCCACGACGTCCAGGGCGTGTTCCCGTACGACGTCGAGGGCGCGGGCGATGCGGGTGTCGCGGTCCTCGGGGTGCAGGTCGTGCAGGACGAGCAGGCTCGCGACCAGTTCGTCACCGAGCAGCCCCGCCGACGCTTCGCCGGGAGCGGAGGACAGCAGGTGGAGGATGCGGGCCAGGCCGGCGCCGTAGAAGTCCATGAGGGAGCGGACGAGTTCCTCCGCCGCCGCGACGGCGGCCCGGTCGCCGCTCGCGGTCAGCCGCTCCAGCACCTCCTCGACGCGGCGTCCGGTCTGCTCCGCGTTCACCGCCACTGCCGCGGTCGCCCCGCTCATCCGCCCAGTCCGCTCAGGCCGGTGGGCACGTGCATCGACTTCACCGTCTTGCCACCGCCGACGTACATGTGGACGCCACAGGGCAGACAGGGGTCGAAGCTGCGGACGGCGCGCATGATGTCGATGCCCTTGAAGTTCTCCGGGGTGTTCTCCTCGAAGATGGGCGTGTTCTGCACGGCGTCCTCGTACGGGCCGGGCGTGCCGTAGGTGTCCCGGACGCTGGCGTTCCAGGGGGTCGGCGGGTACGGGTGGTAGTTGGCGATCTTGCCGTCCCGGATCACCATGTGGTGGGAGAGGACACCGCGGACCGCCTCGGTGAAGCCGACGCCGATGCCCTCGTCCGGAACCTCGAACTTCTCCCAGGTCTGGGTGCGTCCGGCGCGGACCTCCGCCAGGCCCTTCTCCGCGAAGTGAAGAGCGACGGCGGCGGAGTACGCCTGGAAGTACGTGCGGGCGCGGTTGCGCTCCAGCGCGTTGGACCACTTCGGGATCTTCCACTCGAAGGTGGTCTCCGGTTTGGTCATGGTGCGGGGCAGGTTGATGACCACGCTCTGGCCGGTGGCCTTGACGTACCCGATGTCGACGAGACCGGACAGGGCGGTCGACCACAGGCGGGCGATGGGGCCGCCGCCGGTGTCCAGGGCGAGGTGGTCCTTGCCGTCGAACCAGCGCGGGGACATGACCCAGCTGTACTTGTCGTCGAAGTTCCGCTTCTGCGGGGTGGGGATGGTGTGCTGGTTCCACGGGTGGCGCGGGTCCACCGGGTTGCCGAGCGGGTCGTGGGTCACGAACTGCTCCTGGCCCTGCCAGTCCTCGTAGTAGGAGCTGCCCAGCAGGATGCGGATGCCGAGGTTGATCTCGGTGAGGTCGTTGGTGACGAGCTTGCCGTCGACGACGATGCCGGGCGTGACGAACATGCGCCGACCCCAGTCGGTCATGTTGGCGTAGGTGAAGTCGCAGTACTCGGGGTCGTTGAGCGCGCCCCAGCAGCCGAGCAGGACGCGTCGGCGGCCTACTTCCTCGTACCCGGGCAGCGCCTCGTAGAAGAAGTCGAAGAGGTCGTCGTGGAGAGGCACGACGCGCTTCATGAACTCCACGTAGCGCATCAGCCGGCTGAGGTAGTCCGTGAAGAGCTGCACGGAGGCGATGGTTCCGACGCCGCCCGGGTAGAGCGTGGAGGGGTGCACATGGCGGCCCTCCATCAGACAGAACATCTCGCGCGTGTAACGGCTGACCTGGAGGGCCTCGCGGTAGAACTCCCCCTCCAGGGGGTTGAGCGAGCGCATGATGTCGGCGATCGTGCGGTAGCCGTGCTCCGCGGCGTGCGGAGCCTCGGTGCGCTCGGCGAGTTCGAGGACGCCGGGGTTGGTCTCCTTGACCATCTTCTCGCAGTAGTCGACCCCGACCAGGTTCTCCTGGAAGATGTTGTGGTCGAACATGTACTCGGCGGACTCGCCGAGGTTGATGATCCATTCGGCGAGGTGCGGGGGCTTCACGCCGTACGCCATGTTCTGCGCGTACACCGAGCAGGTGGCGTGGTTGTCACCGCAGATGCCGCAGATGCGGCTGGTGATGAAGTGGGCGTCGCGGGGGTCCTTGCCGCGCATGAAGACGCTGTAGCCGCGGAAGACCGATGAGGTGCTGTAGCACTCGGCGACTCGCTTCTGCTTGAAGTCGATCTTCGTGTGGATGCCCAGGCTGCCCACGATCCGCGTGATCGGGTCCCAGGCCATCTCCACCAGGCCACTGCCGTCGCCGGCCGCCTTCGTCTTCGGTGCCATCTGTGTGCCGTGCCCTTCTTGCGCGGGAGGTTCGTGTGGGGGGTGCATGCACGGAGCGGGGAGCGGATCATCCGCGGCGGATGCTCACCACGGGGGGCGGTATCCGGTGGTGATCTTGTCTCCGGTACGGCGCCACTTGGGTTCCTTGTCCACCGTCTTGGCCGTGATCGACCGCAGCTTGCGGACGACGGCGCCGTAGGCTCCGCTGGCGCCGCTCGACACCTTGGCGCCGGGGGGCTCGTCCATGAACGGCATGAACTTGTCGGGGAACCCGGGCATGGTGCAGGCGATGCAGATGCCGCCGACGTTGGGGCAGCCGCCGATCCCGTTCATCCAGCCGCGCTTGGGCACGTTGCACTTGACGACCGGACCCCAGCAGCCCAGCTTGACCAGGCACGTCGGCGAGTCGTACGACTGGGCGAACTCGCCCTGCTCGTAGTAGCCCGCGCGGTCGCAGCCCTCGTGCACGGTGGCCCCGAACAGCCAGGTCGGGCGCAGTTTGTCGTCCAGCGGGATCATCGGGGCGGCGCCGGTCGCCTGGTAGAGCAGATAGGTGAGCGTCTCGGAGAAGTTGTCGGGCTGGATCGGACAGCCGGGGACGCACACGATGGGGATGCCCGCGTGGGACTTCCAGTCCCAGCCGAGGTAGTCCGGCACGCCCATCGCACCGGTCGGGTTGCCCGCCATGGCGTGGATGCCGCCGTAGGTGGCGCAGGTGCCGATGGCGACGACCGCCAGCGCCTTCGGGGCGAGCCGGTCGATCCACTCGCTGGTGGTGATCGGCTGGCCGGTCTCCGGGTTGTCGCCGAAGCCGCACCAGTAGCCCTCGGGCTTGATCGCCTCGTTGGGGACGGAGCCCTCGACGACCAGGACGAACGGGTCGATCTCGCCCCGCTCCCCCTTGAAGAACCATTCGATGAACGTGTCCGAGCCGCCGACCGGACCGCACTCGAAGTCGATGAGCGGCCAGTGGACGGCGATCTTCGGAAGCCCCGGCAGCACACCGAGCACGATCTCCTCGATGCTGGGCTGCATGGCCGCCGTCAACGCGACCGAGTCGCCGTCGCAGCTCAGGCCGGCGTTGATCCAGAGAATGTGGATCGTGGGTGTCTCGTCGGCGGGCGCGCCGCTTGCGTCCGCAGCGCCGACCGTGTCCGGCGTCGCCTCAGTCATGGGACCGCCTCCTGGGGAGGTAAGGGATGAAGGCCTGTATTTCGGCCATCACTTCTTTTCGTATCAGCCGTTCGACCGTGATGAGACGCCATCGAGGGCCATTGCGGTGAATCGGTGGCGGAGGGGATCGGACCGGTTTACGCAACCGCGGCGGGACCGGGCCCCAAGTGCGGCGGGGTGCACGCCGGCCGCACCTTGTGCACGAAGGAACGACGCAGAGCGTGGTACGGGGCATCCGGGTCGTCGAAGGTCCGGCGCATCCGGGCCAGCTCCTCCTCACGGAAGCCGGCCAGCGGGGTCGCGCTCTCCAGCCGGTCCAGCTCCGTCTTCTTCGCGGTGATCCGTGACGCCGTCGCCGGAAGTGACGCCAGACGCGCCGCCAGGCCACCGGTCTCCCGCGCGAACTCATCAGGACCGCAGTCGACCACCCTGTCGACGAGCCCGAGGCGCAGTGCGCTCGCCGAGCTCACCGGCAAAGCCTCACGCATGAGCCGTTCGGCGGTCGCGGGACCCACCCTGCGCGGCAGGGTGTACGTCCAGTACTCCGAGCCGTACAGGCCCATCAGACGGTAGTGAGGGTTCAGTACGGCGCCCGAGCGGCACCAGACCTCGTCGGCCGCCAGGGCCAGCATCACCCCGCCCGCCGCGGCGTTGCCCGCGACCGCCGCGACCACCAGTCGGTCCGTCGTCGTCAGGACCGCCTCGACCAGATCGTCGATGGCGTTGATGTTCGCCCAGGACTCGGCAGCGGGGTCGTCCGCGGCCTCGATGACGTTGAGGTGGATCCCGTTGGAGAAGAAGTCCCGTTCGCCGCCCAGCACCAACACCGACGTGGGCCGCGCGCACGCTTCCCGGTAGGCGTCCAGCAGGCGTCGACACTGCTCCGCGCTCATGGCGCCGCCGGGGAAGGAGAACGAGAGGAAGCCCACGTTCCCGTCCTCCCGGTAGCGGATGTCCGTCCAGGTGCGGTGGCTCACCTCGGGCAGCAGGGGCAGG
This sequence comes from Streptomyces sp. NBC_00461, assembly GCF_036013935.1. Classification (NCBI taxonomy): domain Bacteria; kingdom Bacillati; phylum Actinomycetota; class Actinomycetes; order Kitasatosporales; family Streptomycetaceae; genus Streptomyces; species Streptomyces sp. NBC_00461. The sequence continues at coordinate 1,277,997 of NZ_CP107902.1, forward strand.
GCGTGCTCGGGCAGGGGCGGCAGCCGGTCGCCCAGGGCCCGCACGGCGGGCAGTTTGAACGTGGGCGGCTGCCCGGGGCCGCGCCGGGGTCGCAGTTCGGGGATCCACACGGCGCCGTCCTTGGTGGCCCGGCAGACCGCGCCGGCACGGGTGGCCAGCAGCTCGCCCGGGCGGCCACGCAACACGCTCTCGGGGTGACCGCCGTGCAGATACCACTCACCGCCGAGCAGTGTGTCCAGCACACCGGGCTGCGAGTCCGCCGCCCTCAGCTTGAGCAGGACATCCTGTGTGGAGTCCTCGGCCCAGTCGATTCGCCGGATGCTCTGGTCGAGGTAGGGGCGGGGACGCAGGCGGGCGTCGGCCGTGCGTGCCACGTCCTGCTTGCGTGGTACGTGGGTTCCCTCGGCGAAGCGCTCCACCGCGAGCATGACCGCCTCGAGCGCGGCGTCGGCGATCTCGCCGCGGTACAGCTCGCTCTTGGGAACCGGAGGGACCCGGCACGGCACGCAGGCCCACACGTCTCCGGCGTCCATTTCCCCGTCGGCCTGCAGGACGGTGACGCCCCACTGCTCGACGCCCTCGTGAATCGCCCAGTCCAGGGAGGAGGGTCCGCGGTCGCCCACCGGCCCCGGATGGACGATGAGGCAGGTGTGCGCTGTCCATACCTCCTCGGGAATCGCCGTCTTCAGCATCGGCGCCACGATGAGCTGTGGTGCGTGCCGCCGCACGGTTTCGGGCAACGAGCCGCCGGGCAGGGCGAGTTCCACCGCCACGGCGTGGCCACGGTCGCGCAGCTCGGCGTGGACACGCTGGGTGAGGCTGTTGAACGCACTGGCTAGGAGCAGGATGTGCACGGCTGCCTCCGGGGCGGACGAACGGCAGGCAGCGATGGCCGCCGAACGCGATCCTCGGGCAACGCGACCTGCCGTCCCCGACGGCAGGCGGTGAGATCATCCGAAAGCGGGCGCCGATCCGCCGTCCGGCCTCACCGGCCACGGCCGGCGGTGGCACCGACGGCCCGGCTCACCGAGTCGGCCGCGCGGTAAACGATCATGTTCGTCGCAGGCCGCTGGTCATGCGCTCCCACCGGGAGCGGGTGGCGCCGAAGTGGGTCTCATGTGTCCAGATGTGGGTGCACGAGCGGCACTGCAGGTGGAGCAGGCTGCCGACGTGGGAAAGCAGGTAGCGCCAGTGCTCGGAACAGGTGCGCCCCTGTTCGCAGGTGGCGCACCCGCGACGGTCGTCGCAGTTCGGGCAGGCCACCCAGGCGCGACGCCCGATGTCCGCCTGCGGGTCAATCGGCAGCATCGCCGCCCCCTCTCCGCGGCAGCACACCGGCAAGGACCAGCTCGTCGTACATGCGCTGTTGTTCGGCGCTGAGGCCGGAATACAGCAGCTCATACGCCGCTTCCTCGCCGCGCAGCGCGGCGACGGGGTCCCAGTCGGGTCCGAGTGCGTCCAGGACATGAACCCGCCGGAGCAGTTCATGGGAGCTGAGGTCGACGTCCAGGTCGACCGTCGGGAACGGGTCGGGGCGGTCCGCCGCGGGCGTGCTCTGCGCGGCGGGTTCGTCCGGTTCGCCTGGGACGGCGCGGCCATGGGAGGGCATGCGACCGAACGTAGGCAAGTGCTTCTCGCCCCGGCAAGAGCAGGTGGGAGAAGTCACAGCAGGCCCCGCGTCCCCAGGCGACGCGCGATGGCTACCCGTACTTGCCGGGTGGAGCCGGGCGCGTTCCCCGCGCAGCACGGATACGCGCCGGGAAGAGGACCCTCTGCGGACCTCGGCCCGATCCCCTGGCCGACGCACCGGATGCGGCTCAGTGCGGATCCCTCGAACACGCTGCGGCGCAGGCCCACGTCCCTTTCTGCAGGCGCCTGGCTCCAGCGCCCTCGGCGACCCTCAGGCGGTCGGCTCGTCCGCGAATTGGTTGGTGTCGAAGAGCTGGTTGATGTGTCCGCCGAGTTCGGACCAGTGCTGTCCGGAGAGTTCGGCGGCGGCGCGGGCGTTGCCGGTGGCGCAGACGTCGACGAGCTGGTCGTGGTGCTCGATGGTGTTGCGGCCGCCGAGCAGGGTGGAGAACTTGCGGTAGAGGATGCGGTGGATCTGGGGGTGGAGCTGATCGACGATCCGGCTGAGTACGGGGTTGTCCGCCGCCGTGATCGGAACGGCGTGGAAGTGGTCGTCGGCGGCGAGGGCAGCCGTGGTGTCGTTGCTGGCGACGGCCTGTTCGAAGGCGCGGTTGGCGTCGCGCATGCGCTTCAGGTCCTGCTCGGTCATGACCGGTACGGCGGTCTCTATGGCGAGTTGGTCGAGGGAGCGCAGGACGGCGAGGGTCTTTCCGACGTCGCGGCGGTTGAGGGTGGTGATGCGGGTGTAGACACCCGGCTTTGCCTCGACCAGGCCGATGTCGGCGAGCCGGGCGAGCGCCTCGCGCACCGGGGTGCGGCTGAGCCCGAGACGCTCGGCGAGCTCGCCGTCCTTCACCTTCTCTCCCGGGACGAGTTCGCCGCGCACGATGGAGTCGCGCAGGCGGTCGAAGACCTCGTCACTGAGGAGGCGGCGGGAGACAGGACTGTCGAGTGACATATTGCGTACGATACATCGCTTGCGATCCCGGTCCATCCGCCTCGCTCTCACTTCGACTCGCCTGCCCTCCTTCTCATGCGGCTCCTCATGCAGCTCCTCATGCGGCACGGGCCCGGCGGACGAGGGCCCGGGCCAGGATGACCGCCGGGTCGATGAGGGGGACGTCGACGGCGTCGGCGGGCAGGCCGAGGGGGATCTCGGTGCAGCCCGCGATGATGGCTTGCGCGCCCTGTCCGGTCAGCTGCAGTGCGGCGTCGGCGAGGGGTGCGGTCGCCGCGCCGTTCTTGCCGGCCTTGACGGCGCGGATGGCGGCCATGACCTCGTCCTGCCGGCTGGTGGGGTCGGGCAGGGCGAGGCGGATGCCGTAGCGGTCGAGCCATTCCTGGTAGAGGCCGGCCTGGACGGTGCCGGTGGTGGCCAGCAGCCCCGCGGTGCGGACGGTCGGCCGCAGGGTGGCGAGATGGCGCGCGACTTCGCCGATCATGTGGACGATCGGCAGGCCGACGTGGTCGGCGATGCGGGGCACGAAGGCGTGCGCGGTGTTGCAGGGGATGGCGATGACGGTGGCGCCGGCCTCGCGCAGGACGCGGCTGCCGTTGAGGAGCCAGGGGGTGGGGTCCGTGCCGTTGCCGAGGAGGGCCTCGGTGCGGTCGGGGATGGTGGGATCGGACCAGATGACCGTTCTGAGATGGTCCTGGTCGCTGTGGCCCGGAGTCATCGACACCAGCTTGGCGTAGAAGTCGGCGGTGGCCGCCGGTCCCATGCCGCCCAGGATGCCGATGACCTCCGTGGTGCCGGTCGGGCTGGTCACTGCGCGGTGTCCTTCTGGAGGGTGCGTTCCAGCGACGGCTCGGGGCTGGTGGCGGCGTCGCCGGGTGCGGCCGCCTCGTCGGCTTCGTGGGCGGTCTCGCCGGAGCCATGTTTGACCTCGCGCCGCTTCTCGGAACTGTCGACGACGGCGGCGGCGAGCGAGTTGCCGACGACGTTCACACCGGTGCGGGCCATGTCGACGATGAAGTCCACGCCGAGGAGCAGGGCGATGCCCTCGGCGGGCAGCCCGATGCTGTTGCCGGCCGCGATGAGGACGACGACGGAGGCGGAGGCGACGCCGGCCATGCCCTTGGAGAGGATGACGAGCACGCCGACCATGAGGAGCAGGGCGGGCAGGGAAGTGTCCGCGCCGTAGGCGTTGGCCAGGAAGACCAGGGCGGTGGCCTGGTAGAGGACGGAGCCGTCGGTGTTGAAGGAGTAGCCGAGGGGGACGACGAACGAGGTCGTGGACCGGCTCAGCCCGAAGGCTTCCAGCTTGACCATGAGCGGGGCGAGGACGGATTCGGAACTACGGGTGACGAAGGCGATCCCCGCCAGATTGGCGATGGACTTCAGCAGTTCGACGTAGCGGATGCGGAAGATCGCGGCGATGAGGGGGAAGAGCACGCCGATCACGATGACCAGGCCCGCGTAGACGACGGCGATGAAGCCGGCGAGGCTGCGCAGGTTGGCGAAGCCGTAGTGGGCGACGTCGTAGGAGATGAATCCGAGAACGCCCAGGGGCGCGACACGGATGACGTAGCCGACGACCTTGAACATCACTGCGGCGACGGACTCCAGCACGGAGGCGAAGGGGGCGGACTTCTCCCCGACCGCGGCCATGGCCACGCCCACCAACAGCGCGAAGACGATCGCGCCGAGCAGGTTGCCCTCGCCGAACGCGGCGAAGATGTTCTTGGGTACGGCGTTCAGGACCAGCGCGTGGAAGTCGATGCCCTGGCCCAGACCGCTCAGGTCCTTGGCGTCAGCCCCATGGACGGGGGCACCCTTGCCGATGCCGGTGAACTTGGCCAGGCCCACCGCGATCAGGAGGATGACCGTGGTGACGAGTTCGAAGTAGAGGATGGCCTTGCCCGCGATCCGGCCGACCTTCTTGACCGACTCCATGCGGGCGATGCCCAGCACGATGAGCGGGAACACCAGCGGCAGGACCACGACCTGGACCAGGTTGAGGAAGACGTCGCCAAGGATTTTCATCTGCTCGCCGGCGTTCGGCGCGAGGGAGCCGATCAGGGCTCCGAGGCCGACGGCGATGATCGACTGAACGCCGATCGGCATCCGAAGACATCGCCGCAGAAGTCCTCGACGGGGCGCGGTGCGGGTGCCGGGGCTGGCGGCTGGGGCGTGTGGTGCGGCCATGGCTACCTCCTGGGGTATCCAATATATTGCGCTCTGCGTATTGGCCAGTAGATTGGTCCTCAGAACAGACACCTGTCAAGGGGGTTCCGGGCGTTCCGGGGGTTTGGGGTTCCGCACCCGGCACGCCGCAAGAAGCCGGCGGCTATGACGAGGGGCGGAGAAGCAGAGATGGCACCCGCCAGGCGTGTCGAGCACGAACTCGTCGGGGACAAAGGGGTTCCGGCCACCGGCTACTACGGCGTGCACACGAGGTAGCCGCGGAGAAGTTCGTTCGCGGTAGAGACGATCTTCCGGACCGGACCGGGCCGGACCAGATCGGACCGAATCGGGCGGCGCGGAGCTGTCAGGCGCGCGTCCCTGCCCGCCGGGCACCCTGGACGACTCGGGCAGGGACGTACGCCTGCTCATGGTCACCGTGGCGACCGGTCGCCGAACGCAGCGGCGTGATCAACCGGTCGCACCGGCATCTGCACGGACTGGACCCGGCATGGGAAGCACGGGCCTACCGGGAGTGCCGCCGCCAAGCCAGGGGCACCACACCGAATCGACCTGCGTCCTCAAACGCAGGCATTGCGCAACGGCCGCTCGGCATCCCTTGGCATGGCATCGCTTGGCAGGAGCAAGCGGACGTGGCCCACGACCGTGGGTTCACTCCCCCGCAGCTCGGGTCATCGCGCGGGCGACCCGGCTGCCCGCGGGTTGTCCCCGTTGGGGATCTTGCCTGAGGGGGTTCCGACCCTGAGCGCTATCCGAACAGGCGGCGCTGGATCTCCCGCCGGTACTCCTCCAGCGTCCTGTCGAGATGTGCCGCCGTGGCCTCGGCCGCCTCGTCGGGCCGGCCGTCGCGAATGGCCCGGTAGATCACCTCGTGCTCCACGACCGCGGACTCGGTGCCTTCGCCGAGCGAGTCGTGGATCCCGATCGCGCTGGACTGCCGCTGCAGTCGTCGCGCGTCACGCACGGCGCTGACGAGGAAGGTGTTGTGCGAGGCCGCGGCCACGGACATGTGGAAGTCCTCGTCCGCCTGGTTGAATTCCTCGACCTGCCCGTGGACGAACCCGTGGCGGCACTGTTGCATGGCCACCTCGATGGTCCGCAGCTCGGCGGGCGTGGCACGGGTGGCGGCCAGACTGCTCGCGGCCATCTCCTGAACCCTGCGGAACTCGAACAGCATGAGTACGTGATCGAGGTCGACGGGGCGGAAGAAGCCGCCCCAGCGACTGGTGATGAGCATGCCCTCGTCGTCCGCGACGAACAGTCCACGGCCCTTTTGGGCCTTGACCCGGCCGAGCGCCGAAAGGATCTTCACGGCCTCCCGCACCACCGCCCTGCTGGTGTCCAGAGTCTGGGCCAGATCATTCTCGGTGGGCAGCCGATCGCCCGCCACCAGACGGGACTCGGCGATGAACTCAAGGATCCGCTCCGCCACGATCTCGTAGCCGGGCCGGTAGTCACGCCGCTCGTCCGCGCCGTTCACCGCCGCCGCAACGGTGGGTGCCTGCGTCGGCAAGGCCGCCTGGGCCGCGGGCGTGTCGTTCATCTGTCCTGCCTCCTGGCTGACGCAACTCTGCGGCTTATCGCTGTTGAGCCGCGGTAATCGTAGCGCAAGCATCAATGAGTCGTACTCATTTGGCAAGTAGATCCACATCGTGGAGCCCGATCTTCCATCCCTACATAGGGTGACTTATCAGGAATTTAAGGCCATCGCGTTGCGTCATCACTCGCAAATCGATGAGAAGAAGGCCGCACAAACCCTTGACGGCCCCCTCGATAAGGCGCCTAATTTCTTCCGCAGCGGCATGCGGAACGGCCGCCGCGGTATCCGACGCCCGACCGGTTCGGCCAGGTGTCGCCCATTCCTCGCGCCACCTGCCCGTCTCGGGGCGCCCTGTACAAGCAGTGGAGTCGCACATGACCGTCAACAAGCCTTCGTCCGGCCGGGAGAGAGTGTCCGGCAAGAGGCGCGCGGCGCTGCTGGCCGCCGGCGCCGCCGCCGCGGCGCTGACCCTGACCGCCTGCGGCGGTGGCACGACGGGTGCGGCGACGAGCAAGGACGGCTTCGCTCAGGCGCCGCAGAAGAAGGACGGCGCGCTGACCGTCTGGGTTGACGCGACCCGCATGGACGCCGCGAAGCTGTACCAGAAGCTGCACCCCGAGGTGAAGCTGAACATCGTCAGCTACGACGGTGACGCCAACGGCTCGAACTACCTCCAGACCAAGGTCCAGTTGTTCAACCGCACCGGCAAGGGCTGGCCGGACGTCGTCTTCAGCTCCCAGAACAACGAGGCCAGCTGGGCGGTCGACGCCGGCTTCGCCGCACCGCTCAACAAGGGCCTGGTCGACGACGCGACCCTGGGGCAGTTCGCGAAGGGCGCCAACGACGTCTGCACGGTCGACGGCAAGGTCTACTGCCTGCGCAACGACCTCTCCCAGGCGGTGCTCTGGTACAACGCGCCGCTGCTGAAGAAGTTCGGCTACTCCGTGCCGACGACCTGGGAGGAGTTCCAGGCGATCGGCGAGAAGGTCGCCAAAGAGCACCCCGGCTACCTAGTGGGTGACGCCGGTGACTCCTTCACCCCCGAGATCTACCTGTGGGCGAGCAAGTGCGGCGCCAACCACATCACCGGCCCCAAGGCCGTCTCGGTGAACACCAGCAGCGAGGCCTGCACCAAGATGGCCAAGCTCCTGGACGTGCTGATCAAGAACAAGTCCATGTCCATCAGCGGCGTCTTCAGCACCGACTTCGGCAAGAACGAGGCCGACAAGGTCCTGCTCATGCCTGGCCCGGCCTGGTTCGGCGGCGCGGTCTTCCGCGACACCCTGAAGGTCCCGGCGAAGCAGATCGCGGCGGCTCCGATCCCGCAGTGGCAGGGAGACAGTTCGACCTCCACCGGCAACGTCGGCGGCGGTACCTGGCTGCTGTCCCAGCACTCCACCCACATCAAGGCGGCGACCGACTTCCTGAAGTGGGTCACCACCGACAACGCCTACCAGGGTGAGAAGGCGCCGGGCTACCCGGCCTACGCGCCCGCGGCCGAGGTCTGGCTGAAGGGTCAGGGCACCGCCGGCTACTTCGCCAGCGACCTGAACGCGCTCAAGACCGGGTCCTCCCAGGTCTGGCCCGAGTGGGGTTCCGGCCAGTTCAGCCAGGAGGCGATCTGGGCCGCCACCGTCAAGCCCGCCATCACCCAGGGCAAGACCATCGAATCCCAGCTGCCCGCGTGGCAGGACTCCATCGTCAAGTACGCCAAGTCCAACGGATACAAGGTCTCCCAGTGACGGTCGTCAACTCCTCGACCAGCTCTGCCGGTCGGCGCCCCCGTGGCACCGACCGGCGGAGCCGGGCCGGCATCGCTTTCGTCGCCGGCTACGTGATCCTGCTGATCGCGTTCGGTGTCCTGCCCACCGGGTACGCCGTCTACTTCGCGTTCACCAACGCCGGCGGCACGTTCAGCGGCTTCAGCAACTTCATCACCACGGCGCAGGACTTCCGCTTCATGGATGCCGTGGGCCATGTCGCGGTGTACCTCCTGTTCTGGCTGGTCTCACTCGTGGTGTTCGTGGTCGGCCTGTCGCTGCTGCTGCACCGCCTCTCCTCGGGCGTCGCGAGCAAGAGTCTGCGCTTCCTCTACTACATCCCCGGAGCCCTCGCCGGCGCCGCGAGTGTGCTGGTGTGGCTGTTCATGCTGGACCCCTCGGTGAGCCCGGTCAGTTCACTGCTGGGCACGCTGGGATTCCACACCTTCGGTGAGGTCATCGCGCCGGGCAACCTGGCTCTGCTGTTCACGATCATCGCGTTCTGGACCGGGGCGGGCGGCTGGATAGTCGTCATGTACGGCGCGCTCAACAACATCCCCAAGGACGTCATGGAAGCCGCGCACATCGACGGCGCGAACGCCTGGCAGACCGCATGGTGCGTGCAGATCCCGATGCTCCGCAAGTGGATCGTGTACATGGTGATCCTGGCCTTCGCGGCCGGTGCCCAGCTGTTCGTGGAGCCGCAGTTGCTCTCGCTCGCCAGCGTGGGCGTCGCCGGACGCGACTACTCGCTGAACCAGCTGACGTACGACTTCGCCTTCCAGATGAACAACATCAACGGCGCCGCCGCGGTGTCGGTGGAACTCCTCGTCGTCAGCGTGTCGGTCGCCGGGATCTTCGTCGCACGGTCCGGGTTCTTCGATGCCGACTGACACCACCACCGTCGGACAGACCGCCGTCGGACCGGCGGCCGCCACACCACCCACGAAACAGGGACCAGGTTTCATGAGCCGAACACATCTCCAGGCCCCTGCGCGGCGGCGTCCCACGCGTAACCTGGTGCCCCGCCTGCTGACCGGCTCCTTCCTGGTCGTCTTCCTGGTGTTCTTCGTGCTGCCGGTGCTCTGGCTCGTCCTCGCGGCGACCAAGACCGACCAGCAGCTCGTCCACGGCAACCCGCTGTCCATCGGCTCCTGGCACGCCTTCAAGGCCAACTGGGACGCCCTCACGGGGTTCCAGGACAACGCCATCATGCAGTGGCTGGGCAACTCCACGCTCTACGCGGTGATCTCGCTGGTCATCACCCTGTGCGTGACCATTCCGGCGGGGTACGCCCTGGCGATGACGGAGTTCCGCGGCCGGCACAGCCTGCTGGTCGCGACCCTGGTCGTGATGCTCATGCCGACCGCCACGCTGGTGGTGCCGCTGTTCCTTGAGGTCAACGCCGTGCATCTGATCGGCTCGATGTGGTCGATCATCCTGCCGTACTCGTTCTACCCGTTCGGCGTGTACCTGACGTACATCTACTTCAGCACCGCCGTACCGAAGGACCTGCTGGCGGCGGCACGGATGGACGGCTGCTCGGAGTTCGGCGTCTTCCGGCACATCGCGCTGCCGCTGGCGACACCGGTCATCGCGCTCGTGGGCTTCTTCAGCTTCGTCGCCAACTGGACGAACTACTTCCTGCCGTACGTGATGCTCCCCGAGAGCAGCCAGATGCCGATCCAGGTCGGTGTCGGCAGCCTGCTCAGCAATGTGCCGTCCTTCAACCCGGCCGTCGGCACGACCGCGATCGAGCGTCCGCAGCTGGCGCTGGCCACGCTGGTGGCCATCACACCCGTGCTCGTCGTCTTTCTCTTCGCCCAGCGCTTCCTGGTCAGCGGGATGCTCGCCGGCGCCACCAAGGAGTAGGCCGGGCCGACGGCTCCGGCATGACGCCCCGAGCCGACGCCCGTCCACCCGCCCGCTGTACCCGGCGCGCGCTCCGCGCCGCCGCCCCGAACGGAGAACCTCGCCATGCCCTTCAGCCCTTCCGACAGCACGTCGGGTGACGACGCTGCGGCCGCCGGCCGGCCGGCACCATCCGAGGTCCAGGCCCAGGTACCGGTGCTCGAACCACCGGGCTGGGCCGTGTCCCAGCGAGCCCTGTTCGACCTGCTCGACCACTCCTGGCGCCGCTTCGACCGTGACTTCACCGGCCCGGACGGACGCTTGAACTACACCCAGCCGCTCACCTCACGCGACGGTGTGGACGACTTCTACGAAGTGTTCTTCAACTGGCCCCAGTTGTACCTCCTCGGCGGCGCCGACGATCTACTCCCCGCCAGTGAGAAGCACTGGGAGGGCGTGACGAAGCAGCTGACCGAGCTGGACATGCTGCGCGACGAGTACGAACGCGGCTACGACTGGTTCCACCAGGGCGAGAGCCTGCTCCTGCTCTTCTTCCTGTGCATGGCCGCCCCGGACCGCTGGTCCGAACGCGCCCTGCGCTTCGCGGAGTTGTACGTCGACCCGGCCAAGGGCAACTACGACCCCGAGCACCGCATCATCACCCGCCCCCACAACGGCAGCGACCCCGACCGCACGGGCCTCTTCGACGGCGACGTGTACCCCTGGCTGCAGAAGGAGGCCGACACCTACGGGTATCCGCTGGAGTGGATCCCCGAGGCGGAGGGCGGTCCGTTCCCGCTCTCGGCGGATCCGCGTCTGGGCGCGCAGATGCGCGACCGGATGGGCGTCGGAGACACCGCGCTCAACCTCGGCGCGGCCGGACTGGCCCTCAACGCCTGGATCCTGTCCGGCGACGACCGCTACCGCGACTGGATCGTCGAGTACGTGGGCGCCTGGCGTGAGCGCACGGAGGCGAACGACGGTCTCATCCCCGACAACGTCGGCCCTGACGGGGTCGTCGGCAGCCTGCTGGAGGGCCGCTGGTACGGCGGCCACTACGGCTGGTCCTGGCCGCACGGCTGGCACAGCATCGGAAGCGCGGCCTGCGTGGCGGCACTCGCGGCGGCGACGGTCACCGGGGACGACGACTACCTGTCCATGGTCCGTACCTCGCTCGACGCCCTCATCGCCCGCGGCAAGGTGATGCCCCACACCGAGGCCGACTCCAGTCTGCCCTCCAAGTGGCGGGTCGAGCTCGGCCCGGACGTCACCACGCCCACGCTCCACCTTCCGTTCCGGCGCAACGACACGGGCTGGTTCGACTACAACCCCGCCACCCCGCCCGTACCGGTGGCCCTGTGGCACCACTCGTCCTCCGACGCCGACCGCAAGCGGCTGGAGGGACTGCGCGAAGCCGAGGGGATCGACTGGCGCACCGTCCGGCCGTTCCGCGCCAAGGAGGAGTCCGGGCACGAGAAGGCATGGTTCGCCTTCCTCGCCGGCGACGACCCCGACTACCCGGAACGCATCCTCGCCACCGCCCAGGCCCAGATCCGCCACCGCCTCAAGCGCATCGACCGCTACCGCGACCTGGACGTCCCCGAGGCCGACATCCACGTGTGGCAGCAGTCCAACCCCGTCGCCACCGAAGCCCTCGTCCAGCTCACCTGGGGCGGCCCCCAGGTGCTCTACAACGGCGGCCTGCAGCAGGCCCGGCTGCGCTACCACGACGCCGAGGCCCGCCGCGCCGGACTGCCGCAGGACGTGGCCGCGCTGGTCACCTCCATCGACCCCGAGGCAACCACCGTCGAACTCGTCAACCTCGCCCCCGAGACGGACCGCACGGTGATCGTCCAGGCGGGCGCCTTCGCCGAGCACACCATCACCGCCGTCCGCTACACGACCGCGGACGACGGCTGGATCGGCGACATGTACGACTACGGCCACACCGAGCCCGTCGTCACCGAGGCGGAACTGCCGTGCGACAGCCCGTTCCTGACGGTGCGTCTGCCCGCGTCCACCCGGATCAAGCTCGTCCTGCGCCTCGACCTCCGTGCCAACACCCCCAGCTACCGCACCCCGTTCGACACCCCGGCCGACGAGTCCGTCCCGAGCACGGATGAGAACACGGGGGGAGACAGCGCATGAAGCGCATCGCCCAAACCATCAGACTCCGGCCCGAGCACCGGGAGAAATACCTCGAACTCCACTCCGCCGTCTGGCCCGGAGTCGAAGCCGCCATGCACCGGGCGCAGATCCGCAACTTCGGGATCTTCCTCCACGGTGAGGTGCTGTTCGCCTACCTGGAGTATCACGGCGACGACTTCGAGGCCGACATGGCCACCCTCGAAGCCGACCCCGAGACCCAGGAGTGGTGGAAACTCACCGACCCCTGCCAGGAACCCTGGCCCGACCGGGGCGACTCACGCCAGTGGACGGAACTCACCGAGATCTGGCACCTCAGCCCGCCGCCCGGTGACGCCACCGTCTGACCTGGCCCGCTCCTGACCGACCCGATTTGGAACCTCGCCGTGACTCCATCATGACTCCATCCCCCACACCCGTCCTCATCGACGCCCACCACCACCTGTGGGACCTCGACCAGCGTCCGCAGACCTGGCTCGACGACCCCGCCCTGGCAACGATCAACCGCACCTTCACCCCTGGCGACCTGCGGACCACCGCCACCCGGCCCATCGCGGGCCGCCGTCTGCACAGCACGGTGGTCGTGCAGTGCGTACCGGAGGTGCCCGAGACGGAGGACCTTCTGGCGCGCGCGGAGCGGGAGCCGCTGATCGGGGCCGTGGTCGGCTGGGCGGACCTGACGTCCCCGGCGATCGGTGAGGTGCTGGACCGACTTCTCGCCGGGCCCGGCGGTACGTATTTGCGGTCCCTGCGTCATCTCGTGCAGGGCGAGACGGATCCGGGATGGCTGCAACGCCCAGATGTCGAACGCGGGTTGACGGCGGTCCGGGACCGCGGGCTCTGCTACGACGTGCTGGTCCGCAGCCACCAGCTCGACCAGGCGATCCGGCTGGCCGAGCGGTTCCCGGACCTGCCCCAGGTGCTCGACCACGCCGGCAAGCCGTCGATCGCCGACGGTGAACTGGCCGACTGGGAACGCCAGTTGCGCCTGCTGGCCGCACACCAGCACGTGGTCTGCAAGGTGTCTGGCCTGATCACCGAGGCGGACCACGACAAGTGGACCGTCGACGACATCCGCCCGGTGTGGGACGTCCTGCTCTCCACCTTCGGCCCCGACCGCCTGATGTTCGGCTCCGACTGGCCGGTGGCGAACCTCGCGGGCGGCTGGAACCGCTGGGCCGCCACGGTGGACGAACTGCTCGACGGATCTTCCGCCGACGAGACCTCGGCGATTCTCGCGGGCACCGCGACCACCTTCTACCGCCTCACTCGTACTGAACGGACCTTGGGATCACGATGACGCTTGCTGCCCGCTACATGGCCGCCCGAACCCTGGACACGGCTCCGGTCGAGTTCTCGGAGCCGGGTCCCGGGGAGGTGTTGCTGGCTCCCGCCTACGTGGGGATTTGCGGTACCGATCTGCACATCTTCCACGGCGATATGGATGCGCGGGTCCAGACGCCCGCTGTTTTGGGGCATGAGATGTCCGGGCGGGTGGTGCGGGTCGGGCCGGGTGTGGAGGGCTGGGCGCCCGGTGACGCCGTGACGGTGATGCCGCTGCGCTGGGACGACACCTGCCCGGCCTGCCAGGCCGGGCACCAGCACATCTGCCAGCGCCTGGACTTCATCGGTATCGACTCCCCGGGTGCGATGCAGCAGCGCTGGACGGTGCCCGCCTCGACGCTGATCCGGCTGCCGGGCTCACTTGCTCTGGACCGGGCCGCGCTGGTGGAGCCGACGGCGGTGGCTGTGCACGACGTGGGCCGGGCGAAGGTCGCCGAGGGTGAAAAGGTCGTGGTGGTCGGTGGCGGGCCGGTGGGTGTGCTGATTGCGTTGGTGGCGCGGGCGGCGGGTGCCGAGGTGCGGGTGGTGGAGCTGAGTGCTCACCGTCGTCTGCTGGCCGAGGAGTTGGGGCTTGCCGTCTGGGACCCGGCCGCGGACGACATCGGCGCCCTGGTCGGCGAGTGGACTCGGGATGCGGGTGCGGATGTCGCGTTCGAGGTGTCCGGTGCGGCGGGCGGCGTGGACACGGCGGTGGACGTGCTGGGCGTGCGCGGCCGGCTCTGCCTGGTCGCTATTCATCCGCGGCCTCGTGAGGTGAACCTGCACCGCTTCTTCTGGCGCGAACTGACCCTGATCGGCGCCCGGTTGTATGACCGCTCCGACTTCGAGCGGGCGGTGGTGCTGGTCGCGGACGGCACGGTTCCGGCCGAGCGGCTGATCAGCAAGGTGGTCCCGCTGACCGAGGCGCCGGCGGCGTTCGAGGCGCTGGAGGGCGGCGGTGACGTGATGAAGATCCTGGTGGACTGCACCGACGACGCGCAGGGACTGGCCGTATGACCGCCTTCGACCTGACGGGGAAGCTTGCCGTGGTCACCGGGGCGCGGCGGGGTATCGGCCGGGCGATGGCCCGCGCGCTGGCCGGGGCGGGTGCGGACGTGATCGGTGTGAGTGCCTCGCTGGAGGAGTCCGGCAGCGAGGTGGAGAAGGACGTCCTCGCCGCAGGCCGCACATTCGAGGCGATCCGGACCGACTTCGCCGACCCCGCCGCAGTACGCGCGCTGGGCGCTGACCTGGCCGGGCGCGAACGCCCGGTGGACATCCTGGTCAACAATGCGGGCACGATCCGCCGTGCTCCGGCGGCCGAACACAGTGACGCGGACTGGGAGTTGGTGCTCCAGGTCAACCTGAGTGCGCAGTTCGCGCTGACCCGGGCGGTGGGTGCGGCGATGGTGGCCCGCGGCCGGGGGAAGGTCATCTTCACCGCGTCGCTGCTCAGTTTCCAGGGCGGTATCACGGTGCCCGGTTATACCGCGGCCAAGCATGGCATCGCGGGTCTGACGAAGGCGCTGGCCAATGAGTGGGCCGGGCGCGGGGTGAATGTCAACGCCATCGCCCCGGGTTACATCGCCACCGACAACACCCAGGCGTTGCAGGACGACCCGGTGCGCAGCAGGGCGATCCTGGAGCGGATTCCGGCCGGCCGCTGGGGTGACGCCGATGACCTGGCGGGTGCGACGGTGTTCCTGGCCTCGGACGCCGCGGCCTACGTGCATGGCGTGGTGCTGCCCGTCGATGGCGGATGGCTGGGCCGGTGACCGGCGCCGACCTGGCCGGCGTGCTGGCCGGAGCCCGTCTGCTGCCGGTGCTGACCGTGCCGTCCACGGCGACGGCCGACCCGCTGGCCGACGCGCTCGCGGCGGGTGGCGCGCGGTGTGCCGAGGTCACCTTCCGCACGCCGGGCGCCGAGCGGGTGCTCAAGACGATGGCGGCGCATGGGGAGCTGGCCGTGGGGGCGGGCACGGTCCTCACGCCGGAGCAGGCGGAGGGGGCGGTGGCGGCCGGGGCCCGTTTCGTGGTCTCGCCCGGCTTCGACGAGGACGTCGTCGCCAGGTGCCGGGAGTTGGGGGTGCCCGTGGTGCCGGGTATCGCCACCGCCACCGAGTTGATGCGTGCCCTGAAGGCGGGCCTCGACACCGTCAAGCTTTTCCCCGCCGAATCCCTTGGCGGCCTGCGTGCGCTGCGGGCGCTGGCGGCGCCGTTCCCGGGCGTGCGTTTCGTGCCGACCGGCGGGATCGACGCCTCCCGCATGGCCGGCTATCTCGCCGAGCCGGCGGTCCTTGCGGTGGGCGGCAGCTGGATGGCACCCGTCGCCCATCTCGACAAGGGCGACTACGCGGAGATCCGCCGCCTGACGGCCGACGCGGTGGAGAGGAGCACGACGTGATCGACGTGGTGGCCCTTGGTGAGGTGATGCTGCGTTTCGATCCGGGGGAGGGGCGGATCCGCACCACCCGCTCCTTTCAGGTCTGGGAGGGTGGCGGTGAGTACAACGTGGTACGCGGGTTGCGGCGCTGCTTCGGCCTGCGCACGGCCGTCGTCACTTCGCTCGCCGACAATGCGGTGGGCCGGCTTGTCGAGGATCTGATGCTGCAGGGCGGTGTCGACACGTCGCTGATTCGCTGGGTGCCGGACGACGGCATCGGCCGCACCGCCCGCAACGGCCTGAACTTCGTCGAGCGCGGCTTCGGTATCCGGGGCGCGCTCGGGGTCAGCGACCGCGCGCACAGCGCCGTCTCCCAGCTCCGCAAGGGGGACGTGGACTGGGACGCGGTGTTCGGGGCGGGGGTGCGCTGGTTCCACACCGGCGGCATCTTCGCGGGTTTGTCCGACACCACGGTGGATGTCGCCGACGAGGCGATGGCGGCGGCCCGCCGTCACGGTGTCACGGTTTCCTACGACCCCAACTACCGCCCGAGCCTCTGGGCCGGCCGCGGTGGACCGGAGCGGGCCCGCGAGGTCGATCTGCGGCTCGCCCGGTACGCCGACGTCGTCGTGGGCGCCCTGGGCCTGGCCGGGGCGTACCCGGGACAGGCGCGCGTCGGGGCCGACGAGGTGGCGGACGCGCTCGCCGAGGTGGCCGGCCTGCTCCCCGGCGCGCAGGTGCTGGCGACGACCCTGCGTGAGGTCCCGTCGGCCGGAGTGAACGACTGGTCCTCGGCCGCGTGGTCGGCGGAGACCGGCTTCGTCAGCGGCCCGCGGATGCCCGGGCTGCAGGTCCTGGACCGCATCGGTTCCGGTGACGCCTTCGCCGCGGGCCTGATCCACGGCCTGCTGGGCGGCACCGGCCTGGAGCGCGCCCTGGCCTACGGCACCGCCCACGGCGCGCTCACCATGACCACGCCCGGAGACGTCTCCATGGCCTCGCTCGCCGAGGTCGAGGCACTGATCGCGGGTGCCTCCGCTGCTGTCAGACGCTGACCGGCGTCTCCACCCGTACCAACAGGGAGCATCACTTGCGCCTCCGGAAGATCCAGAACACTCCGGTCGCGGTCACCGAGCTCGGTTTCGGCGCCTCGGTGATCGGCAATCTGTACCGCGTCACCCCGAGTTCCGACGCAACTGCTGCCATCGACGCGGCCTGGGAGGCCGGCCTGCGGTATTTCGACACCGCACCGCACTACGGCCTCGGCCTCTCCGAACGACGCCTGGGCGCCGCTCTGAAAGGCCGTCCCCGAGAGGAGTACGTCGTCTCCTCGAAGGTGGGCCGGCTGCTGGTGCCCAACGAGGAGCCACGCGGGGTCGACACCGACGGCTTCGTCGTCCGCGACGACCTGCGCCGGCAGTGGGACTTCAGCCGCGACGGCGTACTCCGCTCCATCGAGGACACGCTGCAGCGCACCGGCCTGGACCGGCTGGACATCGTCTACCTGCACGACCCCGACGACCACTGGCGGCAGGCCGCGGAGGAGGCCATGCCCGCTCTCGCGGAGTTGCGCGACCAGGGTGTGATCGGTGCGATCGGCGCCGGCATGAACCAGTCGGCGATGCTCGCCCGCTTCCTGCGAGAGACCGCCGCCGACGTGGTGATGCTCGCCGGGCGCTACAGCCTCCTCGACCAGTCCGCGCTGGACGACGTCCTGCCCGCAGCGCAGGACCTCGGCAAGAGCGTCGTCGCGGTGGGTGTCTTCAACTCGGGACTGCTCTCCCGCGACCGGCCCGCCGAGGGCATGAAGTACGACTACCAGGACGCCCCGGTCGACCTCGTCCACCGGGCGTCGGCCATCGCCGAAGTCTGCGAGCAGCACGGCACCACGCTGCCCGCCGCCGCCATCGCCTTCCCGCACACCCACCCCGGCGTCGTCAACGTCACCCTCGGCATGCGAACCGCCGAACAGGTCGAACGCAACGCCGAGCTCCATCGTCGGCCCGTCCCCGCCGGCCTCTGGGACCATCTCCGCGCCGAAGGCCTGATCAGAGCCGACGTACCGAGCTCGGGTTCTCGGGTTGCGCCGACTCCTATGGTCGCGACGCCGCAATTTCATCCGATATCTAGAGGGGAGTCCCTGTGAAACTGCTTCGAATCGGGGCAACGGGAGAGGAAATCCCGGCAGTCCTCGGCGAGGACGGACGCATATTCGCCCTTGCGGAGCTGACCGGTGACATTGACGGGGAGTTCCTCGCCACCGGCGGGACCGAAAGAGCCGCGGCTGCGCTGGCCGCAGGGCAGTTGCCCGAGGTCGACCCGGCCGGGCTGCGCATCGGCGCGCCCGTCGCCCGCCCGGGCAAGCTGGTGTGCGTCGGCCTCAACTACCGCGACCACGCGGCGGAGACCGGTGCGGTCGTCCCCGAGCGGCCGGTGGTGTTCATGAAGGACCCGGCGACCGTCATCGGCCCGTACGACCAGGTGCTGATCCCGCGCGGCTCGGTGAAGACCGACTGGGAGGTGGAGCTCGCGGTCGTGATCGGCCGGGAGGCCCGCTACCTGACGAGCCCGGACGAGGCGGTGGCCCACATCGGCGGATACACCATCAGCCACGACGTCTCCGAGCGTGAGTTCCAGCTGGAGTACTCGGGGCAGTGGGACCTCGGGAAGTCCTGCGAGACCTTCAACCCGATGGGGCCCTGGCTGGTCACGCCGGACGAGGTCGCCGACCCGCAGGCGCTCGGCTTGCGACTGGCCGTCAACGGTGAGACGAGGCAGGCCGGCGACACCAAGAACATGATCTTCGAGGTCGGATACCTGGTCTGGTACCTCAGCCAGTACATGGTGCTGCGCCCCGGCGACGTCATCAACACCGGCACCCCGGCCGGCGTGGCCCTCGGCCTGCCCGGCACCCCGTACCTGCGCGAGGGCGACACGGTCGAGCTGTCCATCGACGGCCTCGGCGCCCAGCGCCAGACGTTCATCAACGCGTGAAGGGCGCCGTGATCCCCGGCTCCGACCAGTCCTCCGCCCGCGTGGTGTCGTGGACCTCGGCCGACGGTCACGAGGACCACTTCACCATGCACCAAGAGGAATCCCAGGCATGACGACTACCGACCTCGAAGGGCTCACGGCACTGGTCACCGGAGGCGCCTCCGGGATCGGCCTTGCCACCGCGTCCCTGCTCGCGGAGCGCGGCGCGCGGGTCGCCGTCCTCGATCTCGACCCCGCATCGCTGAAAGAACCGCTACGGGGCTTCACCGCCGACGTCTCCGACGACACCTCCGTACGCGCGGCGGTCGACGCCGCGGCCGCGGCACTCGGCGGGATCGACATCCTGGTCAACAACGCCGGCATCGGTGCGACCGGCAGCATCGAGGACAACCCGGACGAGCAGTGGCACCGCGTCCTGGACGTCAACGTGCTCGGGCTCGTCCGTGCCACCCGGGCCGCCTTGCCGTATCTGCGCCGATCCGCCCACGCCTCGGTGGTCAACCTCGGCTCCATCGTCACCACCACGGGTCTGCCGCAGCGCGCGCTGTACTCGGCGAGCAAGGGGGCTGTGTTCTCGCTGACCCTCGCCCACCGGACGAGACGGAGCCGCTCCTCGTGTTCAGCACGGACAGCACCCGCTTCGGCTACGGCGTCTCGGCGCCCGGCAACATGGTGAGCACCCAGCCGTTCACCGTCTGGGACCTGCCGCACAAGCGCGTTGTCAGCACACTCGACCTGCCCGGCGCACCGGTGGTCGGGGCCGCTCTCGGCCCGCTAGGGCGCACCCTGCACATCACGCGTCTGACAGCCGCCGACCGCATATTCGACGAGGTGTGGGACACCCGCAGCCGACGGCGCGTGGCCGTGCCGGCAGGCCCGGCCGCGCAGGTTCCGACGCTCCGCGGCGACGGACGGCTGCTCGTCGGCGACAGCGCGGTGTCCCGGCCCCCGAGCTGGCGGGGGGCCGCTGCGGACCTCGTCCATGGCAGCCCGCTCGGCGCCCTGGCCTTCGCCCCCGACGGCTCACGGCTGGCGGCCGGTGACCGGACCGGCCGGGTCATCCTGTGGGACGGGGACCTGCGCCACCGCACCGGAATGCTGCCCAGCACCTTCCAGCCCCCGCTCGACGGCTGTCTCGAAGCGGTGACGGCCCTCGCCTTCAGCCCCGACGGACGCACCCTGGCGGTCGGCGGGGACAACGGCGGCCTGCAACTGTGGGACGTGCCCACGGGGCAGCCGATCGGCGGACTGCTCACCACCCCCGGAGAGGCCGTGTACACCCTCGCGTTCGGCCCCGACGGCACCACCCTGTACGCGGGCAGCGCCCACGTCCCGCTCCAGCGCTACGACATCGACCCCGCACATGCCCTGTCCCGCGTGTGCGCCCGCGCGGGCGGGCCGGGGCCCAGCCGCGCCCAGTGGCACACGTACGTGCCGGACGCCCCGTACCGGCGAGTGTGCCGAGCCGGGTGAGGCAGAGGGCCACGGCGGGAAGGGCCCTTGCGCTGTGCCCGCCCGGACGGGAGGAACGGACGGCGTAATCCATGAAGTGGGTGAGGGCCTCCGGCGGCACAGGGGGGTGTGCGGCCGGAGGCCACGGGCCCGACGGCCGGCACAGGGGGGAAGCGTGCCGCCGTCGGGCGCCTGGTGCCCGCTCACCGGGCCGCCCAGCGTGGTCGACGCCGGGTGGTCCGGGCTGGCGAGGCCTACTTTTCCGTGCACGGCGTTGATCGGCACCCCGGTTCGATGACGGAAATCAATCGGCGTGGGAGGGACGCCTGCCGGTTCTCATGGGGGCAACCCCGCTGCTATGCCGAGACGATCCGGCCAGTGGCGCCTGGGCTTCGATCCGCAACCTGGAGGTCTACGACCGGCCCTTGAGCACGGCGCGATGTCCGCGACGGCTCGGACGCCGACTTCCCGCCGTCACCAAGTGACCCGTCAAGTGGCCTTGGAACGGAGGCAAGTCGGCCTCGGCGAGGGTTCGTACCGCGATGCGCGGGCGATCTCGTCCGCCGGACCGCGTGGACGAAGGTGGGAGGCAGGCTAGAGGGGCGTCGACGCCGACGGCACGAACGGTGCCCCGTGTCCCGGCACGATCAGCGCCGGGCCGAGGGCCAGGACCTTCTCCCTGGCCGCCCGCAGTTGCTCGCGGTCGGGCGCGAAGGGGTCGTCGGCGGGTCCCTCGGAGGTCCACCACAGATGGGTCAGGACCACCAGGCCCTCGGTGGCCCTGACCAGGGTGCTGACGTCCTCGGCGGTGTGGCCCGGGGTCGTCATGAGCGTGATCGACGGCGACAGCTGGTAGCCGTCGGCATCGCGGTCCTCCCAGATGTCGTTCTGGTAGATCGCCATGTGGTCGTGGAAGCGGGCCTCGGGGAACAGGGCCGCGTTCAGCGTGTGGTCCGGGTGGTGGTGGCTGAAGATCACGTCGGTGACGTCTTCGGGGTTCAGTCCGTGCTGCGCGAGCGGGTCCAGGATGAGTCGGCGGTCCGCGACCATGCCGGGATCGGAGATCGCGACCGTCGCGCCGTCGACGAGCAGAGTGACGGTACCGGCCACCCGCTCGTCGGCGTAACCGGTGGTCAGGACGTGGAAGGCAGCGGTCACGGGGGGCTCCTCGGGTAGGGGTGCGTGCGAACGGCTGAGGACGACCCGGCCTCCGGCGCAGCCGGAACCGGAACGGGAACCGGGCACGCCCCTCTACGCCCCGGCTGCCTCGATGAATGCGCGTACGGCGGTGCTCGGGTCCCCCGAGCGGACCAGCGCCTCGCCGACCAGCACCACTTCGGCTCCCCAACCGCGGTACTCCGCTACGTCCTTCGGGCCGGTCACTCCCGATTCCGCGACCCTGACCGTGCCTTCGGGGATGCCCGTCACGAGGTCGGCGAACACCTTGCGATCCACGTCCAGCGTTGTCAGGTCCCGCGCATTGATGCCGAGGAGCTCGGCTCCCGCAGCGACAGCGCGCCGCACTTCGTCGGCCGTGTGCGCCTCCACGAGCGGCGTGAGACCCAACTCCTTGCACAGCCCCATCAAGTCGGCGAGCTGACCGTCGTCCAGCGACACGACCATGAGAAGCGCAAGATCGGCGCCGTGCGCGCGGGCTTCCCACAGCTGATAGGGGTCGACGATGAAATCCTTGCGCAGGACGGGCACATCGACCCGTGCGCGTACGGCGTCCAGATCGGCGAGGGAGCCGCCGAAACGCCTGCTCTCGGTGAGCACGCTGATCGCAGCGGCACCGCCGGCCGCGTACTGGGCCGCGAGGGACGCAGGGTCGGGAATGTCCGCCAGCGCGCCCTTGCTGGGGCTCTTTCGCTTCACCTCGGCGATGATGGACACCCCGGGCGCGCGGAAACCGGGCAGCGGGTCGAGCGCGGGTGCCGCGTCCGCGACCCGGGAGCGCAGCTCCGCCAACGGCGTCGCACGCTTGCGCTCCTCCAAGTCCTCGCGAACTCCCTCAAGGATCCCATCAAGTACGCTCATCGTCATCTCCCTGTCGAATCGTCTGCAGCTGCGGACGTCCCCCGGCTTGAGTGAGGCCGTGCATCACCCACGTCCAAGTGGTGCACGAAGAAGGTTATTCGGATCGATCATGGCGTGCGTACCGGCCGGCCACGGGGCGCGGAAGTTGAACTTCTCGCGGATGGTCCGTGAAGTGGGTCGTGATCTTGGAGTCCGGCTCGTACACCTGCCTGACGGCCGCGGTCCGGCTCAGGCGGGTGTACCGGGCGGGGTCAGGCGCACCAGGGCCGCCCCGTGAGCGGGCAGTTCGAGACGCAGGTCACGTCTGTCGTGCGGGATGTGGCTGTGTGATCGACCTGGTGCAGCTCAACACCGCGGCCGCCATCCCCTTCCTGTACTCCTCGCGCGGCTACGGACTGCTGTGGAACAACCCCGCCACCGGCCGCGTCGAGCTGGGCTCCGACACCACCCGGTGGACCGCCGACGGCGGCGGGCGCGTCGACTACTGGGTCACCGCGGGCGACACACCGGCCCAGATCATCGACGCGTACCCGACCGTCACCTCGGGCCGGACCCAGGACGTCACGCTGATCAGCCGCCGAGGCATCACGGCCGTCACCACCTCCGCGCAGGTCGGCCCTCCGTGCTCGGCCCGCAGGCGCGGAACATCTCCCTCGGCGCCGGGCAACGCACCCCGATCACGGTCTCCCTGCCGACGGGCACGTAGCCCCAGCCGCGCCGCAGGCCGGAGCAGAGTGTACGCAGCAGGGGCATCCGTGGCCACTGTCCCGCTCCCCCGGCCTGCCCTCCCCTCCACCACACTCAGGAGCGTTTGTGTATCAGCCGAGACCGGTCCACGTCGGCTATCTGCTCGTCTATTTCGTCGGCAACCCGTCAGCCGACGACGAACGGATCCGGATGGCACTGAGCCACGGCAACGACCCGTTGCGCTACCGGGAACTGAACGGCGGAGAGCCCGTCTTGGCCTCCGGCGTCGGCACCCGGGGACTACGCGACCCGTTCGTGATCTGCTCCCCCGATGGCGACCGCTTCCATCTGATCGCCACTGATCTGCGGACGTCCGGCGGGGACCACGACTCCGGGGAGAGCGTCTGGGACAGAGCCGAGCGCGCCGGCAGCAAGTCCATCGTCGTCTGGGACTCCACCGACCTGGTGAACTGGACCGACGAGCGCCTCGTCGAGGTGTCCCCCGACAACGCCGGCAACACCTGGGCGCCGAAAGCCTGTTACGCGGACGAACTCGGCACGTACGTCGTCTTCTGGGCCTCGAAACTCTTCGCGGAGGACGACCCCGATCACACGGGCACGACGTACAACAGGATGCTGTACGCCACCACCTCGGACTTCCGCACCTTCAGCGAGCCCAGCATCTGGCACGATCCGGGGTACGCAGTGAACGACTCGGCCGTGATCAAGCACAACGGGGTCTACTACCGCTACACCAAGGACGAGCGGGAGCAGACACCTTCCGTGCCCACTGCGAAGCTCCTCATCGCCTCGCGCGGATACGCGAGAGCATGGCCACGCGGCGGCGACCGATTTCAGACCACGACGGCTCGCCCCGGTCGACCGGTATCGAGCAGTCGCACGGTCGGTCGGGATCCTCTCCACCGCAGGCCCGCACGCTTCGAACGAAGGAAGACGAGCACCACCCATGCAGTCGCTCCCCCGCAGCGCGGTACGCCTTCTCCCCGGCCCGTTCCTGGACGCACAGGCCACCGCTCTCGACTACCTGCTGTCTCTCGACACCGACCGGCTCCTGGCGCCCTTGCGGCGCGAGGCCGGCCTGCCGCCGACTGCCGAGTCCTACGGCAACTGGGAGAACTCGGGTCTCGACGGACACACCGTCGGGCACGCCGTGTCGGGTGCCGCTCTCATGAGCGCGGTGACGGACGATCCCCGGCCGAAGGCCATGGTCGAACGTCTGGTTGAGGGCATCGTCGAGTGCCAGGACGCCCTGGGCACCGGCTACGTAGGGGGCATTCCCGACGGCGCCCGGCTGTGGCAGCGGGTCGCCGCGGGGCAGGTGGAGCGGGACTCGTTCGAGCTCGGTGGCGCCTGGGTGCCGTGGTACAACCTGCACAAGCTGTTCGCGGGCCTGCTGGACGCGCACCGGCACACCGGTTCGGACCTGGCGCTGACCGCCGTCCGACGGCTGGCCGACTGGTGGGACCACCTGGCGGCGGGGATGGACGACGACACCCACGAAGCCATGCTCCGCACGGAGTTCGGCGGGATGTGCGAGGTCCTGGCGGACCTCGCCGACGTCACCGGCACGGACCGCTACGCCGACCTGGCGCGGCGCTTCCTCGACCGTTCCCTGCTCGGCCCGTTGACTGAGCACCGCGACGTCCTCGACGGGATGCACGCCAACACCCAGATCGCCAAGGCCGTCGGATACCAGCGGCTCGGCGAGGTCGACGGCGACCCCGGCCTGCGGGACGCCGCCCGGTTCTTCTGGCAGACCATGGCCCGGCACCGGACGTACTCCTTCGGCGGCAACTCCGTACGCGAACACCTGCACCCCCGCGACGACTTCAGCTCCGCATTCCAGTCGCCGGAGGGCCCCGAGACCTGCAACACGTACAACATGCTCAAGCTGAGCCGCGCGCTGTTCCTCGAAGAGCCGGACGCCGAGGTGCTCGACCACTACGAGCGCGCGACGGTCAACCACATCCTGTCGTCCCTGCATCCCAAGGGCGGGCTGGTGTACTTCACACCGGTGCGACCGGGCCACTACCGCGTGGTGTCAACCCCCCAGAGCTGCTTCTGGTGCTGCGTCGGCACCGGGCTGGAAAACCACGCGAAGTACGGCGAGTTGGTCTACACCGCCGAGGGCGGCGACGTGTTCGTCAACCTCTTCATCGCCTCCCGCCTCAGCCTGCCCGAACAGAACCTGGTGCTGGAGCAGACCGGGACGGCCCCCTACGACCACGAGGTCGAACTCGTCGTACGCGGGGTTCCCACCACCCCGATGGCGATCCACGTACGCGTCCCCAGCTGGCACGAAGGGACGCCACAGGTCCGTATCAACGGTGCACCGCCCGAGGACGGACCCGCCCCGCTCACGACGCGCCGCGGAGCAGGCGGACAGCCTCTGACCTACGTGCGACTGGAGCGGGCGTGGCACGAAGGGGACACGATCACCATGCCGCTTCGTCCGCGCATCAGCGCCGAGCTGCTCCCCGACGGCTCGCCGTGGGTGTCGTTCCGCTTCGGGCCCACCGTCCTCGCGGCCGAGGGCGACCGGAACGACCTGGTCGGGCTGTTCGCCGACGACTCCAGGATGGGACATGTCGCCGACGGCCCGTTGCGCCCCCTGGAGCACCTGCCCGTCGTGCTCGCTCCGAGCGCCTCGGATCCGGCGGCCGGCGTACGCCGACTCGCCCCGGACCGGCTGGCGTTCACTCTGGAGCACGTGGACGCGCGAGCGGGCGAGTCCGTCACCCTCGTCCCGTTCGCCGGCATCCACGAATCCCGCTACCACCTCTACTTCCCCCTGACGGAACCGGAGCGGCTGCGCGAGCGGCGGGCGGAGCTGCGCGCGGCCGACGCGGCGACACTCGCGCTGCACGACCGCACCGTTGACGCCGTTGCCGTCGGCGAGCAACAGCCCGAAAGCGACCACCGGTTCGAGGGGCGGGACACGTGGTCGGGCCTCACCGACGGGCAGAGGTGGCGGGCCGCCACGGGATGGTGGTCCTACCGCCTGACAGACGCGGACGGCACAGCCACCGGCCTGCAGGTGACCCACCTCTCGGACCCCGGTGCCGGATCGACCCGCGTGCTGGTCGACGGCCATGTGCTGGCCACGCTCACGCCCTTGTCGCATCCCGAGGGCGAGGAGATCTCCCAGGTACTCCCGCTGGACGCGAACCATGGTGCCGGGACCGCCGAGATTCGTTTCGAAGCGGTTGGCTCCGCAACCACGATCCGGCTGCGCGAGGTACGCCTGGTCCGCTGATGCGACCGCCGATCATGGGCGGGTGCGCGTGGTCGGCGGCCTCCGTCACCTCAGCGTTGTCGTTCCGAAGGGGAGGGGTTCGCCGGAGCGCAGGTGTTCCCTCAGCCACCGCTCGGTGTTGCTCACGTGCAGCAGTGCGGCGGCCTGGCTGAGGGCGGCGTCCCGGGTGGACAGCGCGTTGAAGATCGCCTCGTGCTCGGCGAGAGTGCGGGCCGCGGCCTTGTCGTCGACCAGACCGCGCCAGATACGGGCGCGCAGGGTGCGGCCGGAGATCCCTTCGAGAAGGGTGAGGAGGGTCTCGTTGCCCGTGGCCGCGACGACGGCGCGGTGGAAGGCCGCGTCGTGGGCGTTGAGCTCACCGACGTCGTCGCGAGCCTCGCGCATGGCGTCCAGATGCCGCTTCACCTCGGCCAGTTGGGCGTCGGAGATCCGGGTGGCGGCAAGGGCCGTGGCGATCGGTTCGAGGAGCCGCCGTACCTCCATGAGGTCCTGCAGGGCGACCGAGTCGCCCTGCAGCAGTTCCACCGCACCGCCGAGCCCCTCCAGGAGCAGGCTCGGCTGGAGGCTGGTCACATACGTGCCGTCGCCCCGCCGGACCTCCAGGACCCGCGCGACGGCCAACGCCTTGACCGCTTCCCTGGCGAGGTTGCGGGACAGCCCCAGCTGCGCGGCCAGGTCCGGCTCCGGCGGGAGCTTCGAACCCGGAGGCAGGGCACCGGTCCGGATCAGCTCACGGATCTGCTCGATGGCCTTGTCCGTCAGAGACACCGTTCATCCCTCCCCCCACCGTGCCCCATGAGCACGTCCGACCTGATCAGCCCCTGCGCGCGGAGATCGTCCCAGAGGCCGTCCGGGATGTACTGACCATGGAGTTCCACGTTTCGTCCGACCTGTTCCGGAGTTCGCATGCCGAGGGTGACGTTGATGATACTGGGGTGGGTGTGGGGGAAGGCGATGGCGGCGGCGGGCAGGGTGGTGCCGTGCTGCTCGCAGACGTCGGCGATGGCTTGTGCGCGTGCGACGAGTTCGGGTGGGGCGTCCTGGTAGTCGTACTTCATGCCCTCGGTGGGGCGGTCTTGGGAGAGGAGTCCGGAGTTGAAGACGCCGACGGCGACGACGCTTTTGCCGTGTTCTTGTGCGGCGGGCAGGATGTCGTCCAGTGCGGACTGGTCGAGGAGGCTGTAGCGGCCGGCGAGCATGACCATGTCGGCGGCGGTCTCGCGCAGGAAGCGGGCGAGCATCGCCGACTGGTTCATGCCGGCGCCGATCGCGCCGATCACGCCCTGGTCGCGGAGGTCGGCGAGGGTGGGCATCGCTTCCAGGGCGGCTTGGCGCCAGTGGTCGTCGGGGTCGTGCAGGTAGACGATGTCGAGGCGGTCCAGGCCGGTGCGCTCAAGGGTGTCCTCGATGGAGCGCAGTACGCCGTCGCGGCTGAAGTCCCACTGGCGGCGCAGGTCGTCGCGGACGACGAAGCCCTCGGTGTCGACGCCGCGCGGCTCCTGGTTGGGCACCAGCAGCCGGCCCACCTTGGAGGAGATGACGTACTCGTCGCGGGGGCGGTGGCGCAGGGCGGCGCCGAGGCGTTGTTCGGACAGGCCGAGGCCGTAGTGGGGTGCGGTGTCGAAGTAGCGGATGCCGGCGTCCCAGGCCGTGTCGAGGGCGGCTGCCGCGTCGGCGGCGGGGGTGACCCGGTACAGGTTGCCGATCACGGACGCCCCGAAACCGAGCTCGGTCAGTGAGACGGACGTTTTCTGGATCTTCCGGAGGCGCAAGACGTGCTCCTGGGATACGGGTGACGGGCGCCGGCCTGGGGCGCCGGTCAGCGACTGACGTGGGCCGATCCGCCCGCGATGAGTGCCTCGACCTCGGTGAGTGTGGCCATGGAGGTGTCTCCGGGGGTGGTCATGGTGAGGGCGCCGTGGGCGGTGCCGTAGGCCAGGGCGCGTTCCAGGCCGGTGCCGGCGAGCAGGCCGTGGATCAGGCCGGCGGCGAAGCCGTCGCCGGAGCCGATCCGGTCCAGGACGTGCAGTCCGGGCATCCGCGGGCCGGCCACGTAACCGGTGTCGGCGGACCAGGCGGCCGAGGTCCAGTCGTTGACTCCGGCCGAGGGGACCTCGCGCAGGGTCGTCGCCAGCACCTTCGCCTGGGGCAGCAGGCCGGCCACCTCGGCGAGGGCGTTGGGTACTGCGTCGGCGCTGATGCGGGTCTGTCCGGGATACGTTCCGGCCAGGCCTAGGGCGCCCACGATGACGTCGGCGTGCCGGGCCAGCCGCAGGTCGACCTCGCGGGCGGCCCGTGGGCCGCCCCGGCCCGCCCACAGGCTGGGACGGTAGTTGGGGTCGTAGGAGACGCTGACACGGTGGCGGCGGGCGGCGGCCATGGCCTCGTCGGCGACATCGACGGTGGTGTCGGACAGGCCGGCGAAGATGCCCCCGGTGTGAAACCAGCGCGGCCCGCTGGAGAACACGTGGTCCCAGTCGATGTCGCCCTTGCGCAGCTGGGATGCGGCGGTGTGGGCGCGGTCGCTGACACCGAGCGCGCCGCGGATGCCGTAGCCGCGTTCGACGAAGTTCAGCCCGTTGCGGGCGCTGCGGCCGATGCCGTCGTCGGGGATCCAGCGGATCAGGGAGGTGTCGACGCCGCCCTGCAGGATGAGGTCCTCGACCAGCCGGCCCACCGCATTGTCGGCGAGCGCGGTGACGACGGCGGTGCGCAGGCCGAAGCAGCGGCGCAGGCCTCGGACGACGTTGTACTCACCGCCTCCTTCCCAGACCTGGAAGGTGCGGGTGGTACGGATGCGTCCCTCGCCGGGGTCGAAACGCAGCATCACCTCACCCAGGGCCACCACATCACTCACGGCGAACCCACCTCCACGGCCTCGGCCGTCAGGCGGCGGATCCCCTCGTAGTCGCCGTCCTCCAGGAGGGCGGGGGTGGCCAGCCAGCTGCCGCCGACAGCGAGGACTGCCGGCTCGGCGAGGTAGCCGGCCAGCCGGCCGGGGCCGATCCCGCCGGTCGGCACGAAACGCACCCCGGGAAACGGTGCCGCGAGCGCCCGCAGGGCACGCAGGCCGCCCAGCACCTCGGCGGGAAACAGCTTCACCGTGGTGATGCCGGCGCGGAGGGCGCGCATGAGTTCGGTGGCGGTGGCGATGCCGGGCACCACCGGCACCCCCAGCTCCCGGCACTTCGCGATCACGTCCTCGTCAAAGCCGGGCGAGATGACGAAGCGGGCCCCGGCCGCCACCGCCCGCTCCGCCTGCTCGGGCGTGAGGACCGTGCCCGCCCCGACAGCCAGCCCCCCATGGGCGGCCATGGTCTTGAGTACCTGTTCGGCGCCGGGGGTGCGGAAGGTGACCTCGGCGCACCGGGCACCACCCGCCACGAGTGCCTCGGCCAGCGGACCGGCCGTCGCGGGTTCGGGCACGGTCAGCACCGGCAGGATGCGCGCCCCGGCCAGCACGTCGGCCGGGCCGGTGCCATTCATCGGCCCAGCCATCCGCCGTCGACGGGCAGCACCACGCCGTGGATGTAGGCGGCGGCGTCCGAGGCCAAAAACACGGTGGCGCCGGCCAGGTCGTCGGCGGTGCCCCAGCGGCCGGCCGGGATCCGGTCCAGGATGGCCTTGCTGCGGGCCGGGTCGTCCTGCAAGGCCTGGGTGTTGTCGGTGGCGATATAGCCGGGTGCGAGGGCGTTGACGTTCACCCCGTGTGAGGCCCACTCGTTGGCCAGGGCCTTGGTCAGACCCGCGATGCCATGCTTCGACGCGGTATAGCCCGGCACGGTGATGCCGCCCTGGAAACTGAGCAGCGACGCGGTGAAGATGACCTTGCCCCGGCCACGGGCCACCATCGCCCCACCCACCGCCCGGGTCAGCGCGAACTGCGCACTCAGGTTGACCTGGAGCACCAACTCCCAGTCCGCATCCGAGTGTTCGGCCGCCGGAGCACGACGGATCGTGCCCGCATTGTTGACCAGGATGTCCACCGGGCGTTCGCGCCCGGCAAGGTCCGCACCCAAAGCGCGTACCGCCTCCGGGTCGGCGAAGTCGGTGCGGATCGCCTCGAAGGAACGGCCCGCGGCCAGGACGTCCTTCTCCACCGCGCTGCCGGACTCCTCCAGCGAAGCGCTCACACCGATGACATCCGCACCCGCCCCGGCAAGCGCACGGGCCATCGCCCGGCCAATCCCCCGCCGCGCACCCGTGACCACGGCAAGCTTCCCCGTGAGGTCGAAGACGGTCATACAGCCACTCCCTGAACATCGTCGGTGTCGGTGGTGCAGTCGACGAGGATCTTCATCACGTCGCCGCCACCCTCCAGGGCCTCGAACGCGGCCGGTGCCTCGGTGAGGGGGACGACCTTGCTGATCAGCCGCTCGGCCGCGATCGTGCCGTCCGCGACCAGCGCCACCGCCTTCTCGAAGTCGGAACGGTCATACAACCGGGCCCCCACCAACGTGAGTTCACGCCAGAAGAAGCGGTGCAGGTTCACCTCGCGGGGACGGGGATGGATAGCGACCAGGCACAGCCGGCCGCGCACACCCAGCACATCGACGGCCGTGTCCACACCGCCCGCCGCGCCCGACACCTCGAACGCCACGTCCGCGCCCGCATCGGCGGTCCACTCACCCACCAGCGCGGGCACATCCACGTCAGCCGGGTTCCACGCCGTCAGCCCCAACTCCTCGGCCAGCAGCCGACGATGCGCGCTCAGCTCCACCACCCGCACCTCTGCCCCCGCGGCCCGCGCCACCAGCGCGATCAGGATGCCGACCGGCCCACCACCGACCACCACGACCCTCTCGCCCCCGGCGACCTGGGCGCGGCCCACGTCGTGCACGGCCACCGCCGTCGGCTCCACCAACGCCGCCCGGTCCAGAGGAAGAGTGTCGGGCAGCCGGATCAGGGTGGCGGCAGGCACAACCCAGCGCTGCTGCATCGCACCCGGCGAATCGATACCGATGAAGTCCAGGTTCTGACACACATGCTGATGCCCCGCACGACAGGCCGGGCAGGAGTCGTCCCAGCGCAGCGGCATCACCGTCACCGCATCCCCGGCCCGCCAGCCCTCCACCCCCGCCCCGACCCGCACCACACGGCCGGACATCTCATGCCCCAAAACAGCCGGCGCACCCACCCGGGCATCCATGTCACCGTGGAAAATATGCAGATCAGTACCACAGATACCGACAAAAGCAGGAGCCAACTCCACCTCACCCGGGCCCGGAGCCGAAGCATCCACAGGAGCCGTGTCCAAAGTGCGGGCGGAAACGTAACGAACGGCGAGTGTCATCGGGTCGTCAGGGTCCCTTCGGCGCGGACGCCAATGGTCAGCAGCAGGTTGGCGTAGGTACGTGTGTCGGCGGTGACGATCGCCAGTGCCAGGTCGGGTGAGCGGGCGGCGTCGTAGAACTCGAAGCGGCCGAGCGTGTCGACCGGGACGGGTGCCAGCTTCGAGCGGTACTCGGCGATGGCCGGCGGCTCCGGTTCGCCCTCGGGCGGCACCATCACGTGGGCGGCCTCGACGGGCAGGGCGCGCAGCAGGACGTCGAGCACGGTGGTGACGTCGAGCAGGCCGGGGGCCAGGTTGAGGTGGACGGTCCTGGCGCGCTCGCCGGTGGCGGTGCTCGCGGGATAGTGGCCGTCGGCGAGCAGGACGCGGGCGCCGTGGCCCGCTCCGGCCAGGGATTCGAGGATCCCGGGGTGCAGCAGTTCTGTCAGGAGCACGAGGTCCCCTCCTTCGTCGGGGCGGGCGTCAGGTGGTAGAAGGCGGTGGCGTTGCCGGCGAGCACCGCGTGGATCTCGGGGTCGGAGCAGCCGTCCAGGAGTTCCTCGACGGTGGCGGCCCAGCGGTTCCATCCGCCTGCGAGGACGCAGACCGGCCAGTCGGAGCCGAACATCAGCCGGTCGGGGCCGAAGGCGGAGAGCAGGACGTCCCAGGCCGGGCGAATGTCCTCGATCGTCCACTTCTCGTGATCGGCCTCCGTGACCAGGCCCGACACCTTGCAGCGAACCTGGGGATGGCCGGCCAGTGTCCGCAACTGCTGTGCCCAGTCGGTCAGTTCTCCCTGTGCGAGGGGCGGCTTGCCCGCGTGGTCCAGGACGAGCGGCAGCTCCGGGAGTCGTTCCGCGAGACGGATCGCCTGCGGGAGCTGGTGGCTGCGGACCAGCACGTCGTATCCGAGCCCGCGCTCGCCGACCGCCGCCAACCCCCTTTCCACGTCCGGTCGTTGAAGCCAGTGCGGGTCCGACTCGCCCTGCACGACGTGCCGTACGGCCCGCAGGTGCCTTCCGCCCAATCCCGCCCGCAGGTCGTCGAGCATGTCGCCGACCGCCGGGGACGTCAGGTCCGCCCAGCCGACGACGGCGCCGATCAACGGGTCGCCGTCGGCCAGGGCGAGGAGGTCGCGGGTCTCGGGCACGGACGTGACGCACTGGACGACGACCGTGCTCGTCAGCCGCCGTCCGGCGATCGGCCGGGTCGCGGCCGATCGCAGGGCGTGCGAGCTGAAGCTGCGGCGGATCGGCTCGTGTCCGGGTTCGTCCAGCCAGGGCTGCGGCCGCTGGTCCAGGTCCCACACGTGGTGGTGGGCGTCGACGAGGGCCGGAGCGTCAGACACGGGCGGTCCAGACGGGGCCGTCGGGGTAGGTGTACTCCTTGAGGGACTCGACGTGCATCTGCGCGCTCAGTCCCGGGAGTGTCGGCGCCAGGTAGTGGCCGTCCGCGATGCGCACCGGGTCGACGAAGTGCTCGTGCAGGTGGTCGACGTACTCGATGACGCGGTCCTCGGTCGTGCCGGATACGGCGACGTAGTCGAACATCGACAGGTGCTGGACCATCTCGCACAGGCCGACGCCGCCGGCATGCGGGCAGACGGGGACGCCGAACTTGGCGGCGAGCAGCAGGATGGCGATGTTCTCGTTGACGCCGCCGACCCGTGCGGAGTCGATCTGCACGATGTCCACCGCGCCGGCCTGGAGGAGTTGCTTGAAGACGACCCGGTTGGCGATGTGCTCGCCGGTGGCGACCTTGATGGGGCTGACGGCCTTGCGGATGGCGGCGTGGCCGAGGATGTCGTCGGGTGAGGTGGGTTCCTCGATCCAGTACGGCTCGTAGGGCGCCAGGGCGTGCATCCACTCGATCGCCGGCTGGATGTCCCACCTCTGGTTGGCGTCCACGGCGATGCGGATGCCGTCGCCGACCGTTTCGCGGGCCGTGCGCATGCGGCGTACGTCGTCCTCCAGGTCCGCGCCGACCTTCAGCTTGATCTGGGTGAAGCCGTCCGCGACGGCCTCGCGGGCCAGGCGGGCCAGCTTCTCGTCGGAGTAGCCGAGCCAGCCGGGAGTGGTGGTGTAGGCGGGGTAGCCGCGCTCCAGCAGGCGGGCGATGCGCTCCTGGCGGCCCGGTTCGGCGCGGCGCAGGATCTCCAGCGCCTCTTCGGGGGTGATCGCGTCGCTGAGCCAGCGGAAGTCGACCTGGGCGACCAGGTCCTCGGGCGACATCTCGCCGAGGAACTGCCACACCGGCTTGCCGGCCCGCTTGGCGGCCAGGTCCCAGGCGGCGTTGACGACCGCGCCGGTGGCCATGTGGATGGCGCCCTTCTCCGGGCCGAGCCAGCGCAGTTGGGGATCGTGGACGAGGGTGCGCGAGAACGCACCGAGGTCGCCGCAGACCTCTTCGACCGACAGGCCCACCACGTGCGGGGCCAGGGCCGCGATGGCAGCGGCCTGGACATCGTTGCCGCGGCCGGTGGTGAAGGCCAGGGCGTGGCCCTCCAGTC